>NZ_JBHWCC010000074.1:0-38197 GCF_042735715.1 Streptomyces sp. NPDC059582
GGCATGTTTCACGTGAAACATGCCCCCGCTCTCTGTGTCCTCAGACCTGCTCGGCCCACCACTCCTTGAGCGCCGCCACCGCCGCGTCATGCTCCGTCGGCCCGTTCTCCAGCCGAAGCTCCAGGAGATGCTTGTACGCACGGCCGACAGCCGGGCCCGGGCCGACGCCCAGGATCTCCATGATCTGGTTGCCGTCGAGGTCGGGCCGGATGGAGTCCAGCTCTTCCTTTTCCTTCAGCTGCCCGATGCGCTCCTCCAGGCCGTCATAGGCGCGCGAGAGAGCGGCCGCCCTGCGCTTGTTGCGCGTGGTGCAGTCCGAGCGGGTCAGCTTGTGGAGGCGGTCGAGCAGGGGGCCGGCGTCACGGACGTAGCGGCGGACGGCGGAGTCCGTCCACTCGCCGGTTCCGTAACCGTGGAAGCGCAGGTGGAGTTCGACGAGCTGCGAGACGTCCTTCACCAGCTCGTTGGAGTACTTGAGCGCCGTCATGCGCTTCTTGGTCATCTTCGCCCCGACCACTTCGTGGTGGTGGAAGGAGACCCGGCCGTCGCTCTCGAAGCGGCGGGTGCGCGGCTTGCCGATGTCGTGCAACAGCGCGGCCAGCCGGAGCGTGAGGTCGGGACCGTTCCGCTCCAGCGCGATCGCCTGCTCCAGAACGATCAGGGTGTGCTCGTAAACGTCCTTGTGCCGGTGATGCTCGTCGCTCTCCAGACGCAGGGCCGGCAGCTCGGGCAGCACGTACTCGGCCAGTCCGGTGTCGACCAACAGGCTCAGCCCCTTGCGCGGGTGCGCGGACAGGATGAGCTTGTTCAGCTCGTCCCGTACCCGCTCCGCCGAGACGATCTCGATGCGTCCGGCCATCTCGCTCATCGCGGTGACGACCTCGGGAGCGACCTCGAAGTCGAGCTGGGCTGCGAACCGGGCGGCCCGCATCATCCGCAGCGGGTCGTCGGAGAACGAGTCCTCCGGGGTACCCGGGGTCCGCAACACACGGGCGGCGAGGTCCTCACGCCCGCCGTGCGGGTCGATGAACTCCTTCGCCGGCAGCGCCACGGCCATCGCGTTCACCGTGAAGTCGCGGCGGACGAGGTCCTCCTCGATGGAGTCGCCGTACGAGACCTCGGGCTTGCGCGAGGTCCGGTCGTACGCCTCGGACCGGTAGGTGGTCACCTCGATCTGGTAGCCGTCCTTCTGCGCCCCGACCGTGCCGAAGGCGATCCCGACCTCCCAGAGGGCGTCCGCCCACGGCCGCACGATCTTCAGAACGTCCTCGGGTCGGGCGTCCGTCGTGAAGTCCAGGTCGTTGCCGAGCCGGCCGAGCAGCGCGTCCCGGACCGAACCCCCTACCAGGGCGAGTGAGAACCCGGCCTCCTGGAAGCGGCGGGCGAGGTCGTCGGCGACAGGAGCGACCCGCAGCAGCTCACTGACCGCGTGGTGCTGCACCTGGCTCAGGGCACTGGAGGTGTCTTCATTGGCGTTCGGCACAACAGAAGAGGGTACGTGGCCCGGGCGGCCGGGGGCGCCCGCATTAAGCGGCCTGGACATCCACTCCGATAGGCGCACAAGACATGCCCTTGTGACATACATCGCCGCTCCTCTTTATATGAGCAGATAGGGGGGCGGACCGCCGCCCCCGCCCCGATCTTGTGGACCGGTCCGCGGCACTTCCCCTCAGCGCGCATCGTTACCATGCGTGGACGCACATTCCGACGACCACTGACGACGACGAGGGACGGGCGAGCGCGTGGCCGAGGCGGCAGACTTCCAGGGGACCAGTCCCTCACCTGCCCGCCGGTGGCTGCGGCGCACCGGGGCGTTGCTCGCAGGGGCGCCACTGCTGGCCGGTCTGGTCCAGCTGCCCGCCGCCACGTCCGCTCAGGCAGCCGCACAGGACTCCGTACGGGCCGCCTCCGGCTCCCGGACGGTGTCCGTCTCCATCGACACCCTCACCCCGTCCGCACCGACCGACGGGGACACCGTGACCGTCTCCGGCACGGTGACCAACAACGGCAAGCAGTCGATCAGCGACGCCCACGTCGGCCTGCGGGTGGGATCGGTCCTGACGACCCGCTCGGCGATCGACAACGCCGCCGACCACGCCGACCGGGTCTCCAGCTCGGACGGCTCGGAGGTCGGCGACAAGTATGTGGAGGAGTTCGCCAAGCTCGCTCCCGGCGTCGCGCAGCACTTCAGCATCTCCGTACCGGTCGACAAACTCGATCTCGGTGAGGACGGGGTCTACCCGCTCGGCGTCTCGCTCTCCGGGCAGACGGCCGCGCAGCCGTGGGAACGGGAGCTGGGCATCCAGCGGACGTTCCTGCCGTGGCAGCCGGGCGAGGCGGACACGAGGACGAAGACGACGGTCATGTGGCCGCTCGTCTCGAGCGTCCACATGACGGCGGAGACCGGCTCGAACGAACAGCAGACGCCGGTCTTCCTCAACGACGACCTGGCTGGGGAGATCTCTCCCGGTGGCCGGCTCGACCAGCTTCTGTCCCTGGGGAAGAACCTCGACGTCACGTGGGTGATCGACCCGGACCTGCTCGCCTCCGTCGACGCGATGACCCGCAGCTACCGGGTCCGGGGCGAGGGAGACACCACCACGGCGGGCACCCACCAGACGGTCGCCAAGCAGTGGCTCGCGGAACTTCAGAAGGCGGTGGTGGACAAGGAAGTGGTCGCCCTGCCCTTCGCCGACCCGGACCTGGCCTCCCTCGCCCGCAACGGCACGAGCGTCAGCGGCTCGCTCAGTCACCTCAAGGCGGCCTCCGACGTCGTCGCCAACACGGTGGAGCCGATCCTCCACGTGACGCCGAGCACGGAATTCGCCTGGCCCGTGGACGGCGCCGTCGACCCGTCGATCGTCAAGGTCGCCACGTCCGCGGGCGCCGACAAGGTGATCGCCCGCAGTGACAGCCTGAGGGAGACCGGGGGCCTGTCCTACACGCCCTCGGCGGGCCGCCCGGTCGGCGGTGGCACCACGGCGGTGGTCGCGGACGGACGGCTGTCCACGGCCTTCCAGGGCGATCTGACGAAGGCCGCGGACTCCACGCTCGCCGTGCAGCAGTTCCTCGCCCAGAGCCTCACGCTCGGCCTTCAGACGGACAAGCAGCGCAGCGTGGTCGTGGCCCCGCAGCGTATGCCGACCGGGAGCCAGGCCCAGGCGATGGCCGCGGCGCTGAGCGCCCTCCAGAGCGGGAACTGGTCCCAGTCCCAGGAGCTCACGGCGGCCGCCAAGGCCAAGCCGGACCCGGGCGCCACCACCAGGATCCCGTCGGCGTCGAAGTATCCGTCCTCCCTGCGCAGGAAGGAGCTGCCGCGGTCCGCCTTCGAGCAGATCGCGAGCACGCAGGACAAGCTCGACAACTTCCAGGTGATCCTGACCGACGAGTCCCGCGTCGTGACGCCGTTCGGCCGGGCCCTGAACCGCGAGATGTCGACGTCGTGGCGCGGCCGGTCCACCGAGGCGAGCACCTTCCGTCAGGGGGTCGAGGCCTATCTCGACACGCTGACCGGGCAGGTCAAGCTGATCGACAAGTCCGACACCAAGCTCTCCGGTCGCAGCGCCACGATCCCCGTGACCGTGCAGAACAACCTGGTGCAGGGCGTCGACCATCTGGTACTGCGGCTCACCTCGACCAATCCGACCCGGCTCAAGATCGGCGGAAACGTCTACTACGAGCAGCCGATCGCGGTCTCCGGCGGCCACAGCCAGACGGTGAAGTTCAGCACGTCCGCCAACGTCAACGGCCAGACCACGGTGATCGCCCAGCTGTACACGCAGGACGGCCAGGAGTACGGCGCGCCCGTGACCTTCGATGTGAAGGTCACCGAGATCACGGCCACGGTGATGCTGGTCATCGGCGGCGGCGTCCTGCTCCTGGTCCTGGCCGGGTTCCGGATGTACACCCAGCGCAAGCGCGCGGCGGCCCGGGAAGACCAGGAGAACGGCGAGAACGGCCCCGACGAGGCCGGTGAGGCGGTCGACGGTCCGAACAACCCCGAGGGCCCCGCTGGCCGTCTCGGGGAGGAGTCCGGCACTCTGTCCGGAGCAGACGACCCGGAGCAGGCGAGTGACCCGACACCGGACACCGCAGCGGAAAGCGCCGACCCGTCCGGCACGGGTGAGAGAGTGGACCGTTGAGGATGTCGTGGCCGGTGGGCCCGGGACGATGAGGTGGGGTAACCATGAACGCGCCGTACGACGGTGACCGCGGCCAGGCCGCGGGCAGCTCGGGTCACCCCGAGGGCCCGCCGCCCGAGCACGGCCAGGTGCCGCCGCAGCACCCGGCGGACATGTACCTCCAGGACGCCTACGACCAGGATCCCTACCGGGCGCAGGATCTCTCCGCCCAGGACCCGGTCACCGAGGCGCTCTACGACCGTGCGGCGCATCCGCCGCCGCCTCCGGGGACCTACCAGCCGCAGCAGCCGTTGTACGCCCAGCCGCCCCAGTCGCCGTACGCCCCCGACCCGCGTGTGTGGGCACAGACCCCGGCACCCGAGCCCGCGGGTCCGACCCAGTACATGCCGTTCGGCGAGGACCCGCGTACGACCCAGTTCGTGGGCGTCGACGACCTGGTCACCCAGGCCGGCGAGGAGCACCAGGAGCCGGACGCCTTCGCGCATCTCTTCCGGGACCAGCAGCAGGGCGCCGTACGCCCGTCGTGGGAGTCCGCGGCGGCGCCGGGCCCTGCCACCGCGCAAGCGGCGGCCGCGGGACCCGTGGGGCAGTACCAGGCACCCCCGCCGCCTCCCGCGGCCGAGGCTCCCGCTCCGGCAGCCGCTCCCGCCCCTAAGAAGGGCGGACGCGCTTCGGGCCTGCTGAAGTCGAGCGCCGTCATGGCCGCGGGCACGATGGTCTCGCGGCTCACCGGCTTCGTCCGATCCGCGCTGATCGTCTCCGCCCTCGGCCTCGGCCTCCTCGGCGACTCCTTCCAGGTCGCCTACCAGCTCCCGACGATGATCTACATCCTCACCGTCGGCGGCGGCCTCAACTCCGTCTTCGTGCCGCAGCTCGTGCGGGCGATGAAGGAGGACGAGGACGGCGGCGAGGCCTTCGCCAACCGGCTGCTGACCCTCGTGATGGTGGCGCTCGGTGTACTCACCGCGCTGGCGATGTTCGCCGCGCCCCTCTTGGTGCGCATGCTGTCGGTCGGAGTCGCGAACGACCCGGCGGCCAACGAGGTCGCGGTCACCTTCACCCGCTACTTCCTGCCCTCGATCTTCTTCATGGGCGTCCACGTGGTGATGGGGCAGATCCTCAACGCGCGCGGCAGGTTCGGCGCGATGATGTGGACCCCGGTCCTGAACAACATCGTCATCATCGTGACGCTCGGCATGTTCATCTGGGTCTACGGCACCGCCGGCAGCTCCGGGATGACGGTCGGCAGCATCCCGCCGGAGGGCCAGCGGCTGCTCGGCATCGGTGTCCTGCTCGGCCTGGTCGTCCAGGCCCTCGCGATGATCCCGTATCTGCGGGAGACGGGCTTCCGGCCGCGGCTGCGCTTCGACTGGAAGGGCCACGGCCTCGGCAAGGCCGCGATGCTCGCCAAGTGGACCGTGCTGTTCGTCCTCGCCAACCAGGCGGGCGCCATGGTCGTGACCCAGCTGTCCACCGCCGCGGGCAAGGACTCGCGTGTCGAGGGCACCGGCTTCGCCGCCTACGCGAACGCCCAGCTGATCTGGGGCCTGCCGCAGGCCATCATCACCGTCTCCCTGATGGCCGCGCTGCTGCCGCGGATCTCCCGCTCGGCGGCCGAGGGGGACGGCGGCGCCGTCCGCGACGACATCTCCCAGGGGCTGCGCACCACGGCCGTCGCGATCGTGCCCATCGCATTCGGCTTCCTCGCCCTCGGCATCCCGATGTGCACGCTGATCTTCGGCTCCTCCGGCACCAGCGAAGCCACCAACATGGGCTTCATGCTGATGGCGTTCGGCCTCGGCCTGATCCCCTACTCCGTGCAGTACGTGGTGCTGCGCGCCTTCTACGCCTTCGAGGACACCCGGACCCCCTTCTACAACACGGTGATCGTGGCGGCGGTCAACGCGGGGGCCTCGTTGCTGTGCTACTTCCTGGTCCCGGCCCGGTGGGCGGTGGTGGGCATGGCGGCCGCGTACGGCGTCGCCTACGCCATCGGCGTCGGCGTCGCGTGGAGCCGGCTGCGCAAGCGGCTGGGCGGCGACCTGGACGGCACGCGGGTGCTGCGCACGTACGCGCGGCTGTGCATCGCCTCGGTACCGGCCGCGTTGCTGGCCGGTGCGACCTGTTACGGCATCGGCCACTCGCTCGGCCAGGGGGTCGCCGGCTCCTTCGCCGCGCTGGTGGTCGGCGGCGCGGTCCTGCTCGGAATCTTCTACGTCGCCGCCCGCCGCATGCGCATCGAGGAACTCAACTCGCTCGTCGGTATGGTGCGCGGGCGTCTGGGGCGCTGAGGCGGGGGTAGTCGCACAACCATCGGCCGCCATCGTGTGTCGTGCATAGCGGCGGACTGTGGGCACAATTGGATTCGACGTCGTACGGCGCGTAATGGATGGGGAGGCAGGGACGACGGTGGCGGAACGGAGCACGGTTGCCGTCGACGTGGCAGACAACAGCGGCGACAAGCCGCTGACCGCACAGGCGGACCAGTCCACGGCCGACGGGGTGGCCCAGAACCGGGAGCGGGACACGGACATCGACGAGGCACAGGGGAGTGGCGGGACGGAACGTCCCGGGAGAGTCTCACCGCCCGAGCTGCACAGCGGCCACAAGCTCGCCAGGCGCTATCGCCTCGAAGAGTGCGTCACCCGTCTGGACGGATTCAGCAGTTGGCGTGCGGTCGACGAGAAGCTGCGCCGCGCCGTAGGCGTTCACGTACTGCCCGCGGACCATACGCGGGCACGTTCCGTACTGGCCTCGGCCCGCTCCTCGGCGCTGCTGGGCGATCCCCGGTTCGTCCAGGTGCTGGACGCCGTGGAGGAGAACGACCTCGTCTACGTCGTCCACGAATGGCTGCCGGACGCCACCGAACTCACCACACTGCTGTCCTCCGGCCCGCTGGAGCCGCACGACGCCTACCAGATGGTCAGCCAGATCGCCTCCGCGATGGCCGCCGCCCATCGCGAGGGCCTCGCCCATCTGCGCCTGAACCCCAACGCGGTACTGCGCGCCTCCACCGGCCAGTGGCGCATCCGCGGCCTCGCCGTGAACGCCGCGCTGCGCGGCATCAGTTCCGAGTCCCCGCAGCGCACCGACACCGAAGCGATCGGCGCCCTGCTGTACGCGGCGCTCACCCAGCGCTGGCCGTACGAGAACGACGCCTACGGCCTGTCCGGCCTGCCCAAGGACGTCGGCCTCATCGCCCCCGACCAGGTGCGCGCCCACATCCACCGCGGGCTGTCCGAGCTGGCCATGCGGGCGCTCGCCAACGACGGCGCCACGGCCTCGCGTCACGAAGCGGCGTGCACCACGCCCGAGGAACTGGTGAAGGCGATCGGCGAGATGCCCCGCATCCGTCCGCCGGAGCCCACGTTCACCGCACCGCCCGAGTACCAGCGCACGACATACCAGCAGGGCACGTACGGACGGCCCGCACCGCGTACCACGCAGCCCGTGGCGACCCCGCCGCCGCCGTTGCAGAGCCGTACCGGCAAGGTGCTGAAGTGGGCCGTCTCGGCGCTCCTGATCGCCGCGCTCGGCCTGGGCAGCTGGCAGCTCGCGGACGCCCTGATGGACCAGGGCAACTCGTCCGACGACACGAACCAGACACAGACGACGGACGACAACGACAAGAACAGCGAACAGACCAAGCCGGTCAAGCCGCTGCGTATCCAGGATGCGGCGGAGTACTACCCGGACGGCAAGCCGCAGCACGCCAACGACGCGAAGCTCACCTACGACGGCGACAGCTCCACCTACTGGCGGACGTACTCCTTCAACGGCGGCCCCGTGCTGGCGCCCTACAAGCAGGGCGTGGGCATCGTCTACGACCTCGGCTCCGCCCAGGAGGTGTCGGGCGCCTCGATAGGGCTGAACTACGACGGCGACCACACGTCGGTGTCCCTTTACGCCGCCGACTCCCTGTCGTCGTCCGCGCCTCTCGGTTCCATGAAGCAGATCGGCGATGCCACGACCTCGGGCACGGAACTGAAGATCTCCGCCAAGAAGGCCGTGAAGACCCGGTACGTTCTCGTCTGGCTGACCGCGGTGCCGTACTCGAGCAAGGACGAGTACAGCGGCGCCGGCTTCAAGCAGGCCATCACCGACGTGAAGTTCACGGGCTGACGTCTCACCGGAGGGGGAGGGGGCCGATGGCGGAGGGCGCCGGATACGACGGAGTGGGCGACCAGGATCTGCTCGCCCGCCACGTCGAGGGCGACTCCGACGCCTTCGGCGAGCTCGTACGGCGGCATCGCGACCGTCTGTGGGCGGTCGCCCTGCGCACGCTGGGCGACCGCGAGGAAGCCGCTGACGCCGTCCAGGACGCCCTCGTCTCCGCCTACCGGGCCGCCCACACCTTCCGCGGTCAGTCGGCCGTCACGACATGGCTCCATCGCATCACCGTCAACGCGTGCCTGGACCGCGCCCGCAAGGCCGCCTCCCGCAAAACCTCGCCGGTCGACGACACCGAGCGCCTGGAACAACTGCTGGAGCCACACGAGTCGGCCTCGGCCCCGGCCGAGCGCAACGATCTGCACCGCCAGCTCCTGGAGGCGCTCGGCACGCTCCCGCACGATCAGCGGGCCGCTCTCGTCCTGGTGGACATGCAGGGCTATCCCGTCGCCGAGGCCGCCCGCGTGCTCGACGTGCCCACCGGGACGGTGAAGAGCCGCTGCGCCCGGGGCAGAGCCAGACTCCTGCCATTGCTCACCCACCTGCGGCCGGAAAGAGCCGACGGCGGCGGTCATCAGGGCGAGGGACGGAACCGGGCGCAGGGGACATCCGTCCCACCCGCAGCGGGACCGCACGACGCGGCTTCCCGTGAACCAGGATCAGGCGATTCAGCTGCTGTGAAGGGCGGAGGTGGGCGAGCGTGACATCCACGACGGACATGGCCGGGCACCCGGACGTCGCGGAGATCTCCGACCTCACCGAGGGGCTCCTCCCACCGTCCCGTGGCGCTGAGGTACGTCGGCATCTGGACGGATGCGAGCTCTGCTCCGACGTACAGGCGTCGCTGGAGGAGATCCGTGGGCTGCTCGGAACGCTCCCCGGGCCGCCCCGGATGCCCGCCGAGGTCGCGAGCCGGATCGACGCCGCCCTCGCCGCGGAGGCACTGCTCGACGCCACGACACCCGATGCCGTAGGCGCCCCCCTCTCGGCGCCCGTCATTCGTTCCACCGCCGGCGTGGACGACAGCACCGATGTTTCACGTGAAACATCAGCCACGCCGGCCCGCCCTGCCGGTCATGCCCGCAACACGTCCACCGGTCCGGGACGCAAGAGCGGCCGGCGGCGTGGGCGCCGCAAGGTCACCATCCTGGGTGCGGCCTTCGCGGCTGCCGCCCTGGGACTGGGTTCGGTACTGCTGTCCTCGCTGTGGAACGACAGCCAGCCCGGGAACTCGGCCGTGGACACCTTCTCCGAAGGAACGCTCGAACGGCAGGTCGCGACGCTCCTGACCCAGAACTCCGGGGGCACCCGCAGCCCGCGCGGCCTGGGCGTGGAGTCCGCTCCCACCACCGACAAGCCCAAGGTCTTCAGCGGTCCCACCGTCCCGTCCTGTATCCAAGCGGGCATCGGCCGCGACGACGCGGCGCTCGCGACCGAGGAAGGCGTATACAAGGGGACGGAAGCACTTCTCGTCGTGCTCTCCAACCCCTCGGACACCAATCGGGTCACCGTCTACATCGTGGATGCGACCTGCGTGAGCCACCCTTCGTCCGCCACGGCCAAGGTGCTTCTCACCCACTCCTACGCGCGTTCCTGAGCGCGCAGGACGCGCCCGCTGCCTCGCCTGTCGCCGGCCGGATATTCCCTGCGGAGTCGCCTCTCCGTGTGCGTGGACACAGCGGGAATGCGCGCCCCTTAGGATCCGTTGGGTGGGGTGAGAGTTCTGACAGGGGCTCCACCGGCCGTACGACGCAGTCCAGAGACGAGGAATCTAGCCGTGAGTGACGTCCGAAACGTGATCATCATCGGCTCCGGGCCCGCCGGCTACACGGCGGCGCTCTACACCGCGCGCGCGTCGCTGAAGCCGCTGGTGTTCGAGGGCGCCGTCACCGCAGGCGGCGCGCTGATGAACACCACCGAAGTGGAGAACTTCCCGGGTTTCCGCGACGGCATCATGGGCCCCGAGCTCATGGACAACATGCGTGCCCAAGCCGAGCGCTTCGGGGCCGAGCTCATCCCGGACGACGTCGTCTCCGTCGACCTGGCCGGTGAGATCAAGACGGTCACAGACACCTCGGGCACGGTCCACAAGGCGAAAGCCGTCATCGTCACCACCGGCTCGCAACACCGCAAGCTCGGTCTGCCCAACGAGGACGCGCTCTCCGGCCGAGGCGTCTCCTGGTGTGCCACCTGTGACGGCTTCTTCTTCAGGGAGCAGGACATCGCCGTGATCGGCGGCGGCGACACCGCGATGGAGGAGGCGACCTTCCTCTCCCGCTTCGCCAAGTCCGTGACGATCGTCCACCGCCGGGACACCCTGCGCGCCTCCAAGGCGATGCAGGAGCGCGCGTTCGCCGACCCGAAGATCAAGTTCGTCTGGGACAGTGAGGTCGCCGAGATCCAGGGCGACCCGAAGCTGGCCGGCCTGAAGCTGCGCAACCTCAAGACCGGCGAGCTCTCCGACCTGGCGGTCACCGGCCTGTTCATCGCGATCGGCCATGACCCCCGCACGGAACTTTTCAAGGGCCAGCTCGACCTGGACGACGAGGGCTACCTCAAGGTCGCCGCGCCGTCCACGCGGACGAACCTGACCGGTGTCTTCGCCGCCGGTGACGTGGTCGACCACACCTACCGTCAGGCGATCACCGCGGCCGGCACCGGCTGCTCCTCCGCCCTCGACGCCGAGCGCTTCCTCGCCGCCCTCGCGGACGAAGAGCAGGCCGAGCCCGAGAAGACCTCTGTCTGATCCCCCATCCGCCCCACGCACAACCAGTAAGGAGCCCGCTGTGGCCGGCACCCTCAAGCACGTGACCGATGCATCCTTCGAGCAGGACGTCCTCAAGAGCGACAAGCCTGTCCTGGTGGACTTCTGGGCCGCCTGGTGCGGTCCGTGCCGCCAGATCGCGCCCTCGCTCGAGGCGATCGCCGCCGAGTACGGCGAGAAGATCGAGATCGTCAAGCTCAACATCGACGAGAACCCGGGCACAGCCGCCAAGTACGGCGTCATGTCGATCCCGACCCTGAACGTCTACCAGAACGGCGAGGTCGCCAAGACCATCGTCGGTGCGAAGCCGAAGGCCGCGATCGTCCGCGACCTCGAGGACTTCATCGCCGACTGACATTCTCCAGCCGTCGAGCCGACGGCGGATGTTTCACGTGAAACACGAATGGGCCAACCCGGAGGGGTTGGCCCATTCGCATGACAAAAGTGGATCACAGCGGCCGCAGCGCCGGCTCCTTCTGCACGGCTCCCAGCAGCCGGTCCAGCGCCATCTCGACGTCCTCCTTCCAGGAGAGCGTCGTCCGCAGCTCCAGGCGCATGCGCGGGTACGTAGGATGCGGCCTGACCGTCTTGAATCCCACGGCCAACAGATGGTCTGCAGGGAGCACGCAGGCGGGCTCCTTCCAGTGGGCGTCACCGAAAGCCTCGATCGCCCTGAAGCCCCGACGCAGCAGATCCTTGGCCACCGTCTGCACCATCACCCGGCCCAGCCCCTGCCCCTGGTAGCCCGGCATGATGAAAGAGGTCATCAGCTGCACCGCGTCCGGTGAGACGGGACTCGTGGGAAAGGCCGTGGAGCGGGGCACATAGGCCGGAGGCGCGTACAGCACGAAGCCCACCGGTACGTCGTCGACGTAGGCGACCCGGCCGCATGATCCCCAGTCCAGGAGAACCGCGGAGATCCAGCCTTCCTTCTCCAGGGCAGCGGTGCCCTCCCTTACCGCGGCCTGACCGCTGACGGGGTCCAGCTCCCAGAAGACACACGAGCGACAACGCCTGGGAAGGTCCTGAAGGTTGTCCAGCGTGAGCGGTACGAGCCGACGCCCCATGAAGGCTGTTCCTCGCTTCCTTCGCCCGCAGCGTCACGGGCGGCTGTCAGAGCGTTCCGTTCTCTGAGCAGGCTGCCGACGAAGCCGCCGACCACGCCCAGCCCGAGTCCAGCGCTCACCAGTCCGGTCCGGCTCATCGTTCGCATGACCCCCGCCCTCCCACTCAGAGGTGCTGCCAGTGGATGCGCCATTCCCCTCGCATCGTATCCACGATGCGATTCCATCGATACCGCCAGAAAGCAAAGAGCAGGCCGTGTTCCGGCATACACCGGACACGGCCTGCTCTGTCGACCGGCCGAGATCACCCACCCCGCCGACTCAGTGAGCTCAGTCCTCCGACTCCTCGGGTTCGCCTTCCTGGAGACCCTTCTGCAGGACCGGGCCCTCGCCGGGGGCGAGCGAGCCCAGGATCCGCTCGAGGTCCTCCATGGAGGCGAACTCGACGGTGATCTTGCCCTTCTTCTGCCCGAGGTCGACCTTCACTCTCGTCTCGAAGCGGTCCGAGAGACGACCCGCAAGATCGGTCAGTGCGGGAGACAGCCGCGCTCCCGCACGCGGTCCCTTGGAGCGCTGCGCCGTCTGCGGCCGGGACCCCATAAGGGTCACGATCTCCTCGACGGCCCGCACCGAGAGCCCCTCGGCCACGATCCGGTGAGCGAGCCGGTCCTGCTCCTCCGAGTCGTCGACGGAGAGAAGCGCTCGAGCGTGTCCCGCGGAGAGGACCCCGGCGGCGACCCGACGCTGGACGGCCGGCGAAAGCTTCAGCAGACGCAGGGTGTTGGAGACCTGCGGACGGGACCGCCCGATGCGGTCGGCCAGCTGGTCGTGGGTGCAGTTGAAGTCCTTCAGCAACTGGTCGTAGGCGGCTGCCTCTTCCAGCGGGTTCAGCTGTGCCCGGTGCAGGTTCTCCAGCAGCGCGTCCAGGAGGAGCTTCTCGTCGTCCGTGGCCCGCACGATCGCGGGGATCGCCTCGAGCCCCGCCTCACGGCAGGCCCGCCACCGCCGCTCGCCCATGATGAGCTCGTAGCGCGCGGGACCCGTCTGCCGGACGATGACCGGCTGGAGGAGACCGACCTCCTTGATAGAGGTGATCAGCTCCTGCAGAGCGTCCTCGTCGAACACCTCACGCGGCTGTCGGGGGTTCGGCGTGATGGAGTCGAGCGGGAGCTCGGCGAAGTGAGCGCCCATGGGAGGCGCAGGTGTCTCCGCGGTGCCGCTCGGCGCCAGCTCATCGGTTTCACGTGAAACGGGCGGCAGAGTCGCCACCTTGGCCGCGGCCACCCCACGGTCGGTGGTCAACATCGGGACCGCCGCGGGAGCCGGGACAACAGTGCTTCCCAAGGCAGCCGGGGTCGGTGTCTTCTCTGTCGGTGCAGCAGGGATCAGTGCGCCGAGCCCACGGCCCAACCCCCTCCGTCGCTCACTCACTGGATCCCCTCCACCATGCTCGGGTCGCTCTGGGCGCCGATGTGGGCTTGTGTCGCGTCATAGCTGACGCCGACTCCCTTCAGCGCAAGTTCTCGTGCCGCCTCAAGATAGGAGAGGGCACCACTCGATCCTGGATCGTATGTCAGTACCGTCTGCCCGTAGCTCGGCGCCTCGGAGATACGGACCGAGCGAGGAATGCTCGTCCGCAGCACCTCGTCGCCGAAGTGGGTGCGCACCTCGTCCGCGACCTGGGACGCCAGACGCGTCCGGCCGTCGTACATGGTGAGCAGGATGGTCGACACATGCAGGGCGGGGTTGAGGTGCCCCCGTACCAGGTCGACGTTGCGCAGCAGCTGCCCCAGCCCCTCCAGTGCGTAGTACTCGCACTGGATCGGGATGAGGACTTCCTCACCCGCGACCATCGCGTTGACCGTCAGCAGGCCGAGCGAGGGCGGGCAGTCGATGAGGATGTAGTCCAGCGGCTGCTCGTAGGCTTGGATCGCCCGCTGCAAACGGCTTTCCCGTGCCACGAGCGACACCAGCTCGATCTCCGCACCGGCGAGATCGATCGTGGCCGGGGCGCAGAAGAGACCCTCGACATCAGGAACGGGCTGGACGACCTCCGCAAGCGGCTTGCTGTCGACCAGGACGTCGTAGATGGACGGGACCTCGGCATGGTGGTCGATCCCCAGCGCGGTGGACGCGTTGCCCTGCGGGTCGAGGTCGATCACGAGCACTCTGGCCCCGTGCAGGGCAAGCGAGGCGGCAAGGTTGACGGTGGTCGTCGTCTTGCCCACACCGCCCTTCTGGTTGGCTACCACCATGACGCGGGTCTGGTGGGGCCGTGGCAGGCCCTCGCCGGCGCGGCCTAGCGCCTCCATTGCCAATTGGGCAGCACGACCGATCGGTGTGTCGTCCATGGGGGGCGGTGTTTCACGTGAAACATCCTCCCCCATCGACTCGGTACGGGGACCGGGGACCGGATCGGTCATCGGTCCCGCGATGTTGGCGTCGGACCGCAAGGATTCACTCTCCTCGACTTCAGGCTCGCTATGCACAGAGCCTCCCATGCCTTCGGGGTCGTGAACCAGTGAGCCCTGGGGTTCTGTGGAGAAATCCACCTCTGTGGACAACTCCGTGCCCCCTACGAGGGACATCTCGGCCCTGAAAGCAGGGGTCTCTCCGAGAGATCCAAGGGGCTTACGGTCGCGGGGTTCGGCCGCAGCGCGGCCACGGCTGATGATTCCATGCAGCAGGGAGCGACGTTTCACGTGAAACACGATGCACAGCGGTTACGGCCGGACCTTCGCGACACTCCGGGGTGCGTAGGTGGGGAAGCTTGTGTGGAGTACGTCTCGCTGTCAGGACGGATCAGAGATGTCCATCACAGTCGCCTCCCACCGTCACCGGCGGCGTCGGGTTCGTCCCGTTCGAGCAGCCTTCGCCCGCTTCGCCGCGAACCGCACACCACCAGGGCTCTCCCCGACCTCGACCCGGACCACCGTGGACAGCGGATCCACCACGCCCTCACCCACATGCAGGATGGATGTCTCCACCGCACCGAGCTTGCTCAGCGCGGTGGCCGCGCTCTTCAGCTCCTCCTCCGCGGTGTCGCCCTTGAGCGCGAGCATCTCCCCGTACGGCCGCAGCAGCGGGATGCCCCAGGTGGCCAGGCGGTCCAGTGGCGCCACGGCCCGGGCCGTCACCACATGGACCGGCTGCAGCGTGCCCATGACCTCCTCTGCGCGCCCGCGGATGACGGTCACGTGATCGAGCCCCAGGAGCTCGACGACCTCGGACAGGAAGTTGGTGCGCCGCAGCAGGGGCTCCAACAGGGTGATCTTCAGGTCCTCGCGGACCAGCGCCAGCGGGATACCGGGCAGGCCCGCGCCTGAGCCGACGTCGCACACCGTCACCCCCTCGGGCACGACCTCAGACAGCACCGCACAGTTCAGCAGGTGCCTCTCCCACAGGCGGGGTACCTCTCGTGGGCCGATGAGCCCGCGCTGCACTCCTGCCTCGGCCAGGAGCTCGGCGTACCGGACCGCATCCTCGAAGCGATCACCGAATACGTCACGCGCCTGTTCGGGCGCAGGGGGGAGCTCCGCTGCCTCCGTCACGGGGACCGTCCTTCCGTACCGCATCGGCGCTCCGAGCGCCGGCCACCAGAACTACCAGGCTGACAAAGACCGGCCCCGCCTGCGCAACAGACGGGGCCGGGAGAACGTACGTACCGAATCAGTTGGGCAGCACGACGACGAACCGCTGGGGCTCCTCGCCTTCGGACTCGCTGCGCAGTCCCGCCGCCTTGACCGCGTCGTGCACGACCTTGCGCTCGAACGGGGTCATCGGCCTCAGCTTGACCGGCTCACCGGTGCTCTTCGCCTCGGCCGCGGACTTGGCACCCAGCTCGGAGAGCTCAGTACGCTTCCTGGCCCGGTAGCCCGCGATGTCCAGCATCAGCCGACTGCGGTCCCCGGTCTCCCGGTGGACGGCCAGACGGGTCAGCTCCTGCAGTGCCTCGAGCACCTCGCCGTCCCGGCCGACCAGCTTCTGCAGGTCCCGGCCGGCGACGTCGCTGATGATCGAGACGGAGGCGCGGTCGGCCTCGACGTCCATGTCGATGTCGCCGTCGAGATCAGCGATGTCCAGCAGACCCTCGAGGTAGTCCGCCGCGATCTCGCCCTCCTGCTCCAGGCGGGACAGGGTGTCTGCACCCTCGGCAGCGGCGGAGGTGGTGCCTTCCGTCACGGGATGGGCTCCTTCTTACTTCTTGGACGGGGACTTGGGGCGCTGCGGGCCCTTGCGCTGGCCGGACTGGGCCTTGCTGCGGGTGCCGCCGCCGGTGCCGGGCTTCGAGGCGGTGTTCTTCGGAGCCGCGGCCGGCTTGGCGTCCTCCGGCTCGTCGTCGGACTTGCTCAGCGATGTGGTCGGCGGCTCGGGCTCGGTCTCGCCCGCGGCCTTCGGGCCGCCGGTCTGACGCTGGGCCTTCGTCTGGCGCTTGGGCTGCTGCCGCTTGGCGACGGGAGCGGGCGCACCGTCCTCGGTCTGGAGAGCGACCTGGCTCTCAGCCTTGGTCACGGTGCCGTCGGCCTGCGCCGCGAGACCGGCCTTGCTCAGGCCGTTGATGAACTTGCGCTCGAACTCGTTGCGGTCGCGGCCCTTGGTCACGATGGCCTTGACGATGGCCTTCTCACGGCGGTTGCGGGTCGCGCCGTGGTGCGTGACGTGCTTGTACAGGCGCTCCAGGTACGCGGCCTGCGCCTTGGAACCCGGGGTCGGGTTGTTGCGGATGACGTACATCTGCTGGCCCATGGTCCACACGTTGGTGGTCAGCCAGTAGACGAGGACACCGACCGGGAAGTTGATACCGAAGACGGCGAACATCACCGGGAAGACGTACATCAGCATCTTCTGCTGCTGCATGAACGGCGTCTTCACCGTGGTGTCGACGTTCTTCGTCATCAGCTGGCGCTGCGTGTAGAACTGCGACGCCGACATCAGGACGATCATGATCGCGGTGACGACCCGGACGTCGGTGAGGGAGGCACCGAGCGCCTCCACCTTCGACGAGCCGTCGGTGAACTTCGCCGCCAGCGGGGCGCCGAAGATGTGCGCCTTACGGGCGCTGGCGAGCAGCGGCTCGTTGATGACGCCGATCGTCGAGCCCGTCGCGATGCCGTTGAGCACGTGGTACAGGGCGAAGAAGAACGGGGACTGCGCCAGGATGGGGAGGCAGGAGGAGAGCGGGTTGGTACCCGACTCCTTGTACAGCTTCATCATCTCTTCGGACTGGCGCTGCTTGTCGTTCTTGTAGCGCTCCTGGATCTTCTTCATCTCGGGCTGCAGCGTCTGCATGGCCCGGGTCGCCTTGATCTGCTTCACGAAGAGCGGGATCAGGCAGATGCGGATCAGGATCACCAGGGACACGATGGACAGGCCCCAGGCCCAGCCCGTGTCGGGACCGAAGACCTCCCCGTACACCGAGTGGAACTGGACGATGACCCAGGAAACGGGTGTCGTGATGAAGCTGAAGAAGCTGGCAATCGTGTCCACTAATCATGCTCCTTGGACATGGGACGGGGTCTCTGCGGCCGGGCTGGAGGGAAGGTCCGACATCCCCTGCCCCTCTGTGGCCGGTTCGGCGGCGGAGGTCCCGCCCTTGCGTGCGCGCCAGGCGTTGCGCAGCAGTTCATGCCATCGCGGACGCTTGCGCGGCGGAACATGGTCCACACCACCGAGCGACCACGGATTGCACCGCAGAATGCGCCAGGCCGTGAGTGCCGTTCCCTTGATCGCGCCGTGCCGGTCGATAGCCGTGTAGCCGTAGTGGGAGCACGACGGGTAGTACTTGCAGACCGGACCCAGCAAAGGACTGATCGTCCACTGGTACAGCTTGATCAGAGCCAGCAGCGGGTACTTCATCGCGCGCCCCCTCCCAGCAGCCGCTGAACGGCGGCATCCAGGTCTTGGGCCAGCTGTGCATGGTCGGCGTCGCCCGATCCGGGCAGCGCTCGTACGACTACCAGGCTACCGGGGGGAAACAGGGCGACTCGGTCACGCATCAGATGACGCAGTCTGCGCCTCACCTTGTTGCGCACGACCGCGCCGCCCACGGCCTTGCTCACGACGAAACCCGCACGTGTCTGGGGAGCGCTCTCCCCAGGCGCGTGCGGGTCCGTGACACCGCTACGAAGGTGTACGACGAGGAGCGGGCGTCCAGCCCGACGGCCTCGTCGTACCGCGGTCGCGAAGTCTTCGCGCCGCCTCAGCCGATGCTCGGTAGGCAGCACGACGTCATGACCTGTGAAATCAGGCGGACAGGCTGGCGCGACCCTTGCTGCGGCGGTTCGCCAGAATCGCGCGGCCGGCACGGGTACGCATCCGCAGGCGGAAGCCGTGGGTCTTGGCGCGACGACGGTTGTTCGGCTGGAAGGTGCGCTTGCTCACTCGGGGGCTCCAGAAATAAATCGGTCTTGCGGGGTGCCGTCCTGGCTGTCACCGTGCGCCCACGAGTAGCTCGCGTTACGCCCGAGTGCACCGCTTCCCGATCACCGAAACGCGATCTGTGCCCATCGGAGGCAGGCGGCAGCAGCCATCGACAACTCGACCTGGTTACGGTACGCGGGGCTACGCCATCCGGTCAAACCAGGGGTCACCGGGAGACACTATCCACAGGCTGGGGACAACAACTTGAACCGCACCCGTCGCCCTGACTACCTTGGCTGAACTCCGATTCGTTCCCTTGACCCTGCCCCACCCGATTTGAATCCCGACCCGTCCCACAACCACACGTTCGTGGGACCCGTGAGAGAGCGTGCCCTGTGGCTGACGTACCTGCCGATCTTGCCGCAGTGTGGCCACGCGTACTCGAACAGCTGCTGGGCGAAGGTCGCGGACAGGGCGTCGAGGTGAAGGACGAGCACTGGATCCGGCGCTGCCAGCCGCTCGCCCTGGTGGCGGACACGGCCCTGCTCGCCGTACCGAACGAGTTCGCGAAAGGGGTGCTCGAAGGGCGCCTCGCCCCGGTCGTCAGCGAGACGCTGAGCCGCGAGTGCGGCCGTCCGATCCGCATCGCGATCACCGTCGACGACTCCGCCGGCGAGCCCTCGTCCCCGCCGGCGCCCCCCTCCCAGCCGCAGTCGCGCTACGAGGAGCCCGAGCGCCCCTCCGGTCAGTACGAGGGCTACGGACGCCACCGCGCCGACCCGTCCGGCGGCGCGCAGGGCGACCAGCGTCCGCACGCGCGCGGGGACCAGATGCCCACGGCCCGCCCCGCGTACCCGTCCGAGTACCAGCGCCCCGAGCCCGGCGCCTGGCCGCGCCCGGCGCAGGACGAGTACGGCTGGCACCAGCAGCGCCTCGGCTTCCCGGAGCGCGACCCGTACGCGTCGCCGTCCCGTGACTCCTACGGCGCCCCGTCGCAGGACTCGTACGGCTCCTCCCCTCAGGACTCCTACGGATCCGGCGGGTCCGAGACCTACGGGCCGCCGTCGCAGGACTACCGCCCGCAGGCCATGGAGCGGCCGTCGTACGAGCAGCAGCGCTCCGACTACGAGTCGGCACGCGCGGACTACGACCAGCGGGACCCCGTCCGCCGCGACGAGCCGTCAGCCGGTTCGGGTCACGTGCACCGCGGCGGCCCGGTCGGCTCGAACCTGCCCACGACCGGCGCGCCCGGCCCGCTGGCCGCGAAGCCCGCTCCGGCGGCCGGCCCCGGTGAACCCACCGCACGCCTGAACCCGAAGTACCTCTTCGACACCTTCGTCATCGGCGCCTCGAACCGGTTCGCGCACGCGGCCGCCGTCGCCGTCGCCGAGGCGCCCGCGAAGGCGTACAACCCCCTCTTCATCTATGGGGAGTCGGGCCTCGGCAAGACCCACCTGCTGCACGCGATCGGGCACTACGCGCGAAGCCTCTACCCGGGCACGCGCGTGCGGTACGTGAGCTCGGAGGAGTTCACCAATGAGTTCATCAACTCCATCCGCGACGGCAAGGGCGACAGCTTCCGCAAGCGCTACCGCGAGATGGACATCCTGCTCGTCGACGACATCCAGTTCCTCGCGGACAAGGAGTCGACGCAGGAGGAGTTCTTCCACACCTTCAACACGCTCCACAACGCCAACAAGCAGATCGTGCTCTCCAGCGACCGGCCGCCCAAGCAGCTGGTGACGCTGGAGGACCGGCTGCGGAACCGTTTCGAGTGGGGCCTGATCACCGACGTCCAGCCGCCCGAGCTGGAGACCCGTATCGCGATCCTGCGCAAGAAGGCGGTGCAGGAGCAGCTCAACGCCCCGCCGGAGGTGCTGGAGTTCATCGCGTCCCGGATCTCGCGCAACATCCGCGAGCTGGAGGGCGCGCTGATCCGGGTGACGGCGTTCGCGTCGCTCAACCGGCAGCCGGTGGACCTGGGCCTGACGGAGATCGTCCTCAAGGACCTCATCCCCGGGGGCGAGGACTCGGCCCCCGAGATCACCTCGACGGCCATCATGGGCGCCACCGCCGACTACTTCGGGCTCACGGTGGAGGACCTGTGCGGCACCTCGCGCGGCCGCGCGCTGGTGACGGCCCGGCAGATCGCCATGTACCTGTGCCGTGAGCTGACGGACCTCTCACTGCCGAAGATCGGCGCGCTGTTCGGCGGCCGGGACCACACGACGGTCATGCACGCCGACCGCAAGATCCGCAATCTGATGGCCGAGCGACGCTCCATCTACAACCAGGTGACCGAGCTGACCAACCGCATCAAGAACGGCTGAGCGGGCGGCCGACAGCGCCGCGGACACCTCGACGAGGGCGCCCCAGGGACCAGATCCCGGGGGCGCCCTCCGTCGTTCCGGGCGCCTGCCCCGCCATCCCGAGGTCACCAGCTGTTCGATTACCTGCCGGGTTACGGCCACTCTCCACAGATTTGGTGACTTTCTCCCGTCCACATCCTGGGGACTGCGGAGTTGTCCAGATCGTGTCCACAGGCAACCCTGTTGAAGGACCATCAGACCAGGTCAAGTGGTTGTGGATTCGTGGACGAAGGATCTCCACAGCTTGTGGACAACGAGATGGTCCACAAGCTGTGCACGGAGTTGTCCACCGCCAACCCACAGGTCCGGGCCGGTTGTCCCCAGCGATCCCGGGCTTCTCCACATGGCTGTCCACTGTTCGGCAACGCGACGCGCCTCCTCACCGGGTCGAGTGAAAGGCGTCACACGAAGGTGCCGGGTTGGCCTGTGGGAAAGGTGGGTAAAGCTGGGGACGGTGCTGGGGAGAAGTCGCCCCGCCCTGTGCATGGGGTGTGCAGAACTTTCTGTTCTCCACAGAAACCCCGAGTTGTCCACCGCCGTCGCCCACAGGGCCCGTGGACAAAATCTTGCCTCTGAGCTGGGAAAACAGGGTTATCCACGGTATCCACAGCCCCTACTACTACTCCCGACTAGAGAGAGCGAAGAATCCGTTTAGAAGGGGGTCCTGTGCACAACTCGCTCCTCGACGCCCGGCTGCCCCTCGTCACGACTTGACCCCGAGCGGCACCTACTGTCAGTGCCGTGCGTCAGACTGTTCCCCGGTGTCCTTCCCGTCACAGGGGCCGACGACACCGAGACAGACGACGAAGGCCAGGCAGGGCGAGAAGCGCCGGCAACAGCAGGAGGCGGCAACAGTGAAGATCCGGGTGGAACGCGACGTACTCGCGGAGGCCGTGGCCTGGGCGGCGCGCAGCCTCCCGGCCCGTCCGCCGGCGCCGGTCCTCGCCGGCCTGCTGCTGAAGGCCGAGGACGGCCAGCTGAGCCTGTCCGGCTTCGACTACGAGGTGTCCGCACGCGTGTCGGTGGAGGCCGAGGTCGAGGAGGAGGGCACGGTGCTCGTCTCCGGCCGCCTGCTCGCCGACATCTGCCGTGCCCTGCCCAACCGGCCGGTGGAGATCTCCACAGACGGTGTACGGGCGACGGTGGTCTGCGGCTCCTCGCGGTTCACCCTCCACACACTGCCTGTGGAGGAGTACCCGGCACTGCCCCAGATGCCGAACGCGACGGGCACCGTCCCCGGCGAGGTCTTCGCCTCCGCCGTGCAGCAGGTGGCCATCGCGGCCGGCCGTGACGACACGCTCCCGGTGCTCACCGGTGTGCGCATCGAGATCGAGGGCGACACCGTCACCCTGGCCTCCACCGACCGCTACCGCTTCGCGGTCCGTGAGTTCCTGTGGAAGCCGGAGAACCCGGAGGCGTCCGCGGTCGCCCTGGTGCCCGCCAAGACGCTCCTGGACACCGCCAAGGCGCTCACGAGCGGCGACAGCGTCATCCTGGCGCTGTCCGGTTCGGGCGCGGGCGAGGGCCTGATCGGTTTCGAGGGCGCCGGGCGTCGCACGACGACCCGCCTCCTGGAGGGCGACCTCCCGAAGTACCGCACGCTGTTCCCGACCGAGTTCAACAGCGTGGCCGTCATCGAGACCGCCCCCTTCGTGGAGGCCGTCAAGCGCGTGGCCCTGGTCGCCGAGCGCAATACCCCGGTGCGGCTCAGCTTCGAGCAGGGCGTGCTCATCCTGGAAGCCGGTTCCAGCGACGACGCACAGGCTGTGGAAAGGGTCGACGCCCAGCTCGAGGGCGACGACATCTCCATCGCCTTCAACCCGACCTTCCTGCTCGACGGCCTGAGCGCCATCGACTCCCCGGTGGCCCAGCTGTCGTTCACGACGTCCACCAAGCCCGCGCTGCTCAGCGGCAAGCCGGCGGTGGACGCCGAGGCGGACGACGCCTACAAGTACCTGATCATGCCGGTGCGGCTCAGCGGCTGACCGTTGTCCACAGCGTTCGTGGCCCCCGGTGGAGAACCTGGGGGTCGCGAACGAAGCCGCAGGTGAGGGCGTACGTTTGAGCGGGTATGCCCACAGGTGTGCGCGACCGTCCGGGTTTAGGCTCGGACGCGGGTACGAAAGTGCCCCCTCACGCACACAGCAACCTAAGGAACAACTGATGGAGCTCGGTCTCGTCGGCCTCGGCAAGATGGGCGGCAACATGCGCGAGCGGATCCGCCGCGCAGGCCACACCGTCATCGGATACGACCGCAACCCCGACCTCGCCGATGTGCACAGCCTGGAGGAGCTTGTGGGCAAGCTCCCCGGCCCGCGCGTGGTCTGGGTGATGGTTCCGGCCGGTGCCGCGACCCAGTCCACGATCGACGAACTGGGCGAACTGCTGGAGCCCGGTGACGTCGTGGTCGACGGCGGGAACTCCCGCTGGACGGACGACGAGAAGCACGCGCAGGAGTTGGCGGCCAAGGGCATCGGCTTCGTCGACTGCGGTGTCTCCGGCGGCGTCTGGGGCCTGGAGAACGGCTACGCGCTGATGTACGGCGGCGACGCCGAGAACGTCGCCAAGGTGCAGCCGGTCTTCGACGCCCTCAAGCCCGAGGGTTCGTTCGGCTCGGTGCACGCCGGCAAGGTCGGTGCGGGCCACTTCGCGAAGATGGTCCACAACGGCATCGAGTACGCCATGATGCAGGCCTATGCCGAGGGCTGGGAGCTCCTGGAGAAGGTCGACTCCGTCACGGACGTGCGCGAGGTCTTCCGTTCCTGGCAGGAGGGCACGGTCATCCGTTCCTGGCTGCTCGACCTCGCGGTGAACGCCCTCGACGACGACGAGCACCTGGAGCAGCTGAAGGGCTTCGCACAGGACTCCGGCGAGGGCCGGTGGACCGTGGAGGCCGCGATAGACAACGCCGTGCCGCTGCCCGCGATCACGGCCTCGCTGTTCGCCCGCTTCGCCTCCCGCCAGGAGGACTCGCCGCAGATGAAGATGATCGCCGCCCTGCGCAACCAGTTCGGCGGTCACGCGGTCGAGAAGAAGTAGCCGAGAAGTAGTAACCAGCACCCGAAACATCTGGGGGAGGTCGGTTCACGACCATGCACGTCACGCATCTGTCGCTGGCCGACTTCCGCTCGTACGCCCGGGTCGAGGTCCCGCTCGACCCGGGCGTCACGGCCTTCGTCGGCCCCAACGGCCAGGGCAAGACGAACCTCGTCGAGGCCGTCGGCTATCTGGCCACCCTGGGCAGCCACCGCGTCGCCTCCGACGCCCCCCTGGTCCGCATGGGCGCCGACCGCGCGATCATCCGGGCGCAGGTCAAGCAGGGCGAGCGGCAGCAACTGGTCGAGCTCGAACTCAACCCCGGCAAGGCCAACCGCGCCCGCATCAACAGGTCCTCGCAGGTCAGACCCCGTGACGTGCTGGGGATCGTCCGGACGGTGCTGTTCGCCCCCGAGGACCTCGCCCTGGTCAAGGGCGACCCCGGCGAGCGGCGTCGCTTCCTCGACGAGCTGATCACCGCGCGCTCTCCGCGCATGGCCGGCGTGCGCTCCGACTACGAGCGGGTCCTCAAGCAGCGCAACACCCTCCTGAAGTCGGCCGCGCTGGCCCGCCGCCACGGCGGCCGCACCATGGACCTGTCCACGCTCGACGTCTGGGACCAGCACCTCGCGCGCGTGGGTGCCGAGCTGCTCGCCCAGCGGCTCGACCTGCTCGCCGCGATCCAGCCGCTCGCCGACAAGGCGTACGAGCAGTTGGCGCCGGGCGGCGGACCGGTCGCCGTGGAGTACAAGCCGTCCGCGCCCGGCATCACCGGCCACACCCGCGAGGAGCTCCACGACCAGCTGACGGCCGCCCTCGCCGAGGCCCGCAAGCAGGAGATCGAGCGGGGCGTCACCCTCGTGGGGCCGCACCGCGACGACGCGGTGCTGAAGCTCGGTCAGCTGCCCGCCAAGGGGTACGCCTCGCACGGCGAGTCCTGGTCCTACGCGCTGGCGCTGCGCCTTGCGTCGTACGACCTGCTGCGGGCCGAGGGCAACGAGCCCGTGCTGATCCTGGACGACGTCTTCGCCGAGCTCGACGTCCGCCGTCGGGAGCGACTGGCCGAGCTGGTCGCGCCCGGTGAGCAGGTCCTGGTGACGGCCGCGGTGGACGACGACGTACCGCACGTGCTGGCGGGTGCGCGGTACACCGTGTCCGACGGGACGGTGGAACGCGTATGAGCGCCGAGGAACCGGCCCGCGAGAAGGCACCCGCGGAAACCTCCGGTACGGCGCCCGAACCCTCCGGCGTGGATCTCGCGCGCGTGGCGCTGCGGGCGGCGCGGGAACAGGCACGCGCGCGTGGGGACGCGGCGCAGCAGAAGAAGCAGGCGCGCCGCGGCGGCGGTCTGCGCTCCGGGGCGCGCGCCGACCGGCGTGACCCCATGGCCCTCGGCTCCGCGATCAACCGGCTGCTGACCGAGCGCGGCTGGGAGACGCCCGCCGCGGTCGGCGGGGTGATGGGCCGCTGGCCGGAGATCGTTGGCGAGGACGTGGCCAAGCACTGCGTGCCGGAGAAGTACGACGAGGACGAACGCGACCTGGTGGTGCGCTGCGACTCCACCGCCTGGGCGACCAACCTCCGCCTGCTCGCCCCGACGCTGGTGGCCCGGCTGAACGAGGACCTCGGCCACGGCGCGGTGAAGCTGATCAAGGTGTACGGCCCCAGTGGCCCCACGCGTCGCTACGGCCCCTTGCGCGCTCCGGGCAGCACCGGGCCCGGCGACACCTACGGGTGACCTGAAGCCTTGGAGGCAGGTCGACGTGGGGTGATGTACCTCACGTCGCGCAGGGGCGCGGCGACCACGCGGTACGACCGCACGCGGTTGCGAATCGTGATCTGACCCCGGAGTAGTCAAGGGTTGACACCTCGAAGCGCTGAGTGCCTCCGTGAGCCTCTCGGAGCCCCCATCCGCATATCGGGACCCGGAAGAGACCGGTTCAGGGCGGCACATGCGGACTCAGGTACCGGCAAACCCCCATCAGTGTCGGCGCTACCGGTAGACTGGAAGCCAATCCCGCCCCCGACGTGGGGACCGCCCGGGAGAAGCTGAGCAACGCTGATCAAGGCTTACCAACGCAACATGCCGCAGCCGCTCCGGCAACCTGCCGACGAGCCTGGCTGGTGCTGTGCCAGAAAGGGCGCTTCGTGGCCGATTCCGGCAACCCCAACGAGAACATCCCGTCCACCGACGAAGGCGCGAACCACGTGGCCAAGACCTCGAACAGCGAGGTCACCGCCTCGTACGACGCCAGCGCCATCACCGTCCTCGAGGGTCTGGACGCGGTCCGCAAGCGACCCGGTATGTACATCGGCTCGACCGGCGAGCGCGGTCTGCACCACCTCGTGTACGAGGTCGTCGACAACTCCGTCGACGAGGCCTTGGCCGGGCACGCGGACACGATCGACG
This sequence comes from Streptomyces sp. NPDC059582, assembly GCF_042735715.1. Classification (NCBI taxonomy): domain Bacteria; kingdom Bacillati; phylum Actinomycetota; class Actinomycetes; order Kitasatosporales; family Streptomycetaceae; genus Streptomyces; species Streptomyces sp. NPDC059582. Next base: position 26,316 of record NZ_JBHWCC010000074.1, read on the forward strand.
TGACGATTCTCGCCGACGGTGGCGTCCGTGTGATCGACAACGGCCGCGGCATCCCGGTGGGCATCGTCGCCTCCGAGGGCAAGCCGGCCCTCGAGGTCGTGCTGACCGTGCTGCACGCGGGCGGCAAGTTCGGCGGCGGGGGCTACGCGGTCTCCGGCGGTCTGCACGGTGTCGGCGTCTCGGTCGTGAACGCCCTGTCCAGCAAGGTCTCCGTCGAGGTCAAGACGGACGGCCACCGCTGGACGCAGGACTACAAGATGGGCGTGCCGACGGCTCCGCTGGTCAAGCACGAGGCCACGCAGGAGACCGGCACCTCGGTCACCTTCTGGGCGGACTCGGACATCTTCGAGACCACCGAGTACTCCTTCGAGACGCTCTCCCGGCGTTTCCAGGAGATGGCGTTCCTCAACAAGGGTTTGACGATCAAACTCACGGACGAGCGCGACTCGGCGAAGGCCACGGCCGGGGCGGACGAGGCGGGGGCGGACGAGAAGGACGAGGTCAAGACCGTCACGTACCACTACGAAGGCGGCATCGTCGACTTCGTGAAGTACCTCAACTCCCGCAAGGGAGAGGCGGTGCACCCCACCGTGATCGACCTCGAGGCCGAGGACAAGGAGAAGAGCCTCTCCCTCGAAGTCGCGATGCAGTGGAACAGCGGTTACAGCGAGGGCGTGTACTCCTTCGCCAACATCATCCACACGCACGAGGGCGGTACGCACGAAGAGGGCTTCCGCGCGGCGCTGACGAACCTGGTCAACAAGTACGCGCGCGACAAGAAGCTGCTGCGCGAGAAGGACGACAACCTCACGGGCGACGACATCCGCGAGGGTCTGACCGCGATCATCTCCGTCAAGCTGAGCGAGCCCCAGTTCGAGGGCCAGACCAAGACCAAGCTGGGCAACACGGAGGCGAAGACCTTCGTCCAGAAGGCGGTCTACGAGCACCTCAACGACTGGCTCGACCGCAACCCGGTCGAGGCGGCGGACATCGTCCGCAAGGGCATCCAGGCGGCCACCGCGCGCGTGGCGGCCCGCAAGGCCCGCGACCTCACCCGCCGCAAGGGCCTGCTGGAGTCGGCCTCCCTGCCGGGCAAGCTCTCCGACTGCCAGTCGAACGACCCCATCAAGTGCGAGATCTTCATCGTCGAGGGTGACTCCGCCGGTGGCTCGGCCAAGTCCGGCCGCAACCCGCAGTACCAGGCGATCCTCCCGATCCGCGGCAAGATCCTCAATGTGGAGAAGGCCAGGATCGACAAGATCCTGCAGAACCAGGAGATCCAGGCGCTGATCTCCGCCTTCGGCACGGGCGTGCACGAGGACTTCGACATCTCCAAGCTCCGCTATCACAAGATCATCCTGATGGCGGACGCCGACGTCGACGGCCAGCACATCAACACCCTGCTGCTGACGTTCCTGTTCCGCTTCATGCGGCCGCTGGTCGAGGCGGGCCACGTGTTCCTCTCCCGTCCTCCGCTCTACAAGATCAAGTGGGGCCGGGAGGACGCGGAGTACGCGTACTCCGACCGTGAGCGCGACGCGCTGATCGAGCTCGGCCGGCAGCGCGGCAAGCGCGTCCGGGAGGACTCGATCCAGCGCTTCAAGGGTCTCGGCGAGATGAACGCCGAGGAGCTGCGTATCACCACGATGGACCAGGAGCACCGCGTCCTCGGCCAGGTCACCCTGGACGACGCCGCCCAGGCCGACGACCTGTTCTCGGTCCTGATGGGCGAGGACGTCGAGGCCCGACGCCAGTTCATCCAGCGCAATGCCAAGGACGTCCGCTTCCTCGACATCTGAGTCGGTCTCAGCTGACCGCACCAGGAAGGATCCTCACCAGCAATGACCGACGAAAACACGCCCGTCACGCCTGAAGAGGGCGGCGAGATCGTTCTCCGCGTCGAGCCCGTCGGGCTCGAGACGGAGATGCAGCGCTCCTACCTCGACTACGCGATGTCCGTCATCGTGTCCCGCGCGCTGCCCGACGTCCGGGACGGCCTCAAGCCCGTCCACCGCCGCGTGCTCTACGCCATGTACGACGGCGGCTACCGTCCCGAGCGCGGCTTCTACAAGTGCGCCCGCGTCGTCGGCGACGTCATGGGCAACTACCACCCGCACGGCGACTCCTCGATCTACGACGCGCTGGTCCGCCTCGCGCAGCCGTGGTCGATGCGGATGCCGCTCGTGGACTCCAACGGCAACTTCGGCTCCCCGGGCAACGACCCGGCGGCCGCCATGCGCTACACCGAGTGCAAGATGGCGCCGCTGTCGATGGAGATGGTCCGCGACATCGACGAGGAGACCGTCGACTTCACGGACAACTACGACGGCCGCTCCCAGGAGCCGACCGTCCTGCCCGCGCGTTTCCCGAACCTGCTGATCAACGGCTCGGCCGGTATCGCGGTCGGCATGGCGACGAACATCCCGTCGCACAACCTGCGCGAGGTCGCGGCCGGCGCCCAGTGGTGCCTGGAGAACCCGGAAGCGAGCCACGAGGAGCTGCTGGACGCGCTCATCGAGCGCATCAAGGGCCCCGACTTCCCGACCGGCGCCCTCGTGGTGGGCCGCAAGGGCATCGAGGAGGCCTACCGCACGGGCCGCGGCTCGATCACCATGCGGGCGGTCGTCGAGGTCGAGGAGATCCAGAACCGCCAGTGTCTGGTCGTCACGGAGCTGCCGTACCAGGTCAACCCCGACAACCTCGCGCAGAAGATCGCCGACCTGGTGAAGGACGGCAAGGTCGGCGGTATCGCCGACGTGCGCGACGAGACGTCGTCCCGTACGGGTCAGCGGCTGGTCATCGTGCTCAAGCGCGACGCGGTCGCCAAGGTCGTCCTGAACAACCTCTACAAGCACACGGACCTTCAGACGAACTTCGGCGCCAACATGCTGGCGCTCGTCGACGGCGTCCCGCGCACCCTCTCGCTGGACGCGTTCATCCGGCACTGGGTGACGCACCAGATCGAGGTCATCGTCCGCCGTACGCGCTTCCGGCTGCGCAAGGCCGAGGAGCGGGCGCACATCCTGCGTGGCCTGCTGAAGGCCCTGGACGCCATCGACGAGGTCATCGCGCTCATCCGGCGCAGCGACACCGTCGAGATCGCGCGCGGGGGCCTGATGGAGCTCCTGGAGATCGACGAGATCCAGGCCAACGCCATCCTCGAGATGCAGCTGCGCCGTCTGGCCGCCCTGGAGCGCCAGAAGATCGTCCAGGAGCACGACGAGCTCCAGGCGAAGATCACCGAGTACAACGCGATCCTCGCCTCTCCGGTCCGCCAGCGGGGCATCGTGAGCGAGGAGCTGGCCGCGATCGTCGAGAAGTTCGGCGACGACCGCAAGACCATGCTGGTGCCCTACGACGGCGACATGTCCATCGAGGACCTCATCGCCGAGGAGGACATCGTCGTCACCGTCACGCGCGGTGGCTACGTCAAGCGGACCAAGGCGGACGACTACCGGGCGCAGAAGCGCGGCGGCAAGGGCGTACGCGGCGCGAAGCTCAAGGAAGACGACATCGTCGACCACTTCTTCGTGTCGACGACGCACCACTGGCTGCTGTTCTTCACGAACAAGGGACGCGTCTACCGCGCGAAGGCGTACGAGCTGCCCGACGCGGGCCGGGACGCGCGCGGCCAGCACGTGGCGAACCTGCTGGCCTTCCAGCCGGACGAGGCGATCGCCGAGATCCTGGCCATCCGGGACTACGAGGCGGTGCCGTACCTGGTGCTGGCCACCAAGGGCGGTCTGGTCAAGAAGACGCCTCTGAAGGATTACGATTCGCCCCGTTCCGGCGGTGTGATCGCCATCAACCTGCGAGAGCGGGAGGACGGTTCCGACGACGAACTGATCGGAGCCGAACTCGTCTCGGCCGACGACGATCTGCTGCTGATCAGCAAGAAGGCGCAATCGATCAGGTTCACCGCCTCGGACGACACACTGCGTCCGATGGGCCGTGCCACCTCGGGTGTCAAGGGCATGAGCTTCCGTGCCGAGGACCAGCTGCTCTCGATGAATGTTGTTCGACCCGGTACGTTCGTGTTCACTGCCACCGACGGCGGGTACGCGAAGCGGACCGCTGTCGACGAGTATCGCGTTCAGGGCCGCGGCGGCCTCGGCATCAAGGCTGCCAAGATCGTCGAGGACCGTGGATCGCTCGTCGGTGCGCTGATTGTCGAGGAGAGCGACGAAATCCTCGCCATCACGCTGTCCGGTGGTGTGATTCGTACGCGAGTCAGCGAGGTCAGGGAGACAGGCCGTGACACCATGGGTGTCCAACTGATCAACCTGGGCAAGCGCGATGCCGTCGTCGGTATCGCACGTAACGCCGAGGCAGGACGCGAGGCGGAGGAAGTCGACGGCGACGTGGCCGTGGACGAGACCGTCGAGGATGCCGCGACCACCGGCACGGACGAGGGCGAGGCGCCCTCGGCCGAGTAGCACGAGGAGTGAGTCATCGTGAGCGGAGCCACGGGCGCCGGATCGGCCGGCACCTCCACTGGTACGGAAACGGACGGCGGCCGTGGCTCCGCCGCGAATGCGACAGACTCGCACTCGCCTGACACTCATGGATCCCAGGGGGGAACTGTGACGGACACCCGAGGCCCGCAGACCCAGCAGCACCAGGCTGGAGCGGGCCAGGCCGCCCCGGCGCAGCCGCCGGGGCAGCCGATGGCGCCATCCCCGCTGCCCGGGGAGCGCCAGCCGCAGCAGCCCGCCGGGCCCTACCACCCGCCGCAGGCCTACCAGACGCCCGCGCCCGCCCCGGCGGCCGCCGCCGTGCGCCGGCCGCGTACGGGCGCCCGTACGACGCCCCGTGTGCGCAAGGCGCGCCTGCGGGTGGCCAAGGCCGACCCGTGGTCGGTGATGAAGGTCAGCTTCCTGCTCTCCATCGCGCTGGGCATCTGCACCATCGTCGCCGCCGCCGTGCTGTGGATGGTCATGGACGCGATGGGCGTCTTCTCGACGGTCGGCGGCACCATCTCGGAGGCCACCGGCTCGAACGAGTCGAACGGCTTCGACCTCCAGTCGTTCCTGTCCCTGCCGAACGTCCTGATGTTCACCACGATCATCGCGGTCATCGACGTCGTCCTCGCGACGGCGCTGGCGACCCTCGGCGCGTTCATCTACAACCTCTCCGCGGGCTTCGTGGGCGGCGTCGAACTGACGCTGGCCGAGGACGAGTGACCTTCGCCGACGGCACGGTCCCAAACCTCCGTCGGCGGCCTCCCGGCTATCGATTTTGGGACTGCCCGCGTCGTGCGCTAATCTTCAGGAGTCAGCGCGCGGGACATACACCGCAGAGCGCGGCGGGGCTATAGCTCAGTTGGTTAGAGCGCATCCCTGATAAGGATGAGGCCACAGGTTCAAATCCTGTTAGCCCCACCAGCACGAAGACCCCCGGTCCACTTGGGCCGGGGGTCTTCGGCGTTCTCGGACCCGGCAGGATGAGGCCATGTCGATGTCCGTGCCCGAGTCGCCGTCCGCGCCCCAAGAGCTGGTCGTCCGGCTGCGGGCCGGCGTGCGTGAGCGGCGTGCCGTTCGCCCCAGGGGTCCCGAACTCCCGCAGGTGGAGGACACCTTCGTTCCCTCCGGAGACCGGCGCGTCCCCGTGCGCCGCTACCGCCCCGGTGACGGGCCGCGCCCGCTGCTGGTGTTCCTGCACGGTGGCGGGTTCGTCCTCGGCGACCTCGACACCCACGACCGCACCTGCCGCCGTATCGCCCAGGAGTGCGATCTGGACGTGGTCGCGGTCGATTACCGGCTGGCCCCCGAGCACCGCTACCCGGCCGCCGTCGAGGACGCCGCCGCGGTCCTGCGCCAGGTGCGGCCCGACGCCGTGGCCGGCGACAGCGCGGGCGGGTTCCTCGCCGCCGCGGCGTGTCTCGCGCTACGCGCCGAAGGCGGCCCGCTGCCCGCGGTCCAGGCCCTGATCTGCCCGAACACCGATCTGACGCTTGCCCACCCCTCCATCGCCGAGAAGGGCACGGGATACGGCCTGGACGCGGACGCGCTCGCCGTGTTCGTCGAGGAGTTCGTCCCGGACCCCGCCGAGCGCCGGGCCGCCTCCCCGCTGCACGCCGACGATCTGTCAGGACTGCCCGCCGCCCTGATCGTCACCGCCGAGCACGACGCGCTGCGCGACGAGGGCGGGGCCTACGCCCATCGCCTCGCGCAGGCCGGTGTGCCGGTTCGCCACCGGGTCGAACCCGGACTCGTCCACGGCTTCATCCAGGGCATGGACCTCACCGACCCGGCCGCGGCGGCCGCCCACGACCGCCTGTTCGCCGACTTGCGGGAGCTGATCCCGCGCTGAGGTGCCGGCACGCGAAAGAGGCCTTCGACCCGGTCAGGTCGAAGGCCTCGCGCTTTCTCGCAGGCGCCGTACGCAAGTTCGCCGGCTGCGCCGTCAGTGCTGGAGGGACGCGGGTGGTTCGTCCGGGGCGAGGGGGTCGCAGACGGACGGGGCCGACTCGGTCGCCTCCGTCTCCGTGGTCGGGCGGTGACGACAACTCGGGGACTTGCCGTGGGCCTCGGCACGGATGCGCTGCTTCATCGTGGGGGGCAGGGACCGTGCATGGGACCAGAGCCAGGGAGCAGGGGCCGGAACCGTCGTGTGCGGGGCGCTGCTGTTGCGTGTCGGCTCGGTCCGGGCTACCGCCGTCGTGGCGGTCGTCGTGATGAGTCCGAGCGCCGTGCACAGCGCGAGGAAGGCGGTGACGATGGCGGTCCACAGCTTCGTGGCCTGGTTGCGGGCCATGGCCCCTCACTTTCGGGTCGGGCGATTTGCGTACTTTCCTCATGATGTGTATGGCCGTCGCGAAGTGGTGGACCGACGCCCATGGCGCGTCGATCTTCCGATGAACACCACACGAATGGGTGCATGAGGGTCGAAGGGCGGTGGAGAGCGGCGAAAAGTTGCGGAAGTGGAGGGGGTGGTGCAAAATTTCGCTCTCCGTAGGGGTGTGATCACCCTCCGATCGGAACAGCGGTCCTGCGTTCCGACCGCTTCTACTGCGCTCTCCCGGGAGGCAGTTGAGGGCCCCGACGCAGGTCACCGATCGATATCGGTCGGTGTGTATAGTCGGGCGCCAGAGGTCCCCTACGTCAAGGAAAGACGAGGTCGCGCGGTGAAGAAGCTTCTCCTGGTCGCACTGGCCGCCATCGGCGGGCTCCTCGTGTACCGCCAGATCCAGGCGGATCGCGCCGAGCAGGATCTGTGGACGGAGGCGACCGACTCCGTGCCCACGGGTTCGTGAGTCCCGACACCGGATTCTGAACAGACCCCGACCGCCCTCGCGGTCGGGGTTTTGTGTTGCCCGCGGCCTCGCGTTTCGGCCGCTCGCGCGCAATGGCCGGATGGCGCGCCACCCGGCGGGGCAGGATGGGCCACGTTCCGGTTCGGCGGGTGGCGAGGGGGCACGTGATGGGGGGCGTGATGGGGTGGCGTACGACGGCGTGGTGGCATGGCGCGGCCCGACGAAGTCGTCCTGTGGCAGCAGCGTCATCGACGGCACCGACGGCACCCGAGACACCGACCGCACGCGCGGTACGGCCGCGACCGGCCACACCGGTGATGCGTGCGGTTGCCGTGGGAGCGGTGTTGTGGACCGTCGCGGCGGCCGGGCCGGCACAGGCGGCCACCGCCGCCGCGTCGCCCGCGTCCTCAGCCGCCTCGGCACGGTCTGCGGCTTCGGCGGCGGCCTCGGTAGCCTCGGCACGGTCTGCGGCTTCGGCGGCGGCCTCGGTAGCCTCGGTGGCCGCGGCTCCCGGCTACGCTTTCGCCCCCGACGCCCGGACCGTCCCGGGCGCGACCGGCACCGCCGACGCGTCCCGCCTGGACCCCGGCGGGACGTACCGGAGTGCCCTCCCCGCGAGCGGCAAGATCTACTACCGCCTCGAACTCGACGCCACGTCGAGCGCGTACGTCGCCGCCACCGCCGTTCCCGCCCCTGACGCGGACATCGCCGCCGTCGACGGCATCAGGGTGTCCGTGCAGGACGCCGACAGCCACACCTGCTCGTCCGACTCGACGATCTTCGGAGCCTCCCGCAGCCCGCATCCCATCGCGGCGTGGGGCGCGCGTGAGGCGTCCCCGGCCAGGACCCTGTGCCGGCAGGCGGGCACCTACTACGTGGTCGTCGAGCGGCTCGGTACGAAGGGCTCCGGACCGCGGGACTGGGACCTGGAGCTGGCCGCGTTCGCGGAGCCACGGCTGGCGAAGACCGGCGCGAGCAGTGCGCCCGAGGTGTGGAACTCCGCCTCCCCCGCCCCCCTCGGGGACGAGCCGCGGGACCGTGCGGGCGGCGCGGGCTTCGGTACGGCGGCCACCGTTCGGCAGGGCGTGTGGCGCGCCGACATCGTGCCAGGACAGACCCTCTTCTACCGGGTGCCCGTCGACTGGGGCCGACAGCTGTCCGCCACCGTCGATCTGGGAAGCGCGAGCGAGGGCAGCGGCTACGCGGTGGGCGCCCTGGTGATGTCGCTCTACAACCCGGTGCACGCCCACGTCGAGGACGCGGCCACCAACTACGACGGCAGCCGGAAGTCGGTCGCGCTCGCCCCCGTGCCGCCGGTCAGGTACGCCAACCGCTACGACCTCACCGACGCCGTGAGCACCATGCGGTTCGCCGGCTCGTACTACCTGGTGGTGCATCTCGCGGCACAGGTGGCCGAACCGTTCGGCGCGGGCCCGTTCGGGCTGACGCTGCGGGTGCGGGTCGGCGGCGCGGGGGAGTCCGCTCCCGGGTACGCGGGGCAGTCCGCGCCGCGTGGTGTCTTCGACGTCACGGCGGCAGACCGGGCGGCCGGGGGCGGAGCCGCGGAGGGGGACACCGCGCTGAGGGCGGTCGCCGTGGGCGGGATCGGCACGGGCAGCGCGCTGCTGCTGGTGCTCGGGGTGTGGACGGTGACGGCCCGGCGCCGGGACGCTCAGATGCGGGTCAACGCCCAGAACCCCACGGCGTAGCAGGCCAGCGCGAGCAGCAGCAGCGGGACGGCCACCTTGGCGGGTGGGCCGGGGCGGCGCCGGCCGCGGTGCCGAGACATCTCCCGTGCCGGAGGCGGAACCTGCGGGACCTGAGCGGTGTATGAAGCAGTAGAGGCATCAGCGCGCGACGGGCGCGGGGAGGAGTGCAGGGCGTAGGCGAGCTCGTGGGGGGAGGCGGGTGCGGAGTGCTGGGGCGTGGGCGGCTCAGGTGTTCCGGGCGGCGGGAGATGGAAGCTGCCGGTGTCCGACATGGACGCCGGGCCGGGTGGCGTGCCGGAGGCGACGGGGGGAGGGGCGTACGCGGGCTGCGGTGCGGCACCATGCGGTGTCGGTGTCGGTGTCGGTGTCGGTGTCGGTGTCGAGATCGGCGTCGGGCTCAGGCGTGGATCGGTGGGGACGGCGCCCGTGCCGGACCACGGAGCGATGGTGTCGGTGGTCTGCTCGCCGGACTGAGGGCCGGACCGCGCACCGGACCGAGGGACGGACCGCGTGCCGGTGTCCGCGCCGCCGGGCTGTCGTGGCCGGGGCGACTGGGCCGGCTCGGGGGACCGGGGCCGCTCCGTCGACTGTGGCCCGGCCGGGCCGAACCCGGGCGGGAGCGAGCCGAGTTGGTCGAAGATCTCGATCAGGTCGTCGTCGGGGCCGGGCTCCGGAAGCAGCTCGGCGGCCGCAGCGAGCGCCTTGCGGGCTCCGGTGGCCGTGCGGAACCGGGCCCGCGGGTCCGGTTGAAGCAGCATCGCGACGACCTGCCACAGCGGCTCGGGGATGCCCTTGGGCGCCCCGGGCGTCCCGTGTTCCGTGAAGAACTGCACCAGGGCCTTGGCGTCGGGCTTGGCGCCCTCCAGGAGATACAGGGCCACCAGTCCTGCGGCGAACAGATCGGCCGCGAAGTCCGGCTCCGCGCCCATCATCTGTTCGGGTGCCAGATAACCGGGCGTTCCCACCACGAGGTTGGTCTCCGTGAGGCGGGGTTCGCCCAGCCGCATCGCGATGCCGAAGTCGGACAGGCGCAGCCGGGGACGGCCCGTCCCGGTGGCTTCGAGCAGGATGTTGGCGGGCTTGATGTCGCGGTGTACCACGCCCTCCGTGTGCACCGCGGCGAGGCCGGCCAGGAGCTGGTCGAGCAGGGTGCAGACGAACACCGGGGGCAGGGGACCGTAGTCGCCGATCAGATGGGCCAGCGAACCACCCGCGACCAGGTCCATCGTGAACAGGACCTTGTCGTCGTCGGCGGCCCAGCTGGCGGGTGCGAGCACATGCGGGTGGTCGATCCGCAGCGCCTGTTCGCGTACGAAGCGCAGCAGCGAGTGCGCGTCGCTCTGCTGGAGGACCTTGGCGGCCACATAGCGGCGCCGGCGGTGGTCCCATGCGCGCCAGACGGCGCCGACCCCTCCGCGTCCGATCGGGTCGACCAGTTCGTACCGGCCGGCGAAGACCTCACCCATGGCTGTGCGCTGCTCCTCCCCCTGCGGTGTCCCCCTTGCCTCCCCCTCGGCAAGCGTGGCGACTCCTCCCGCGCCCCTGCTCTCCTTCTCCCCTGCCCCTGTCCCTTCTCGCCCTTGACCCTTCCCGCGGGTCCTCTTTCTCGCTTCGCGTCGAGCTTCGGCGAGTGACGCGACCCCCTTCGCGCCCTCGCCTTCCGCCGGCCCGGTCCCGAACCCCCCGTCGGTTACGGGGCCGTCGGCTTCAGCTCTGGTGGGACTGGTAGTGCGTGACCGCGTCCGAGGTGCGGCCCGCACCGTAGACCCGGAGGAACTCTGCCAGTTCCGGGTGGGTCGGAGCGAGGGTGTCCGCGGCCTCGATTATGTCGCCGGCGGCGGCCACGGACCGCAGCAGCGACTGGATCTCGCGGACCACCCGCTTGACCGTGGGCGCACCCGAACTGCTGGTCGTCTGCGTGGTGTTGCTGAGCACCGAGCCCCCCTGCGACCTCTTGATCTCGTCCATCCGCTCGGTCGCCTCGGCCGCGCTGACGCTGCCGTCCGCCACCTGTCCCGCCAGTTCCTGCAACAGCTGCACCCGTTGGACCACGGCCGGATTGCCGATCTTCGCCCGCTGACCGCTCATCAGCTGGGACAGCATCGGCGCGGACAGGCCCAGCACCCCCGCGAGACGAGCCTGGTTGAGGCCGAGATCTTCTATGAGCTTACGGAAGAGCGCCCCCAACGGCTCTCCGTACCAGTTCCGCTGAAGGTCCCGCGCTCTCGCGGTCGCTTCCTGTTGTGCGGCGTCCATTGCGTCTCCCCATCGCTTCCCCAAAAACGGCGGTTCGCTGTAGCGAACCACGTCGAGCATCTTACGGAGAGTGGTCGTCTGCGGGGAGCCCCAATCTTTTTGCGAGATACCCCGGGCGACCCGGTAGTCTGGTCTGCGGCGCCCACCGGTAGGCGGTTCTTCCGGTCGGACGCCATGCTTCCGGGGCCTTAGCTCAGTTGGTAGAGCGCTGTCTTTGCATGGCAGATGTCAGGGGTTCGACTCCCCTAGGCTCCACAACGCGGACCGGCCGGACACCTCTCGGGTGTCCGGCCGGTCCTTCGTTTGTCCCGTGACGTGTGTCACTCGGGTGATCCGAAGGCGTTGCAGTTCTTTGCGCAAACATGTGCGGAGAGTGGCCTCCGTCGAGCCGCTCCATGGGTGGCGGCAGTGGGGCTCGCGGTGGCGTGTTCCGGCCCGTGGCCTTGTGTGAACTGGGACGGGTGCGGTCGTGTGACGAGGTGGGTGCACTCCGTCAAGAAAGTGTGTGGGGAGTGTGCAGGCCTGGGGCGTTGCAAACGTCATCGCAAAACGGGACTCCGCCGGTTCCACGTGAAACATCGTCGAGGGGCGGACGGCCACCAGGCCCGGCCCCCCCCGCACTCATGTTAAGGGTACGGGGAATTACCCGTCAGCCCCGGGCC
>NZ_JBHWCC010000075.1:0-36793 GCF_042735715.1 Streptomyces sp. NPDC059582
CCCTTCGGTCTTGCGTTTCCGACTCTATCAGATCTTTCCGACCCGATTTCCTCGGTGCTTTCCAGGTTCCCGCTTCCGCGTTTCCCTTTCCGGCGACTCCGACTTTATCAGAGATTCTGAGTCGGAATTCCCGCCCCGCTCGGGGACTGGTTCCGATGCACGAAGCTACCGGGTTCCCGTTCTGGCGGAGCCGTAAACGTACTGGAGCGGGGCTCCTCGATGCAAATCGAGGAGCCCCGCTCCAGGTTCACGCGTACGAGGGGTCGTACGCGGGTCAGACCTCCACCACGACCGGGAGGATCATCGGCCTGCGCCGGTACGTGTCCGAGACCCACTTGCCCAGGGTCCTGCGGATGAGTTGCTGCAGCTGGTGCGGCTCCACCACGCCGTCCTGGGCCGAGCGCTCGAGCGACTCGATGATCTTCGGGGCGACGGCACTGAAGGCCGAATCATCGATGCCTGAGCCGCGGGCCTGGATGTGCGGACCACCCGTGATCTTTCCGGTCGACGAGTCGACGACCACGAAGACCGAGATGATGCCCTCGTCCCCGAGGATCTTGCGGTCCTTCAGGGCCGGCTCGCCCACGTCGCCCACCGAGAGACCGTCGACGTAGACGTACCCCGCCTGGACCTTGCCGGAGATCTTCGCCTTGCCCTCGATCAGGTCGACGGCGACGCCGTCCTCGGCGATGACGATCCGGTCGTGCGGGACGCCGGTCAAGGCGCCCAGTTCGGCGTTGGCGCGCAGATGGCGCCATTCGCCGTGCACCGGCATCAGGTTCTTCGGGCGGCAGATGTTGTAGAAGTACAGGAGCTCGCCCGCGGACGCGTGGCCCGAGACGTGCACCTTGGCGTTGCCCTTGTGGATGACGTTCGCGCCCCAGCGGGTCAGGCCGTTGATCACGCGGTAGACCGCGTTCTCGTTGCCGGGGATCAGGGACGACGCCAGGATCACCGTGTCGCCGTCGACGATGCGGATCTGGTGGTCCCGGTTGGCCATGCGGGACAGGGCCGCCATCGGCTCGCCCTGTGAACCCGTACAGACGAGGACCACCTCGTGGTCCGGAAGGTCGTCGAGCGTCTTGACGTCCACGACCAGGCCAGGCGGGACCTTCAGGTAGCCCAGGTCCCGGGCGATACCCATGTTGCGGACCATGGAGCGGCCGACGAAGGCGACCCGGCGGCCGTACTCGTGCGCCGCGTCCAGGATCTGCTGGATCCGGTGGACGTGGCTGGCGAAGCTGGCCACGATGATCCGCTTGTCGGCGTTCGCGAAGACCTGGCGCAGGACGTTGGAGATGTCGCGCTCGGGCGGGACGAAACCGGGTACCTCGGCGTTCGTCGAGTCGGCGAGGAGGAGGTCGATGCCTTCCTCGCTCAGACGTGCGAAGGCGTGGAGGTCCGTCAGACGGTTGTCCAGCGGGAGCTGGTCCATCTTGAAGTCACCCGTGTGGACCACCATGCCGGCGGGGGTCCGGATGGCGACCGCGAGAGCGTCCGGGATGGAGTGGTTGACCGCGATGAACTCGCAGTCGAAGGGGCCGATGCGTTCACGGTTCCCCTCCGCCACCTCCAGGGTGTACGGGCGGATGCGGTGTTCCTGGAGCTTCGCCTCGATGAGAGCGAGGGTCAGCTTGGAGCCGATCAGGGGGATGTCCGGCTTCTCCCTGAGGAGGTACGGGACACCGCCGATGTGGTCCTCGTGACCGTGGGTGAGGACGATGCCCTCGATGTCGTCGAGACGGTCCCGGATCGACGAGAAGTCCGGCAGGATCAGGTCGATTCCGGGCTGCTCCTCCTCCGGGAAGAGCACTCCGCAGTCGACGATCAGCAGGCGGCCGCCGTACTCGAAGACCGTCATGTTGCGGCCGATCTCACCGAGACCGCCTAGCGGGGTGACTCGCAGACCGCCTTCGGGGAGCGGCGGAGGCGAACCGAGTTCAGGATGCGGATGACTCAAAAGACTCTCCTCACCACACGCGCCACGTACCGGCAAGGCACGTGGCGCGCGTGACGTTCGTGCAGAAGCAGTTGTCATTGTGGGGTGCGGGCGCCGGAGGCCCGCCTATTCAGTTGTGAAGCCTGGTGGTGCCAAGTCTGTTGTCAGAGCTGTACCCCGCCGGCGGCAAGATCGATCTTGAGCTGAGCGATCTCGTCCGGCGTGAGCTCGACCATGGGCGGCCGCAGCGGTCCGGCGGGCAGTCCCTGGAGGGCGAGCGCGGCCTTGGTGGTCATGACGCCCTGGGTGCGGAACATGCCCGTGTAGACGGGGAGCAGCTTCTGGTGGATCTCCGTGGCCTTCTGGACGTCGCCGGAGGTGTACGCCTCGATCAGGGTGCGCAGCTCCGGCGTCACCACGTGGCCGACGACCGAGACGAAGCCGACCGCGCCCACGGACAGCAGGGGCAGGTTCAGCATGTCGTCGCCCGAGTACCAGGCGAGGCCCGACTGTGCGATGGCCCAGCTGGCGCGGCCGAGGTCGCCCTTGGCGTCCTTGTTTGCCACGATCCGCGGGTGCTCGGCGAGCCGGACCAGCGTCTCGGTGTTGATGGGGACGCCGCTGCGGCCGGGGATGTCGTAGAGCATGACCGGCAGCTCGGCGGCGTCGGCGACGGTCTTGAAGTGCCGGTAGAGGCCTTCCTGCGGGGGCTTGTTGTAGTACGGGGTGACGACCAGGAGGCCGTGTGCGCCGGTCCGCTCGGCGGCGCGGGCGAGCTCGATGCTGTGGTGGGTGTCGTTGGTGCCGACGCCTGCCACGACGTGGGCGCGGTCGCCGACCGCCTCCAGCACGGCTCGTACGAGATCCGATTTCTCCGCGTCGCTCGTGGTGGGGGACTCGCCGGTGGTGCCGTTGACGATCAGGCCGTCGTTGCCTGCGTCCACCAGGTGGGTGGCGAGCCGCTGTGCGCCGTCGAGGTCGAGTGCGCCGTCCGCCGTGAACGGCGTGACCATGGCGGTGAGGACCCGCCCGAAGGGGGTCTGCGGAGTGGAGGTCGGAGCCATGGGTAACACGCTACTCGCTGCTCAATGCGGGGTCTGCCCTTGGGGTGCGGGGAAAGTCCTGACAAATGCGGAGCCCGGCACTGCCTGCTCGGGGGTTCAAGCAGTGCCGGGTCCGTTTGATCAGGCTAGATGAACTTCTCCAAATGCCGCAATACGGACACTTCGCTCGACTGACCCGCACATGTGTGCCCGACAGGCGAACAAGGCTTCGTTACGGGGCCACCCGGCCGTTGGCGTTGAAGGCGGCGTAGGTGAGCGGCATGAGTCCGGCCCACTCGGCCTCCATCTTCTCGCCGACCATCTCGATCTCCCGCTGCGGGAAGGACGGGACCTTGGCCAGCTCGTGCTGGGTGCGCAGCCCGAGGAAGTGCATCAGCGAGCGGGCGTTGCAGGTGGCGTACATCGAGGAGAACAGGCCGACGGGGAGCACCGCACGGGCCACCTCGCGGGCGACGCCGGCGGCGAGCATCTCCTGGTAGCGCTCGTACGCCTGGATGTACGACTCCTGCATCGAGCGCTCCATGATCTCCTGCTGCGCTTCGGTGCCGGCGACGAACTCGTACTTGCCCGGGCGCCCCTGCTGGACGAGCTTGCGGTCCTCGCCGGGTACGTAGAAGACGGGCTGGAGCTCGCGGTAGCGCCCGGACTCCTCGTTGTAGGAGTTGTGGACGACGATGCCGTTCGCCAGGAAGTTGTGCCAGGGGCCTTCCACGGTGAGGTCGTACGTCATCTCCTCGCCGTCGTCCTCGATGGACACGATCGGGTCCGCGACGGCCACGGAGACCTTGCCGTCGTGACGCGCGAGCGTCTGCTCCTCGGCGCTCTTGGCCGCGTGGCAGGGCTCGCAGGCGGGTGCGAGGTTGCGCTCGTCGAGTGCGCGCGTGAGGTCCGCGGTCACCGGAACGACGTGATCGAGCGCGAGGGCCTCACGCGGGAAGGACTCGCCACAGAGGTGGCAGGTGTCGCTCTCCCCGATCAGACGATCGCGCTGCATCGAGGTCCAGACCCCCACGCCACGGCGCAGGCTCGGCGGAACCGGATCCTCCGCGGAGCCGGGCGTGGTCCCGGCGGCCATCACCGCGTCCCCCACCGCGAGCTCGCCGGCCTTCCGCCAGCCGTCCGGGGTGAGCACCGCGTGGTCGACGGTGCTGCGCAGGACCTTCCCGCTCACGGTGGTGATCTTGATCAGGGCCTTGACGCCCGACCGGATGACGTCGAGGATCTGGCCGCTCCGGGCCGTCAGCGTCTCTTCGTCGTAGCAGCGCACCTGCGTGCGCCGGACCGATTCGAGCTTGCGCAGCCGGGTGGAGGGGTGCAGTTCCCGGAACTCCGCGACGGCGGAGTCGGCCGCTTCCCTGTTGTCGTACAGCCCCAGGTGGTGGGTGGTCTCGCCGCGGTGGACCTGCGCCATCCACTTCCCGGCGCCGGCGTGCCAGGTCACGCCACCCGCCGAGTGCGGCAGCCGGTCCTCGACGTCGAGGTGCCACAGCTTGTAGAGGTCCTCGATCGACCGGCGCCTGAGCGTCCCCGCCTCGCTGACCAGCGTGATCTCCGTGTCACCGGCCACACACCAGCCCACCCGGTGCCGCATGAACTCGCGGAAGACGAAGATCGGGGCGCTGATGAAGAACGTCATCGAGTTGTGCTCGAAGGGGCTGCCGTGCCGGTCCCGCATCAGGTAGTTGATCAGGCCCTTGGACCGCTCGGGGTCCTTCGTGAGCTCCTCCAGGGACTGCTCGCCGGCGGTGGAGACGCGGGCGGCCCACAGCACGTCGGAGTCGGCCGCGCTGTGCTTGACCAACTCGACGGTGACGTCGCTGCGGAAGCTGGGCTTGAGGTCGTCGGCGGGGGTGTCGGTCACGGCTCGGCGGGTCCTTCCATCACTTCTCTCGGGCGGCGCCCACTCTACGGCCCGGCCCTGACATCGGGGCGTTCGGTGCCGGGCCGCGACATCTTCGGAGAACTTCTGTCAATTCAGTGAAACCTGGCACCAAAGGACGCATTCGCTCGTCTGTATCGGTGAGAGCGATTCGTTCGACCCCGCACAGCCCAGAGGAGAAGCAGTACCTATGTTCCGTCGGCGTGAACCCGTCCCGTTCGCCTTCCTCGCCGAAGCCGACAGGTTCCGCAGCAATGTCACTCCCCCGCCCGGTGAGCGGGCGTCCTTCCATCAGATGGCCGGGCGCTGGTTGCTGGGTGTCACCATCGTCGCCGGGCTGGTGGGCGCCCTGGTCATCGGGATGCCCGCGCTGTCGTTGGACCACTCCGCGACGCAGCGACAGCAGTCACAGGCGTCCCAGGGACGCTGACCCACCCCCGCCACCGGCCGACGAGGCGGGGGGCACCCCCATGGCCCCCCAAGGGTGGTGAGCGGGCACATAGGCGGATAGCCTCACCGGGCACAGCCCATGCATGGAATGAGTGAGGACCAGCCGTGCCCCTGCCCTTCCTGACGGCCGACCGCACCTTCGAGGCGACCGACGACAGCGCGCTCCCGTACGACGACCGCGACCGCTGGCGGCGGCCCTACCGGCCCGGCCCGTGGCGCGTGGGCGTGGCGGCGCTGTGTCTGCTGCTCGCCTCGTACGTGCTGTTCGCGGCGGTCATCATCGCCCTGACCGACTCTCCGTCCGCCGCCGCCGCGGTCTTCGGCACGGCGTTGCTCATCATCGCCGTCGCGCTGCGGCTGCTGCGCGTGGGCGTGTGGGTGAGCGCGAGCGGGCTGCGCCACGTGGGCTTCCTCGCCACCCGCACGGTGTCCTGGGACCGGGTCGTCGCCGTACGGACGGTCCAGCAGCCGGTGCGCTGGCTCGGGCTGCCTCGGACGGTCCAGGGCCAGGCCCTGACCCTGGTGCGCAACGACCGTCGGGCGGCGGAGGTGCCGCCGCTGCTGACCACGCACAACGCGGACTTCCTGGCGCGTCCCGAGGCGTTCGACCGGGCCGCGGACAGCGTCGAGGTGTGGGCCGACGAGTACGGCCGCGGCGCCTGACGGTCCCGATGATCTTCCGGTCCCGCTAGGTGTTCCGGTCCCGCTAGGTGTTCCGGTCCCGCTGGGTGTTCCGCCTGCGGTGACCCGGGCGCGGTGGTCCCGCGCGGATCACCGCACCCCTCACCTGCCGCGCAGAGCGATCGCGCGCTGCATCGCCTTGCGGGCGCGCGGGGTGTCGCGGGCGTCGTGGTAGGCGACGGCGAGGCGGAACCAGCTGCGCCAGTCCTCGGGGGCCACCTCGGTCTCGGCCTTGCGCCTGGCGAAGACCTCGTCGGCCGAGTCACGGTCGATGCGGCCGCCGGGGGTGCGCTTCAGCTCGTCGACGGGCAGACCGCCCTCGGCGTCGAGTTCGGCGGCGAGCCGGTTGGCCCTGCGGACGAACTGGGTGTTCTTCCACAGGAACCACAGGCCGATCACCGGCAGGATCAGGACCGCGACCCCGAAGGTGACGGTCAGGAGCGTGCCGGACTGGATGAGCATGACGCCGCGGCTGCCGACCAGGACGAAGTAGAAGACCAGGACGGCGGCCGTGACGGCGTACGAGAGCATTGCGCGCATGGTGTCGTCAGCGCCCGGTTTCAGCCGAGGTCCAGGAAGTGCTCCAGGCCGAAGGTCAGGCCCGGAGTGCTCACCACGCGGCGCAGACCCAGCAGGATGCCCGGCATGAAGCTGCTGTGGTGCAGGGAGTCGTGGCGGATGGTGAGCGTCTCGCCCTCGCCGCCGAGCAGGACCTCCTGGTGGGCCAGGAGGCCGCGCAGCCGGATCGCGTGCACCGGGACCCCGTCGACGTTCGCGCCGCGGGCGCCGTCCAGTGCCGTGGCGGTGGCGTCCGGTGCCGGCGCGGAGCCCGCCTCGGCCCGTGCCTGGGCGATGAGCTGGGCGGTGCGGGTGGCGGTGCCGGACGGCGCGTCCAGCTTGTTCGGGTGGTGGAGTTCGACGACCTCGACCGACTCGAAGTAGGGCGCGGCGATCTGCGCGAACTTCATGGTCAGGACGGCGCCGATGGAGAAGTTCGGCGCGATGAGCACACCTGTCCCCGGGGATCGGGCCAGCCAGTCGTTCAGCTGTGCGAGGCGCTCGTCGGTCCAGCCGGTGGTACCGACGACGGCGTGGATGCCGTGCCGGACACAGAAGTCGAGGTTGTCCATCACCGAGGCGGGGGTGGTCAGTTCGACCACGGCCTGGGCGCCGGTCTCCGTCAGCGTCTGCAGTTTGTCGCCCCGGCCGAGGGCGGCGACCAGCTCCAGGTCCTCGGCGGCCTCGACCGCCCGTACCGCCTCGGACCCGATGCGACCGCTCGCACCGAGAACCGCCACGCGCAGCTTGTTCATGTCTCTTGCTTCCTTACCGAGGGGATGGGGCGACCGAGGGCATCAGGCGACGGCGTCGTGCAGCCGCGCGGCCTGCTTGTCCTTCAGCGGGCCGATGACCGACAGGGACGGACGCTGCCCCAGGATGTCGCGGGCGACCGAGCGGACCTCGTCCGGGGTCACGGCGGCTATCCGGGCCAGCATGTCGTCGACGGACATCTGCTCGCCCCAGCACAGCTCGCTCTTGCCGATACGGTTCATCAGCGCGCCCGTGTCCTCCAGGCCCAGGACCGTGGAGCCCTGGAGCTGGCCGACGGCACGGCCGATCTCGTCGTCGCTGAGTCCGTGCGCGGCGACCTGGTCGAGTTCGTCGCGGCAGATCTTCAGCACGTCGTGCACCTGGCTGGGACGGCAGCCCGCGTACACGCCGAACAGGCCGCAGTCGGCGAAGCCCGAGGTGTACGAGTACACGCTGTAGGCCAGGCCGCGCTTCTCGCGGACCTCCTGGAAGAGCCGGGAGGACATGCCGCCGCCGAGGGCCGTGTTCAGCACGCCGAGGGCCCAGCGGCGGTCGTCGGTGCGGGCCAGGCCGGGCATGCCGAGGACGACGTGTGCCTGCTCGGTCCTGCGGCCGAGCAGTTCGACGCGGCCCGCGGTGCGGATGGTGCGCCGGCCGTCGCGCGGGGCGATGGGCTCGGCCTCCGGGTTCCGGAAGGCGCCCGCCTTCTCGAACGCGGCCCGCACCTGGCGTACGACCTTGTGATGGTCGATGTTGCCCGCGGCCGCGACCACCAGATGGGTCGGGTCGTAGTGCTTCTTGTAGAAGCGGCGGATGCGGTCGGCGGTCAGGGCGTTGACCGTGTCGACCGTACCGAGGACCGGGCGGCCGAGGGGGTTGTCACCGAACATCGTGTGCGCGAACAGGTCGTGCACGCAGTCGCCCGGGTCGTCCTCGGTCATCGCGATCTCTTCGAGGATCGCGCCCCGCTCCACGTTGACGTCGTCCTCGACGATGAGGGAGCCGGTCAGCATGTCGCAGACGACGTCGATGGCGAGCGGCAGGTCGGTGTCGAGCACGCGCGCGTAGTAGCACGTGTACTCCTTGGCCGTGAAGGCGTTCATCTCGCCGCCGACCGCGTCGATGGCGGAGGAGATGTCCAGCGCGCTCCGGCGTGACGTGCCCTTGAAGAGCAGGTGCTCCAGGTAGTGCGTGGCGCCGTTCAGGGACGGGGTCTCGTCGCGCGAGCCGACGTGCGCCCAGATGCCGAAGGTCGCCGAGCGGACCGAGGGCAGGGTCTCGGTGACGATGCGCAGGCCGCCCGGGAGGGTGGTCTTGCGGACCGTGCCGATGCCGCCTGTGCCCTTGACGAGGGTTTGGGTACGGGCGACGGCCCGCGCCTCCGAAGAGGTGCGGGCCGTCGCCGTGGAGCTACTCGACGTCACTTGTCGGTGTCGTCCTTCTGCTCGTCGTCTCCATCGCTCTCGCCCTCGATCACGGGGATGAGGGAGAGCTTGCCGCGGGAGTCGATCTCGGCGATCTCGACCTGGACCTTCTGGCCCACGCCGACGACGTCCTCGACGTTCTCCACGCGCTTGCCGCCGGCGAGCTTGCGGATCTGCGAGATGTGCAGCAGACCGTCCTTGCCCGGGAGCAGCGAGACGAACGCGCCGAAGGTGGTGGTCTTGACGACCGTACCCAGGTAGCGCTCGCCGACCTCCGGCATGGTCGGGTTGGCGATGCCGTTGATCGTGGCGCGGGCGGCCTCGGCCTGCGAGCCGACCTGGGCACCGATGTAGATGGTGCCGTCGTCCTCGATCGTGATCTCGGCGCCGGTGTCCTCCTGGATCTGGTTGATCATCTTGCCCTTGGGGCCGATGACCTCGCCGATCTTGTCCACGGGGATCTTGACGGTGATGATCCGCGGGGCGTTCGGGGACATCTCGTCCGGCGTGTCGATCGCTTCCATCATCACGTCGAGGATGTGGAGGCGGGCGTCACGGGCCTGCTTGAGAGCGGCGGCCAGGACGGAGGCCGGGATGCCGTCCAGCTTGGTGTCGAGCTGGAGGGCGGTCACGAACTCCTTGGTGCCGGCGACCTTGAAGTCCATGTCACCGAAGGCGTCCTCCGCACCGAGGATGTCGGTGAGGGCGACGTAGTGCGTCTCGCCGTTGATCTCCTGGGAGATCAGGCCCATGGCGATACCGGCGACCGGGGCCTTCAGGGGCACACCGGCGTTCAGCAGCGACATGGTGGAGGCGCAGACCGAACCCATGGAGGTCGAGCCGTTGGAGCCGAGGGCCTCGGACACCTGACGGATCGCGTAGGGGAACTCCTCGCGCGTCGGCAGCACCGGCACGATGGCGCGCTCGGCGAGGGCGCCGTGCCCGATCTCGCGGCGCTTCGGGGAACCGACGCGGCCGGTCTCGCCGACGGAGTACGGCGGGAAGTTGTAGTTGTGCATGTAGCGCTTGCGGGTCACCGGCGAGAGGGTGTCCAGCTGCTGCTCCATACGGAGCATGTTCAGGGTGGTGACGCCCAGGATCTGGGTCTCGCCACGCTCGAACAGCGCCGAACCGTGCACGCGCGGGATGGCCTCGACCTCGGCGGCGAGCGTACGGATGTCCGTGACGCCGCGGCCGTCGATGCGCTTCTTCTCCTTGATCACGCGCTCACGGACCAGCTGCTTGGTCAGCGAGCGGTACGCGGCGGAGATCTCCTTCTCGCGGCCCTCGAACTCCGGCAGGAGCTTCTCGGCGGCGAGCGCCTTGACGCGGTCCAGCTCGGCCTCGCGGTCCTGCTTGCCCGCGATGGTCAGCGCGGAGGCCAGCTCCGGGCGGACGGCGGCGGACAGCGCCTCCAGGATGTCGTCCTGGTAGTCGAGGAAGACCGGGAACTCGCCGGTCGGCTTGGCGGCCTTGGCGGCGAGGTCGGCCTGGGCCTTGCAGAGCACCTTGATGAAGGGCTTCGCGGCGTCCAGACCGGAGGCGACGACCTCCTCGGTCGGCGCCTCGGCGCCGCCCGCGACCAGCTGGATGGTCTTGTCGGTGGCCTCGGCCTCGACCATCATGATCGCGACGTCGCCGTCCTCCAGGACGCGACCGGCGACGACCATGTCGAAGACGGCGTCCTCGAGCTCGGTGTGCGTCGGGAACGCGACCCACTGGCCGTTGATCAGCGCGACGCGGACGCCGCCGATCGGGCCGGAGAAGGGCAGACCGGCCAGCTGCGTGGACGCGGACGCGGCGTTGATCGCCACGACGTCGTACAGGTGGTCGGGGTTGAGCGC
Source organism: Streptomyces sp. NPDC059582 (assembly GCF_042735715.1). NCBI lineage: Bacteria > Bacillati > Actinomycetota > Actinomycetes > Kitasatosporales > Streptomycetaceae > Streptomyces > Streptomyces sp. NPDC059582. The sequence continues at coordinate 10,593 of NZ_JBHWCC010000075.1, forward strand.
CATGATCGTGGCGACGACCTGGATCTCGTTGCGCAGGCCCTTCTTGAAGGACGGGCGCAGCGGACGGTCGATGAGGCGGCAGGTGAGGATGGCGTCCTCGGAGGGACGGCCCTCACGGCGGAAGAAGCTGCCGGGGATCTTGCCGGCGGCGTACATCCGCTCCTCGACGTCCACCGTGAGGGGGAAGAAGTCGAGCTGGTCCTTGGGGTTCTTGGAGGCGGTGGTGGCCGACAGCACCATGGTGTCGTCGTCCAGGTACGCCACTGCGGAGCCGGCGGCCTGCTTGGCCAGGCGGCCCGTCTCGAAGCGGATGGTGCGGGTGCCGAAGGCGCCATTGTCGATGACGGCCTCGGCGTAGTGGGTCTCGTTCTCCACTAGCGTTTTCTCCTCGTCTTCGTCCCTCCTCGCCCGTGTGGCGGGGGGACGGTGGTGGAGAAGCGCTCCGTCTGGTGCGGGCCGGTCTTCGATCGAAGCTCCCGGGGCTCACTTCCCCCCGGGGGCCACTACCGAGGACCGGCGGCGGCGAGGTGCGCTTCTCCTCGTTCGGTGTGCGTGATGACGCCCCACCCGGTACGGGTACGGCCTATCACACGGTGTCCTACGTAATGCGTTGTGCTACCACACTACAAAGCGCCGGTGACACTCCGCACGTTTCCGTACGTACGGCAAAGGGAGCGGTCCCGATCATTTCGGGAACCGCTCCCTCCACGGCGTCTTACTTGGCGCCCGCGGCACCACGACGGATGCCGAGACGGTCGACCAGCGCACGGAAGCGCTGGATGTCCTTCTTGGCCAGGTACTGCAGCAGGCGGCGACGCTGACCGACCAGGATCAGCAGACCACGACGGGAGTGGTGGTCGTGCTTGTGGGCCTTGAGGTGCTCGGTCAGGTCCGAGATCCGGCGCGACAGCATGGCGACCTGGACCTCGGGGGAGCCGGTGTCGCCCTCCTTGGTACCGAACTCGCTGATGATCTGCTTCTTCGTAGCGGCGTCGAGCGACACGCGTACTCCTCGTAGTCTCTGAGTAGCCACCGAGTGCCCCTGGTCCACATCTCAGGGGAGCTTCCGTTACTCGGGAGGCGGGGATCCGCTGGGCGCGGCCTTCAGAGCGATGCTCCGGGGGCGCGTACACAAACGGCCGTCGTCCAGAATAGCAGCAGGCGAGGGTCCTCCTCGCCGGGGTCCCCGAACCACCCGGACGCGGCAGCGGCGGCCACTAGGGTGAACGTCTGGATCATCCGCACGTCGGAAGGGGGCGCTTCGCCATGGCGGAGGAAGTGAGCGAGGACGTCAAGGCGCGCAAGGCGCGGGAGCGGGACGAGCTCTACGCGCTCGACATCTCGGACGTCGAGTGGCACGGCGCGCCGGGTACGGAGGAGCACGAGGAGCGGGTCGAGATCGCCCGTCTTCCCGCCGGTGCGGTGGCCATGCGCTCGTCCCTCGACCCCGGCACGGTCCTGCGGTACACGGAGGCGGAGTGGCGGGCCTTCGTGCTCGGCGCGCGGGACGGGGAGTTCGATCTGGAGCCGGCGCCGCACAATGGCGGGCTCGACGTGGAGTGACGTACGCCGCCGGTAACCGGTGGCGGCAGGGAGAAGGGGCGGTACGCGTGCGCGTGCCGCCCCTTCTCCCTGCCCGCCCGCGACCCTCGGGCCGGCGTCGATCGTGGCCGTCAGTGCGTGAGGCCGGCGCTCCCCAGCCCGATGGTGCTGAGCACCGGGTCCTTGGGGGCGTCGTCGTCGCGGGCCAGTTCGCGCCGCCCGAAGAAGACCCGGCCCCGCTCGAAGACGATGTCCGTCTGTTCCGGATCGCTCAGCTCGTACTCGTCGTCCTCCGGAAGCTGGAAGAGGAGGTAGGGAGTCTCCTTGTCGGTGCGCGGGTTCCAGCTCACCACGGCCGCCGGGGCGATCGTGCCCGCGCCCCGGCGGTAGATGAGAAGGTCGTCGCCGCTCGTCCGCAGCGGGTAGACCATCTGCATCTCACGGCCCTCGAACTTGGCCTGCGACCTGCCCGTCTTCAGGTCGAACGCCACGATCCAGTCCGACGGCTGGTCGTTGGCGATGTTCTCCTTGCTCATGACGTAGGCCTGGTCGCGGCCGACGACCAGGCCGTCGCAGTTCTCCGTCGTGCCGAAGAAGGGCGAGAAGGAGTACCGCACGCCGCATTTGGCGTCGTAGCCGCCGAGGGACATGGCGGCGCGTCGCCTGCCCTTGTCGTCGAGGGAGATCAGATCGGTCGCCGCGCTGTCGCCGGCCGCGACGGCGAGGACGGGCGGGTCGGACGAGGGCAGGTAGACACCCTGGACACCCCTCGCGACCTGGTACGTCCACTGCGGCTTGCCCGTGCGGGGATCGAGTCGCTGCACCTTGTACGTGGCGTCCGTCGCCTCACCACAGCTGACCAGGGCGAGCAGCGCGCGTCCGCCGGCGAAGCCCTTGTCCTCGCACCGGGAAAGGGTCGTGCTGTTCCAGAGCTGCCTGCCGTCCTTCATGTCGTACGCCACCGAGCCCCGCCCCCAGGCCACGGCGACGACGCCCTTGGTCAGGGTGAGGTCGGTGTTGGTGACGTACGCGAACTGAGCCGCGGGCATCTTCTTCTGCCACAGCTTCCTGCCGGTGTTCAGGTCGACGAACACCACCTGGTCGCAGACGCCTTCGTGCTCCGAACCCGCGGACTTCGGCGGCTGGATGACGACGGCGGTACGGCCGTCGGCGGTGACGTGTCTGCTGGTGGCGCAGAGGTGGCCGCCCAGTTGGAGGGTCCAGGCCGTCTCGTCGTACCTGGGCTTGATCCGGTAGCCCTCGATCCGGTCGGCCACGCCTCTGGCGAGGATCTTGCCGGTGGCCCAGGTACCGGGCGCGTAACGCGGGTTGGTCTCGGTGCTCTTGGCGAGGTTCTCCTCGTTGTGCTCGATCATCAGCCGGCCCTCGGGCGAACCGGGGACCTTCTCGACCGTTTCCCTGATGTCGTCCGGGCTCTGGACGACGGGCGCCGGCCTGCCGTCGGCCGCCGCGCTGTCGTCCCCCGCGGACGACACGAGCCAGCCTCCGGCGCAGAGCCCGCCGACCACGAGGACGGCCAGGGCGCCGAGCACTTTCCTACGGCGCCGCTCGCGGGCTGTCCGGTCGGCGGCCAGGGCGGATTGGGTGTAGACGGAAGGGGGTGGGCCGAAGCTCACGCGTCAGGATCCTTTTCTGCTCGGCCGGGGGCGGCCCTGTCGGATGCCCACCGTGTCGGTCAATCCTCTTACGGGGCACACGGGTTAAGACCCGGCAACGATCACCTCTCTTCACCTTCTGTCCTGCTTGTTCACGAATGTCGCTCGGTTTGTTCACCGATACGCAGGCTGCGTACGGAACTTCCGGGCAGGCTGTGACGCAGTGGGCAGGCGCTCAGGGGTGGACGGGCCTGACAGGGCGGGGCTTGCGGTGATTAGGCTGGGACCGGGCGCGATGCCAGAACCCGTGGACCGGGCGTCGATGTCCCAGGGGGAGAGCCGGTTCTTCGGACGACCTCGAACGACTTCGGACGACGAGAAATGGTCGCCCCGGCACGGCATGGGGGTTCTCGACCACACCAGGAGGAACTGTGAGCAGCGATCGGGACGGGATCCGCGGGGGCTGGGCCACACCCGGCGATGACCAGCCCGACGTCGAGTCCGACATCGAGATGACGGGCGAGTTCACCATCGACTACGCGCCGCCTGCCTGGTACACGCAGAACGCGGCGGGGAGTTCGGGGTCGGGGGGTGACTCGGGGTCCGGCGGTGAGGCCGGTGGTGGCGCCGGCGGTTCCGCTGGTGGTTCCGCTGGTGATGGTGGCGCGGGGGCGCAGGGTACGAGCACGCCCGGTGCGCCGGGTCCGGCGTTCCCGTCGGGGCCTTCGGGTGCGCCGCTACCGGGGCTGACGCCGCCCGCCCACGCTGTTCAGGGGCCCGGGGCTCCCTTCCTGCCGCCGCCGACCGCGACTCCCGGGACGCCGTTCACCGCGCCTCAGCCGCCCACGCAGGCCGCGCCGCCCGCGGGGGGGCCGGTTGCCGTGCCCCGGCTTCCGGTGGGAAGCGGGTTCGAACCTTCGGCCCACCCGGCTCCTCCGGCTCCTCCGGCTCCTCCGGCTCCTCAAAGTCCTTCAGCGGACGCTGTTTCGCCGACGGCTGTGCCGAACATTCCGGTGGGCGGATTCCAGGCGCAGTGGGGGCCGGCGGCTGCCACGCCCCCGCCGACTCCTGTGCCTCCGGCTTCCCCGACTCCTCCGACTGCGCCCGCTGCGGCTGCCGATGTCGATGCCGACGACAGCGCCTCCGGCACCGGCACCGGCATCGACGCTGATGATCTCGAGAGCGGCGCCACCATGCGGTTCTCCGCTGTGGCCCTGAAGCGAGAGATCGCGGAGCGGGCCGCCGAGGCCGACTCTCGGGAGCGAGAGCAGGAACAGGCGCAGGCGCAGGACGCGAAGGTCGAGGCCGAGGCCGCCGAGGTGGCCGAAGCAGCCGACGCCGAAGATGTGGCCGCCGAGGACCCCGACGCGGTGTCATCGGATGACGCCGAGGCCGAGGACGTCGCGGTCGAGGAAGTCGAGGTGTCGGGCCCCGGCCCCGAGGGCGCGCGCGAAGACGACGCGGGCCACGAGGGCCACGAGGGCGACGAGAGCGACGAGAGCGACGACGAGGACAGCGATGCGGTGCCTCAGGACGCCATGCACGACGACACCGACACCGACACCGACACCGAAGACGGCGCCGACGACACCGAGCCCGCGGCCGCAGCCATAGCGGACGTGGACGTCGAGCCCGTGGATGTCGAGCCTGCGGACGCCGTGCCCGCCGAGGCCGAACCGCTGGACGCCGTGCCCGGCGACGAGCCCCAGGACGCCGTTCCGGCCGACGCACCGCAGGACGCCGTTCCGGGTCCCGCCGAGGCGCCGCAGGACGCTCCCCCGGCCTGGGCTCCCCCGCCGGCGCCGCAGGCCGGGCTGCCGCCCTTGCCGCCGGCCTACCAGCCCGTGACCCCGGCCACGGCGGCCGAGTGGCCCGCCCAGCAGCCTCCGCAGCCGCGTCAGGCGGAAGCTCCGGCCCAGCCGCCGTTCCAGCCGCAGGCCCCTCAGCCCGCGCCCGCCGCCTGGAACGCGCCCGCCGCGACCCCGGCCGCCCCGCCCGCGGCGCCCAACGCGCAGGGTGGCTACGGCTTCCCGCAGCCGGGCGAGGCTCCCGCCCCACCGGCATCCCACGCCCCCGCCGCCTACGGCTTCCCCCACCCCGGCGCGCCCTCCCCGGCCCCGGCAGCGCCGGACGCCCGAGCCGGCTACGGCTTCCCCCACCCGGGAGCCCCCGCACCCACCCCACCGCACACCCCCGGTGGCTACGGCTTCCCGCCCGCCCCGCACGCCCAGCCAGAGCCCACGCCCGCCGCACCCCAGCCGCCCGCGGACGCGGCACCCCACGCCCCGGCCGCGTACGGCTTCCCCCACCCGGGAGCCCCCGCACCCACCCCACCGCACACCCCCGGTGGCTACGGCTTCCCGCACCCCGGCGCGCCCGGCCCCGTGCAGCCCGGCGGTTACGGGTTCCCGCAGCCGCCCGCGCCGCAGGGCCAGTCGCAGCAGGCCGAGGCGCAGGCCCCCTCGGCGGCTCCGCACGGATTCGTCCCGCAGCAGGCCACACCGGCACCACAAGCACCACCGCAGCCCGCTCAGGCCTCGGAACCCCAGCACGCCCCGCAGCCTCCTCAGGCCGCCCCGGCACCGCAGGCACCCCACGCGGCCCCGCAGGCACCCCACGCGCCCCAGCCGCCGCAGGCATACCCACAGGCCACGCAGCCTGCCCAACACCCGCGGCAACCCCAGCCCGCGCAGCACCCGCAGGTCGCCCAGCCCGCGCAGCAGTCACCGCACCCCCAGCCCCCCGTGGACCCCCGTGCCGGTGCCGCCTGGCCGCAGCCGATTCAGCACGATCAGCGGCAGCCGACCAATCCCGGGGCCGCGCCGCTCGGTTACACCGCGGCCGTGGAGCTGTCGTCGGACCGGCTGCTCAACAACAAGAGGCAGAAGGCGAAGAGCGGGCGGCCGGCCGCGGCCGGCGGTCGGTTCAAGCTCGGCGGCAAGAAGGAGGAGGCCGAGCGGCAGCGGAAGCTCGACCTCATCCGGACGCCCGTCCTGTCGTGCTACCGGATCGCCGTCATCAGCCTCAAGGGCGGGGTCGGCAAGACCACCACGACCACCGCGCTGGGCTCCACGCTCGCCACCGAGCGGCAGGACAAGATCCTCGCCATCGACGCGAACCCGGACGCCGGCACCCTCGGGCGGCGCGTCCGGCGGGAGACCGGGGCCACCATCCGTGACCTCGTCCAGGCGATCCCGTACCTCAACTCGTACATGGACATCCGGCGGTTCACGTCCCAGGCGCCGTCGGGGCTGGAGATCATCGCCAACGATGTCGACCCGGCGGTGTCGACGACGTTCAACGACGAGGACTATCGGCGCGCGATAGACGTGCTCGGCAAGCAGTACCCGATCATCCTCACCGACTCGGGCACCGGTCTGCTGTACAGCGCCATGCGCGGTGTGCTGGACCTCGCCGACCAGCTCATCATCATCTCGACGCCGTCCGTGGACGGTGCGAGCAGCGCCAGTACGACGCTGGACTGGCTGTCCGCGCACGGCTACGCCGACCTCGTCTCGCGGTCCCTGACCGTCATCTCGGGAGTACGCGACACCGGCAAGATGATCAAGGTGGAGGACATCGTCAGCCACTTCGAGACACGCTGCCGCGGAGTCGTCGTGGTGCCGTTCGACGAGCACCTCGCCGCCGGTGCCGAGGTCGACCTCGACATGATGCGGCCGAAGGTGCGGGAGTCGTACTTCAACCTCGCGGCGATGGTCGCCGAGGACTTCGTGCGACACCAGCAGATGCACGGCCTGTGGACCTCGGACGGCAACCCGCCGCCCGTGGCCGCCCCGCCGATGCCCGGTCAGCCCTACGCCGGCCAGCCCTATCCCCAGCAGCCGGGCCAGCCGTACCCCCAGCAGCCGGGCCAGGCGTATCCGCAGCAACCGGGCTACCCGCAGCCGGGCCAGCCGCCTTACCCCCAGCCGGGACAGGCAGGTCAGCCGGAACAACCGGGACAGCCGCCCGCCCAGCCCTACCCGCCGGCCGGCCGGCCCTACCCGCAGCAGCCCGCACAGCAGCCTGGGCAGCCGTACCCGCAGCAGCCTGGCCACCCCCAGCCGCCGCAGCCTCCTCAGCCCCCGCAGCAGTAGCCCCCCGTAGGCGAGTGAACGCGAAGGGCGGCCGGTGTCCCGAAGACACCGGCCGCCCTTCGTCGTCGTAACGACCGTATGAACGAGAACGGCTACTCGGCCGTCTCCGTCGCGGTCGCGGCCTCCACCAGCTCCCGGCAGCGCTTCACATCCTCGGCCATCTGTTCGAGCAGCGCTTCCAGCGACTCGAACTTCGCCTGGCCGCGGACGTAGGCCAGGAAGTCGACGGCGACGTGCAGGCCGTACAGGTCCAGGCCGACGCGGTCGATGGCGTACGCCTCCACCGTGCGCTCGGTGCCGTCGAACTGCGGGTTCGTGCCGACGGAGATGGCGGCCGGCATGGCCTCGCCGCTTACGTGCAGCCAGCCGGCGTAGACGCCGTCGGCCGGGATCGCGGTGTGCGGCAGCGTCTCGACGTTCGCCGTGGGGAAGCCCAGCTCGCGCCCGCGCTGGGCGCCGCGGACGACCACGCCCTCGACCCGGTGCGGGTGGCCGAGGATCTCGGCGGCGCCCTCGACGTCACCCGAGGCGACCAGGCGTCGGGTCAGCGTGGAGGAGAACGGCTCGCCGCCGCCCGCCACACCGCTCACGTAGAGGTCGACGACCTCGACCTCGAAGTCGTAGACCGCGCCCTGCTCGGTGAGGAACGCGACGTTCCCGGCGGCCTTGTGGCCGAAGCGGAAGTTCGGGCCCTCGACGACCGCCTTGGCGTGCAGCTTGTCGACCAGGACCTTGACGACGAAGTCGGCCGGCGACAGCTTCGAGAACTCCTTCGTGAACGGCAGGACCAGCACCGCGTCCACCCCCAGCTCGGCCATCAGCTCGGCGCGACGGTGGTGCGGGGCCAGCAGCGGCGGGTGGCTGCCGGGACGGACGACCTCGCTGGGGTGCGGGTCGAAGGTGACCACGACGGACGGGATGCCCCGTTCACGGGCGCGCTCCACGGCGTGCTTGATGATCAGCTGGTGGCCCCGGTGGACTCCGTCGTAGGAGCCGATGGTGACGACACTGCGCCCCCAGTCCTCGGGAATGTCCTCCAAGCCACGCCAGCGCTGCACTGTGACCGCTCCTTGTCGAACCCGCGTCCGTTACTTGCCTCCTGTGCAGGTCTAAGGGTGCCATGCCGAGTGCTCCGGCCTCGCATCGGCATGGTGGCTGTGACGGGGCGCACTCTTCGGGCCGGAGCTCAGGCCGAAACCCGTAGCCCCGCCAGGTTCTCGATCATCCGGCGGGTACTGGGCCCCACCACCGCGGCCCAGTCCGCGGGGGCGTCGGTCAGCCAGCCCGCCATACGGACGGCGAAGCCGGGGACCTGGCGGCCCAGATCGACCAGACCGCGGTCGAAGCGGGTCGCGCCGTCCGGGGTACGGACGAGCAGCAGCCCGGTGCGGTGGATGAGATCCCTCAGCCCGTCGTGCGGGCCTCCGCCGTACGGAACGCCGTCCTGCGGAGCCGTGTCGCGCGGACCTCCGTCCTGCCGGCCTCCGTCCTCGCCGTGCCGGGCGGCGGCGCGCAGCAGGGCCTCCAGGACCGCGGGGTCGTGTTCGTGGGCCAGGAGGAACTCGCGCAGCTCGTGGCGCAGGGGGCGCGAGGCGGGGGTGCCGGCAGCGGTGAGCACGGCGGCCAGCTCCGCGCGCACCCGGTCCGGGCCGCCCCCGTCGAGGAGTCCGGTGACCAGTGGGAGGAGGACGGGTCGGGCGGCGGGGCCCTGATCCAGGCGGCGGTCCACGTAGGCGGCCACCTGGACGGCGGTCGCCGGGTTCCCCTCCGCCGCTTCCCGCACCAGGGCCGCGACCCGGCGGGCCAGGGTGGGGGTGGTGACGTCGGCGAGCGTGCGCAGTGCCTCACCGGCGTCCGACCTGCGCAGTCGCGCCCGGAAGGCGGCCAGCACCGGCTCGGGGTGGGTGGCCAGGGCAGGCACCAGCGCGCTCGGCGGGAGCTGCGGATCGGCCGCCGAGAAGTACTTCAGCGCCTGCGGGAGGTGATCGTCGCGGGTGTGCGGATCGCGTACGAGAAGAGCGAGCGCGCCGCCGTGCAGGGTGCTGTCGGCGGCGCGGGCCAGCAGGTCGAGGGCCAGGTGGCGCAGCAGCTCGCGGTCGGCCTCGGTGCGCACGTGCGGGGCGGCGCGCAGCCCGTACGCCACCGCCGCCACCCGTCGGGCCGGACGTTCGTCGCGCGCCCACCGGTCGACGGCCCGGCACACCGCGGACGGTTCGTCCTCGGCGAGGACGGCGAGGAGTTCGTCGGCGCGCCGGTGCGCGCGGTCGACGAGGAGCTCGGTGAGGTCGTCGAGGGCGCGGTGGCGGTGGGTGTGCAGCAGCGCCTGCGCGGCCGTCGCCACGGTGGCGTGCGGGGTCGCGGGCAGCGGCCGCTCGTCGTCGAACCAGCTGATGAGGTGCGGTAGTACGGCGATGGGGTCGGCGGCCAGGAGCGCTGCGGCCGCGTCGAGGTAGCGAGGTGGGCCGGTGTCGTGCGGGGCGGCGTCGGCGAAGAGGAGTCGGCGCAGGAGGTCGAGGCGGACGGTGTCGGGAAGGTCCAGGGCGGTCCAGAAGACGGGTCCGAACTCGCCCGGCGGGGGCCGTTGTTGCCGTCGGCGGGCGACGATCCGCTCGACGAGCAGGCGCAGTACGCCGGTGTACGGCATCGCGTCCGGTACGCGGCGCAGCACCTCGGCGAGCAGCCGGGCCGCCCACCAGGAGTGCGGCTCCGCGTCCAGGGCTCGGGCGAGTTCCTCCAGGCGCACGGCGAGCCGTCGGGTGCCGTGCTGGCGGGCCAGGAGCAGCAGGGACTGGACGACCGGACCGATGCGGTGGGGCGGTACGGGCAGCGCCCGGGTGTCCGGCGGCGGGCAGTGCACCAGGACGCGCAGCGCTTCGTCCAGGTCGAGGTGCATGCCCTGGATCCAGTCGGCGAGTTCCTCGTGGGCGAAGCGGTAGCCGTCTCCGGCGGGGACGAGGAGGCCCTCGGTGAGGACGGCGGACGCCCAGCCGGTGCCGCCGCCGAGCCGGGCCGGGGCGGGTCCCCAGGGGAACACCGCCTCGAACGACTCCCGGTCCAGCTCGCCCTGGCCTGGTCCGAGGCTGCGCCGGGCGGCCTCGTGGACCTGGCCGGAGACCTTCGCGGCGAGTCGTCGTACGGCGGTGCCGCGCAGGCCGTTCTCGGCGGCGAGGCGGACGGCGACGCGCAGGCACATCAGGTCCAGGTGTGCGGCGAGGACGTCGTCCCCGTCGAGCGGGCCGTCCGGGACCTCGGGGAGGGCGGCGCGGACCTCGGAGAGGAGTCGGAGGGTGAGGGGGTGGCGGGCGTGCGGCTCGCTGAGCGCGGTGTCGGGGATGCCGTAGCGCTCGCGGGCGAGCCTGGACTCGTCGGCGCGCAGGTCGCCGAGGTGGACGCAGGGCGGGAGCGCGTGAACCAGGTCCTGACTCGCGGACCGCGTGCCATACAGCGCCTCCGATCCGACCGGACCGCCGCCGTAGAGGGCCTCCGACCCGACCGGACCGCCGCCGTACAACGCCCCCGACCCGACCGGACCACCGCCGTACAACGCCCCCGGCGGGAATTCCGCGCCCGCTCGTTCCCAGTACTCCGCGCGGCAGCCCACCACCAGTCGTGCCCCCGCCTCGCGCAGCCAGGTCGCGGTGCCCGTGGTCCACTCGGGCAGGCGGTGGGCGAGGGCGGGCGGCATCTCCTCGGGGCCGTCGAGCAGGAGCAGCAGGGGGCGGCCGGCGGTGTGGGCGAGGCGGGCCAGGCGCTCGGGCGTGATGTCGCCGAGGTCGGCGGGGAGGCCGGGGCAGGAGGCCGTCACGATGCGGGCGGCGCGGGTCAGCGCCCGGCGGGCGGCGTCCGCCACGGAGCCGTCGTCGTCCTGGAGGTCGGCACCGCGCAGCCACAGCGTGGGCGCCGGTGCCGGTCCCCGGTTGCGGCGGCCGGCGAGGGCCGCGAGTTCCGTCGTACGACCGCTGCCGGGGGCGCCGACCAGGCCGAGGACGACGGCCGGGCCCTCGACGAACAGGGCCAACTCCCCGGCGACCGCGGCCCGTTCGACGGGCTCGACCAGGGGTCCCAGGCCGTCCGGGCCGGGGCCGGCGACCTGGCCCGCGAGGGCGCCGGGCGGGCCGTCCGAGCCCACGGAGGTGGCCGTGAGCTCCAGTACGCCGGCCAGGTTGAGGTCGGCGCCGTAGGCGGGCACGGTCGCCGCGTTGCGGGCGAGCAGCTCGGTGAGCGGGCCATGCTCGGCGTGGACGGCGTCCTGCGGTCCGGCGACGCCGGGAGCCCGCAGGAACAGCGGCACGGCGAACCCCGTGTCGCGGTGGCCGGACTGCAGGGCGGTACCGACGACCCCGACGACGGCACCGGTCAACGCGTCGAGCACGGGTCCGCCGGCCGCCCCGCCGCCGAGGCGCAGGGCGTCCCGGCCCGCCGTGCCGATCGCCAACTCCAGCGCGTCGTCGAGGAGATGGAAGCGGTCCGTGGCTGTGTACGTCACCGGAGTCCCGCCCAGCACCCGTGCCTCCCGCCAGCAGCCCGCGGCGACGCGTACGTACGTGCCCGGCTCGGCCCGGCCGCGCACCGTGACGGGCAGCGGGTCCGCGCCGAGACCCTTGGTACGGACGAGGGCCAGGTCCAGGGCGGGCAGCGGGGTCACCGCGTCGGCGGTCACGACGCAGGTGCGGTCCGCCACGTGCAGGACGACGCGGGGCAGGCCGTCGACCGCCTCGTGACTGGTGATCACCGTGCCGTGGTGGTCGGCGACGAAGCCCGCGCCGCGAGGGCGGCCGGCCAGGTCATGGATGCGGACGAGGGCGGTGTCGGGGGGATCCTCGCGATGGCCGGGTGCGGTGGCCCCGGCGTCGTCCGGTGTGCGGCGGGCGCCGCCCGCCCGCGGGCCCCGTCCCGCCATGGTCGTACCTCCCCGCCCTGCGCGCGTGCCCTCCGTTCGACGGTAGGCGCGCGGTGATCGGCGGGACAGATCGCCGGATGAACGCGCCCCCTCACGCTCCGTCGGTTCACTCCGAGCGCCTGCCCGGACGGGTGAATAGGGCAGGGTCGGTGGATACACCCTAGGGGTGGGGGAACCGAGGGGGGACCGTGGAGCGGCGGCAGAGGAAGACCCCGTGTTCGCCGCTCCACGGGCACCACACCCTCGCGTCGGACGGTGTCGCCGTCCTCGGCCGGGGTCGGCCGAAAGCTTCGCCTGAGCCGGAGACGGCCAGGCCCTTCGCCTCAAGGGAAGACAGCCAGGCCCTCAGCCGAAGATGGCCAGGCTCTTCGCCTTGCCGCGCTGTGCCTCGACCAGGGCCAGGAAGTGGTCCTCGGGGTCGAAGACGGCGACGGCGCCGGTGCCTTCGTACACGTCGGGCATCTCCAGGCGCACGCCGTTGAGGAGCAGCCGGGCCCGCTTGGCGTCCACGTCCCAGCGGGGGAACGCCGCCGTGGCCGCCTCGGCGATCGGCATCACCGTCAGTTCCTGCTGGAGCTGGTCCAGTGTCTTCGCCGAGTCCAGCTTGTAGGGGCCGACCCGGGTGCGGCGCAGCGCGGTGAGATGACCGCCGACGCCGAGGTCGGCGCCCAGGTCGCGGGCGAGGGCGCGGATGTACGTGCCGGACGAGCAGACCACCGACACCACCAGGTCGAGCACGGGGGTGCCGTTCTCGGCGACGGCCTCGCGGACGTCGTACACGGCGAAGGAGGAGATGGTGACCGGGCGGGCCGGGATCTCGAACTCCTCGCCCTCGCGGGCCCGCTTGTACGAGCGCACGCCGTCGATCTTGATGGCGCTGACCTTGGACGGCACCTGCATGATGTCGCCGCTCAGCTTGGCGATGCCGGCGTCGACGGCGTCCCGGGTGACCGCTGAGGCGTCGGTGGAGGAGGTGATCTCCCCTTCGGCGTCGTCCGTGAGCGTGTTCTGCCCGAGGCGGATGGTCCCCAGGTACTCCTTCTCGGTGAGGGCGAGATGCCCGAGGAGTTTGGTCGCCCGCTCCACGCCGAGGACGAGTACGCCCGTCGCCATCGGGTCGAGGGTGCCGGCGTGGCCGACGCGGCGGGTCCGGGCGATCCCGCGCATCTTGGCGACCACGTCGTGCGAGGTGAAGCCCGACGGCTTGTCGACGATGACAAGGCCGTCGGGCGTCTTGTGCTTCTCGGTCATTCCGCGGCTTCGCCGTCCTTCTCGACGGCCTCGGCGGGCCGGGCGACCTCGGCCGCCTCGGCTTCCTCGTCCTCTTCACCCGGCTTGCGGTACGGGTCGGCCTCGCCCGCGAAGCTGGCGCCCGCCGAGACCTCGCGGACCTTCGCGTCCGAGGCGCGTGCCTTGTCGAGCAGGTCCTCGATGGTCTTGGCGGTGTCCGGCAGGGCGTCCGCCATGAAGGTCAGGGTCGGCGTGAACTTCACGCCCGCCGCCGCGCCCACCGCCGAGCGGAGCACGCCCTTGGCGCTCTCCAGGCCCGCGGCCGCAGCGGCCCGCTCCTCGTCGTCCCCGTACACCGTGTAGAAGACGGTCGCCTCCCGCAGATCACCCGTCACCCGGGTGTCCGTGATGGTGACATGCGAGCCGAGCCGCGGGTCCTTGATCCCGCGCTGCAGCTTCTGGGCCACCACCTCTCGGATGAGGTCCGCCAGCCTCTTAGCCCGCGCGTTGTCGGCCACTGGTCCGTCTCCCGTTCTTTCCTGATCTAAGTTCTTGGTCAGTCGTCTTCGCCGTGGAGGCGCCGTCGCACGGACAGCAGTTCCACCTCGGGGCGTCCGGCGACCAGCCGTTCGCACCGGTCCAGTACGTCGCTGAGATGAGCGGCGTCGCCCGACACCATCGCGAGGCCGATGCCGGCCCGGCGGTGGAGGTCCAGGTGGTCGACCTCGGCGGCGCTCACCGCGTATTTCCGCTGGAGTTCAGCGACGATCGGGCGGACGACGGAGCGCTTCTCCTTCAGTGACCGTATGTCGCCGAGGAGGAGGTCGAAGGACAGAGTCCCTACGTACATGTGTATCCGGTTCACCCGCCGGTACGGGATCGATGGCCCCGCCATCCACTGGACAGGGACATCAAGAACGGTACAACGAACGGGCGGGGTACTCGACGGGATTGTTCTGCCCCGCCGCACCCTGCCCGTAGCCGGAAACACGCCGAGGCGGCCGGCGGGAAACTGTCCCGCCGGCCACCTCGGGCCACGGCCTTACGCCCGCGGCTTCTCGCGCATCTCGTACGTCGCGATGACGTCGTCGACCTTGATGTCGTTGAAGTTGCCGAGGTTGATACCGCCCTCGAACCCTTCGCGGATCTCGGTGACGTCGTCCTTGAAGCGACGCAGACCCTCGATGTTGAGGCTCTCCGCGATCACCTTGCCATCGCGGACCAGTCGGGCCTTGGTGTTCCTCTTGACCTCGCCGGAGCGGATCAGGACACCGGCGATGTTGCCCAGCTTGGACGACTTGAAGACCTCGCGGATCTCCGCCGTACCGAGCTCGACCTCCTCGTACTCCGGCTTCAGCATGCCCTTCAGGGCCGCCTCGATCTCCTCGATCGCCTGGTAGATGACCGAGTAGTACCGGACGTCCACACCCTCGCGCTCGGCCATCTGCGCCGCGCGGCCGGCCGCGCGGACGTTGAAGCCGATCACGATGGCGTCGGAGCCCATCGCCAGGTCGATGTCCGACTCCGTGACCGCACCGACACCGCGGTGCAGGACGCGGATGTCGACCTCTTCGCCGACATCCAGCTGGAGCAGGGACGACTCGAGCGCCTCGACGGAACCGGAAGCGTCACCCTTGATGATCAGGTTCAGCTGCTGGACCTCGCCGGCCTTGAGCACCTTGTCCAGGTCCTCGAGGGACACGCGGCGCGTGCGCTTCGCGAAGGCCGCGTTGCGCTCACGGGCGGCGCGCTTCTCCGCGATCTGGCGGGCCGTACGGTCCTCGTCGACGACGAGGAAGTTGTCGCCCGCACCCGGGACGTTGGTCAGGCCCAGGACCTGGACCGGCGTCGACGGGCCCGCCTCGGCGACGTTGTTGCCGTTGTCGTCGAGCATGGCGCGCACACGGCCGTAGGCGTCGCCCACGACCATCGTGTCGCCGACCCGCAGGGTGCCTCGCTGGACGAGGACCGTCGAGACGGCACCACGGCCGCGGTCGAGTCGGGACTCGATCGCGATGCCCTGCGCGTCCTGGTTCGGGTTGGCCCGCAGGTCGAGCGAGGCGTCGGCGGTGAGGACGACGGCCTCCAGCAGGGAGTCGATGTGCAGACCCTGCTTGGCGGAGATGTCGACGAACATGGTGTCGCCGCCGTACTCCTCGGCCACCAGGCCGTACTCGGTCAGCTGACCGCGCACCTTGGTCGGGTCGGCACCCTCGACGTCGATCTTGTTGACCGCGACGACGATCGGGACGTCGGCCGCCTTGGCGTGGTTGAGCGCCTCGACCGTCTGCGGCATGACACCGTCGTTGGCCGCGACGACGAGGATCGCGATGTCCGTCGACCGGGCACCACGGGCACGCATGGCGGTGAACGCCTCGTGACCCGGGGTGTCGATGAAGGTGATCTTGCGCTCTTCGGCGTTGACCTCGGTCGCGACCTGGTAGGCACCGATGTGCTGGGTGATGCCGCCGGCCTCGCCCGCGATGACGTTCGTCTTGCGGATGGCGTCGAGCAGTCGGGTCTTACCGTGGTCGACGTGACCCATGACGGTGACGACCGGCGGACGGACCACGAGGTCCTCCTCGCCGCCCTCGTCCTCGCCGAACTCGATGTCGAAGGACTCGAGCAGCTCGCGGTCCTCCTCCTCGGGGCTGACGATCTGAACCGTGTAGTTCATCTCGCCGGCGAGGAGATGCAGTGTCTCGTCCGAGACGGACTGCGTGGCCGTGACCATCTCGCCGAGGTTCATCATGACCGCGACGAGCGACGCCGGGTTGGCGTTGATCTTCTCGGCGAAGTCGGTGAGGGACGCACCGCGCGACAGGCGAATGCTCTCGCCGTTGCCGCGAGGCAGCATCACGCCGCCGACCGACGGGGCCTGCATGGCCTCGTACTCCTGGCGCCTCTGCCGCTTCGACTTGCGACCACGACGCGCGGGACCGCCGGGACGGCCGAAGGCGCCCTGCGTGCCACCACGGCCACCGGGACCACCGGGACGACCGCCGAAGCCAGGACGGCCGCCGCCACCACCGGCACCGGGAGCACCGGGACGACCGGCGAAGCCGCCGCCACCACCGGCACCGGGAGCACCGGGACGACCGGCGAAGCCGCCACCGCCGCCGCCACCCGGACGACCGGCGAAGCCGCCGCCGCCACCGGGACGACCGCCGCCGCCGCCACCGGGACGACCGCCACCGCCACCGGGACCACGGCCACCGCCGGGGCCACCGCCGGGACGCGGGCCGGCAGCGGGACGCTGCGGCATCATGCCGGGGTTGGGACGCGGACCCGCGGGGCCGCCACCGGGACGGGGACCGCCGCCCTGCGGACGGGGCATACCGGACGGCGACGGACGCGAACCGCCCGGAGCCTGCGGACGCGGACCGCCACCCTGGGCGCCCGGCGACTGCGGACGGGGACCGGCGCCGGGGGCACCGGGACCGCCGGGACGCGCGCCCTGCGGACGCGGCGCCTGCGGACGCGCCATGCCGGTGGAGCCACCGGAGGTGAAGGGGTTGTTGCCCGGACGGGGACCGGCCGGACGGGCGCCCGGACGCGGGGCCTGACCGCCGGGGCGCGAGGCGCCACGGTCCGGACGGGGAGCCTGGCCCTGACCCTGGCCCTGACCCTGGCCGGGACCACCCTGACGGGAGCCGGGCTTCGGGCCGCCGGGGCCCGGACGGGCACCCGGACGCGAGGCCTGGGCGGCCGCGGGGGCGGCCGGAGCGGCCGGGGCCGACGGCGGAGCGGTGAACTCCGGCGTCGTGGGGGCCGCCGGGGCCGGACGCGGCGCGGGCTTGGGGCCCGGCACCGGACGCGAGCCGGAGGCGGCCGGCGCGGGGGCCGACGGCGTCGACGGGGCGGACGGAGCCGCCTGAGCCGACGGGGCCGCGGGCTGCGGGGCCACGGCGGGCTTCGGGGCGGCCGGCGGCCGCGGGGCGGCCGGACGTGCCGTCTGCGCCGGGGAGGGCGCGCCAGGCTTGGGGGCAGCCTTGCGCGGGGCGGGCCTGCCGGCGGACTTGCCGTTGCCACCACCCTGGAAGGCGTCTGTCAGTTTGCGCACTACGGGCGCCTCGATCGTCGAAGACGCCGATCGGACGAACTCACCGAGTTCCTGGAGCTTGGCCATGACGACCTTGCTCTCTACACCGAACTCCTTGGCGAGTTCGTATACCCGGACCTTAGCCACTTCGCTCCTTTTAGGTCCGGGTTGCGTCCGGACCGTCGCTACTTCATGGGCGTACTCATCGCGTGCTCATCGAGTGCTCATCGCAATCTCGACCTACTTCCAACTCGCGGGGTACCTGGGCCGCGCGGATGTCCGCGCGACGCTTCTTACGGTGTTGCCTGCCTCAGCAACGTTCTGTCTGTTCGACGTACTGGCGCAACACCTTTACGTCGAGCGGTCCCGGGACGCGGAGCCCCCGCGGGAACGCCCGGCGGCGTATCGCCAGGTCGAGACAGACCGGGGCGGGGTGTACATACGCACCCCGGCCGGGCAGCGTACCGCGAGGATCGGGGACGCATGCGTCCCCGACCGCCACGATGCGCAGCAGATCGGTCTTGGCCGCTCGCTCCCGGCACCCCACACAGGTGCGTTCAGGGCATGCGCGGTCTCGCGTCCGGCCAGACACTGGTAAGTCTACCTCCCCGCACCGACCTCACCCCTTTGGGGCAAGAATCGAACGGTTGTTGTCGTGATCCAAGCGGGCTGCGGCTTGGATCTATTCCCCACTCCCGAGGGACTCCCGCTCGGACACCTGCTCGACGTCCGGTCGGATGTCGATCCGCCAGCCGGTGAGCCGGGCCGCGAGCCGGGCGTTCTGCCCTTCCTTGCCGATCGCCAGCGACAGCTGGTAGTCGGGCACGGTCACGCGCGCGGAGCGGGTCGCCAGGTCCACGACCTCGACCTTGGTGACGCGGGCAGGCGACAGGGCGTTGCCGACCATCTCGGCCGGGTCGTCCGACCAGTCGACGATATCGATCTTCTCGCCGTTCAGTTCGCCCATCACATTGCGGACTCGGCCGCCCATCGGGCCGATACAAGCGCCCTTGGCGTTCAGGCCCGAACGGGTGGACCTGACGGCGATCTTGGTGCGGTGACCCGCCTCGCGCGCGATGGCGGCGATCTCGACGGACCCGTCGGCGATCTCCGGCACCTCGAGCGCGAAGAGCTTCTTCACCAGATTGGGGTGCGTACGGGAGAGGGTCACGGACGGACCGCGCACCCCCTTCGCCACCCGGACGACGTACGACCGCAGCCGCAGGCCGTGCGTGTACGTCTCGCCCGGCACCTGCTCCTGCACCGGCAGGATCGCCTCGAGCTTGCCGATGTCCACGAGCACGTTCTTCGGGTCGCGGCCCTGCTGCACCACACCGGTGACGATGTCGCCCTCACGGCCGGCGTACTCGCCGAGCGTCGCGTCGTCCTCGGCGTCGCGCAGACGCTGGAGGATCACCTGCTTGGCGGTGGTGGCGGCGATCCGGCCGAAGCCGGACGGGGTGTCGTCGAACTCGCGGGGCTCCTGGCCCTCCTCGAGGTCCTCGGGGTCCTCCTTCGCCCACACGGTCACATGTCCGGTCTCCCGGTTGAGCTCCACGCGCGCGTGACGGCGGCTTCCCTCGGTGCGGTGGTAGGCGATGAGGAGGGCCGACTCGATCGCTTCGACCAGCAGGCCGAAAGAGATCTCCTTCTCCCGCACCAAGCCCCGCAGGGCACTCATGTCGATGTCCACGGCTACGCCTCCTCCTCTTCCTTCATGTCCTTGTCGTCCTTGCTGTCCTTGCGGCTGAACTCGACCTGGACCCGGGCCTTGGCGATGTCGTCGAAGGCGAGCCTGCGGGAGGTGGCCTTGCGGCCCTTCACTCCCGGCACCTCGACGTCGAGACCCGCGTCGTCGACCTCCAGGATCCGGGCGGTCAGCTCGTCGCCCCCGGCCAGCTGGAACTTCACCAGCCGGTCCAGGGCACGCACGTAGTGGCGGTACTCGGTGAGGGCGCGCTCCGCACCCGGGGTTCCGACCTCGAGGGTGTATTCGCCCTCGCCCATCGCGTCCGTCTCGTCGAGCTTCGCCGAGAGCGCGCGGCTCACATCGGCGATCTGGTCCAGGTCCGCTCCGGTGTCGGAGTCGACGACGACGCTCAGCACCCGCTTTCGCCCTACGGAGTCCACGGCGATCTCTTCGAGATCCAGGCCCTGGGAGGTGACGAGCGGTTCCAGTAGTTCCCGCAGCCTCTCGCTCTGGGTCGTGCTCATCCGGGTGACTCCTCGGCCGCGTGTGCTGTTGTGGGATGGGGCGCGTGTCTGGTCAAAGGGTATCCGGTCGCAGGGTGTGTTGCCGTCCACCTGCGCACGGGCGGTGCCGATGAGTGATGCCGGGGGGACGCGCGGGTACCGTGATCACCGGCGGGGCCGCCTTCCCCGTCCGTGTGTTCGTACGAGCCCCCCGAGGACGTCTGCCGTGCCGTACCCCCCGCCGTCGCGCACCCCCTCGGGGACGCGCAGAAGATCCCTGCTCACCTCCGCCGCCGGGGTCGCCCTGCTCGTGGGCTGCTCCACCGCCGGCGAGGACACCGAGGAGAGCTCGGGCAGCAGCCCGTCGGTCGCCGAGCGGGCACGCGCGCGTGCGGCCCAGGAAAGCAAGGGGATCGTTGAACAATACGACGTGGTGATCGCCGCACATCCGGGGCTGGTGGAGCGGCTGGGGCCGCTGCGGGCGGAGGCCCTGCGGCACGTGCAGGCGTTCGAGAGCGACCGGACGACCGCGTCTCCCTCGACTCACTCGTCCTCGGCGTCCTCGGCGTCTTCGGCTTTCACGTCGTCCAACTCGGCGTCCGCGTCGTCGCTCTCGGCGTCGCCGGGGCCGGCCGGGGCCCCGTCGTCGGCCGCCTCGTCCCCGGCCGGCGTGGGAACCGAGAAGGACGCTCTCGCCTGGCTCGCCACCGCCGAGCGGACGCTCGCGGACCAGCGGGCGAAGGCACTGCTGGACCTGCCGGGCGAACTGGCCAGGCTGCTGGCCTCGGTGGCGGCGGCCGGGGCGGCACACACGTATCTGCTGACGGAGGGTGCCAAGTGAGCGGGGCGGAGAAGCCGGAGCTGGAGGCGTTGCAGGCCGTACTGGCGGCCGAGCACGCGGCCGTGTACGGGTACGGCGTCGTCGGCGGCCTGATCGGCGAGGGGCGGCGCTCGGAGGCGCGGGCCGGGTACGACGCGCACCGGGCACGACGCGACGCGCTGGTGCGCGAGGTGCGCGACCTGGGCGGCGAGCCCATCGCGGCGAGTGCCGCGTACGCACTGCCGTTCCCGGTGGCGGACTCGGCCGCGGCCGTCCGGCTCGCCGCCGAACTGGAGGATCGCGTGGCCGGTGTCTATTCCGACCTGGTGCGCGCGAGCGGCGCCGAACGGCGCGGCGAGGCGGCCGGAGCGCTGCGCGAGGCGGCGGTCCGGGCGGTGCGCTGGCGCGGCGGGAGCGTAGCCTTCCCTGGTCTCGCCGAGTGGGCGGGCACGGGCGCGGCCGCGGGCTCGGGCACGGATTCGGCCGTGACCCCCGCCCCGGCCTCGGCCTCGGCGACGCCGACGGCTTGACCCGGAGAGGAAGGGAACGACTCGCGCATGGCTTTCGAACCGCCGCAGCGTCTGGTGCGGGCGCTCGGCGAGACGGCACCGGAGGGTGACGACTGGCTGGAGAGGCTGCCCGAAGCGGTCCGACAGGCCGTCGCCCTGCGCGAGTTGACCGTGGAACGGGTACAGGTGCCGGGCGGCCGGAGCAGTCTGGTGGTCCTGGTACGGCGGCCCGACGGGACGCCGGCCGTGCTGAAGCTGATCCCGCGCCGGTCCCGCCCGATGAGCGAGCGGGCCGCGCTCGCGCACTGGGGCGGCCTGGGCGCCGTACAGCTCCTCGACGATGTCACCACCGAGGGCGTGCTGCTGCTGGAGCGGCTGCACCCGGATGTGTCGGTGCGCTCGCTGCCCGAGGCGAAGGCCCTGCTGGAGGCGGCGGGCACGCTGCGCCGGCTGTGGGTGGCGCCGCCCGCCGACGACGCCGCTCCCGTCTTCGAGACGGTGGCCGAGCGGACCGGACGGCAGGCCGAGGCGATGCGGGCGAGCGCCGCGGCCGATCCCGAGGTGGCCCCGCTCGTCGAGGTGGCCCTCGCGGCCCGCGAGGAGCTGCTGAAGGCGCCCCCCGAGCACCGCCTGCTGCACGGCACGTTCCGGCAGAGCAAGGTGCTGGCCGGGGACCGGCTGCCGTGGCTGGCCGTGGGGCCCGACCCGGTGGTCGGCGAGTGCGCGTTCGACCTGGCGCGACTGGTCCGCGACCGGGTGGAGGACCTGATCGCCTCGCCCTCCGGGGCGTCGATCACCCGGCGGCGCGTGAAGCGGCTCGCCGAGTCGCTGGAGGTGGACCAGGAGCGACTGCGGGGCTGGACCCTGTTCCGTGCGGTGGAGTCCGGCGTCCGCGCCCGACGCGTCGGCCGCCCCCAGGACGCGGAACTGCTGCTGGAGTTCGCGGGCTGGCTGTAGCCCCGCCGGGACTCAGGTTGTGGCCCGCCCCGGACTCAGGTTGTGGCCCGGCCCGGACTCAGGTTGTGGCCCGCCCCGGACTCAGGTTGTGGCCCGCCCCGGACTCAGGTTGTGGCCCGCCCCGGACTCAGGTTGTGGCCCGGCCAGGACTCCGGCTGCGGTACGGACGGGACTCCGGTAGCAGTCCGCCCGAGGAATCGGGTTGTCGTCCGGCCGGAGAGTCCCCGCTGTGACCCGGACGGGATCATGGCATTCGCCCGGCCGGGATCCCGGCCGTGGCCGTAGCCCGGCCGGGACCACGGCCAAAACCGGCAGGAGCTTCTGTGCGGTGTTCACGTACCGCGCAGAAGTCCCCGAAGGTGGCGTCAGTCCGCGAGGCGGGCGATCGCCTCGTCGACCGTCAGCTCCTCGCGCTCACCGGTCTTGCGGTCCTTCAGCTCCAGGACGCCCTCGGCGGAGCGGCGGCCCGCCACCAGGATCTTCGGTACGCCGATGAGCTCGGCGTCCGTGAACTTCACGCCCGGGGAGACCCCGGCCCGGTCGTCGACCAGGACGCGCAGACCGGCGGAGGCCAGCTTCTCGGCGACGTCGAGAGCCAGTTCGGTCTGGAGGGCCTTGCCGGCGGCGACGACATGCACGTCGGCCGGGGCGACCTCCCTGGGCCAGCACAGGCCCTGCTCGTCGGCGGTCTGCTCGGCGAGCGCGGCGACCGCGCGGGAGACGCCGACGCCGTAGGAGCCCATGGTCACCCGGACCGGCTTGCCCTGCTGGCCGAGGACGTCGAGCTTGAGGGCGTCGGCGTACTTGCGGCCCAGCTGGAAGATGTGGCCGATCTCGATGGCGCGGTCGAGCTTGAGCCCGGTGCCGCACTTCGGGCAGGGGTCGCCCTCCTGCACGACCACGACGTCGACGTACTCGCCGACCTCGAAGTCACGGCCCGCGACGACGTTCTTCGCGTGCGTGTGCTCCTTGTTGGCGCCCGTGATCCACGCCGTGCCCGGAGCCACCCGCGGGTCGGCGATGTAGGTGACCTTCTCCAGGCCCTGCGGGCCGACATAACCGCGGACCAGGTCGGCGCGGTCCGCGAAGTCGTCGGCGGTGACCAGCTCGACGGCGGCGGGGGCGAAGTGCGCCTCGACCTTGCCCATGTCGACCTCGCGGTCACCGGGGACGCCGATGGCCACGATCTCGCCGCCGACCTTGACCAGAAGGTTCTTCAGGGTGGCCGAGGCCGGGACGCCGAGGGAGGCGGCGAGGGTCTCGATGGTCGGGGTGTCGGGCGTCGGGATCTCCTCGGCGGCCGGCACGGCGGAGCCGTCGACGGGCTGGAGCTCGTAGCTGATCGCCTCGGTGTTGGCCGCGAAGTCACAGTTCGGGCAGTCGGCGAAGGTGTCCTCGCCGGCGGCGGCCGGGGCGAGGAACTCCTCCGACTTGGAGCCGCCCATCGCACCCGCGGTCGCGGCGCAGATGCGGTAGTCGAGGCCGAGACGCTCGAAGATCCGCTGGTAGGCCTGGCGGTGCAGGGCGTACGAGTGGGCGAGGCCCTCGTCCTCCAGGTCGAAGGAGTAGGAGTCCTTCATCAGGAACTCGCGGCCGCGCAGGATGCCCGCGCGGGGACGGGCCTCGTCACGGAACTTGGTCTGGATCTGGTAGAGGATGACCGGCAGATCCTTGTAGGAGGACGCCTGGTCCTTCACGATCAGCGTGAAGATCTCCTCGTGGGTGGGGCCGAGGAGGTAGTCGCCGCCCCTGCGGTCCTGGAGGCGGAACAGCTCCGGGCCGTACTCGTCCCAGCGGCCGGTCGCGTCGTACGGCTCCCGCGGCAGCAGGGCGGGGAGCAGCACCTCCTGTGCGCCGATCGCGTCCATCTCCTCACGGACGATCCGCTCGACGTTGGCGAGGACCCGCTTGCCGAGCGGCAGCCAGGTCCACACGCCGGCGGCCGTGCGGCGGACGTAGCCGGCGCGGACGAGAAGCTTGTGGCTGAGGACCTCGGCGTCCGCCGGGTCGTCGCGCAACGTCTTCGCCATCAGATTCGACATGCGCTGGACCGGTGCGTTCGCCATTCTCGTACTCCTGCTGCTGGGGGTCCCTCCAGTCGGGGAGGGTGATGGCAGGAGGTTATCCGGGCGGTCCATCCCGGTGGAAATCGGTTAAGGACCGGCCGGCCCCGCGTCCGCGCCGCGATCGGCCGGGCGGACCCTAGGGCCCGGTACGGCGGCGCAGTGGCAGAGGGGCTCCCATCACCGCGTACGGCTTCGGGGCACTGGGGAAGAGGACCTGACGGGCCAGGTCCTCGTAGCCGAGGGAGTGGTAGAGGCCGCGGGCCGGGCTGTCGGTGTCGATCGCGGAGAGGATCGAGCGGGGCTCGGCGGCGCCGTCGGTGATCGTGGTGATCAGGGAGCGGCCGATACCGCGGTTCTGGTAGCGCGGGTGGACGTGCAGCTCGGTGATCACGAACGACTGGTCGAGCCAGAAGTCATGGCCCTGGGCGCGCAGATACGGCTCCACCACGGTGGACCACCAGTGGCTACGGTCGTTGGGCATGCCGTAGACGAAGCCGGCGAGCCGACCGTCGGCGGTGGTGGCACCGAGGGCCCGGGCGCCCGGGTAGGCCATGTGCCGCAGCACGATCTGGCGCCGCACGGCGACCTCGTCGGCACCGAGTCCGAAGGCGACGGCCTGGACGGCGAGCGCGTCGTCGACACGGGCCGGCAGGTCGAGCGGGCCGATCACGACGTCGTCGGGGTTGTGGTGTCCGTGACCGGGGATGCGCAGCATGCCGGGGAGACTACAGGGCTCGTACGAGGCTCAGAACAGCACTCTGAAGTGCGGCTAGAACAGTACGCTCATGAACGCGCCGACCTCCTGGAAGCCCACCTTCAGGTAGGTCCGCCTGGCCGGGGTGTTGAAGTCGTTGACGTACAGGCTCACGACCGGGGCCACGTCGGCCAGCGCGTACCGCAGCACCGCCGCCATGCCGGGGGCCGCGAGGCCCTTGCCCCGGTACTCGGGGGCCACCCACACACCCTGGATCTGGCACGCCCGGGACGTGGCCGCGCCGATCTCCGCCTTGAAGGCGACCCGGCCCTGTTCGTCGAGGCGGGCGAAGGAGCGACCGGAGCCGACGAGTTCGGCGACGCGGGCCTGGTAGAGGAGGCCGCCGTCGCCGGCCATCGGGGAGACGCCGACCTCCTCGGTGAACATCGCCACGCAGGCCGGCATGATCGTCTCCATCTCGTCCTTGCGGATGCGACGGACGTAGGGGTCCGGGGCGACGGAGTCGGGCATGCGGTCGGTGACCATGAGCGGCTGGTGGCCGCGGACCTCGCGGGCCGGACCCCAGCTGGGTTCGAGCAGCCGCCACAGCTGCGCGGTGGCCTCGGCGGGGCCGACGATCGAGGAGCAACGGCGGCCGCCCCGGCGCGCCCGGTCCGCGAAGGCCCGTACGGCCCGGGGGGTGGCGCAGATGGGGACGAGGTTGGCGCCCGCGTAGCAGAGGGACGTCAGCATGCCGTCCTCGTACCAGCCCCACATCTCGCCGCCGAGACGCCAGGGGTCGAGGCCCGCGACCTGCACCCGGGACGTCACGAAGGCGTTCGTGACGGGGTCGCGGTCGAGGACGGCGAGGGCGGCGTCCAGGTCGCTCGGTTCGAGGACCCGGGAGGTGGTCTGGGTCAACAAGCGCGGGGCCTCACACTGGGGTCTGCTGATCTCCGCACTGTACCTGCCGAAAATGTGGCGCGCCGCCTGATGGGGTGCCGGAGCAGGCCGGAGCAGGTGACGGCGGCCCGGGGCGGCGGGGCCGCCGAGGGCTGCCCCCTCCGTGAGGAGCTAAGTGCTGCCGGGGATCAGGGGAATCCAGGAGGACCGGGCTGCCGGGGCCGCCGGTCCTCGCCGGGGCTCCGGACCGCCGGTCCCGAAGGGGTCCGGGGGACCGGGCTGCCCCTCCGTGCTTCGCCGCACTCGGGCTCACGGAACACGAGGAGTCGGTCTCACCCCGTGCTCCGCTAGCGAAAGGCGAGCCGGCCTCGGCTCGCCCCCGCCGCCGCGTCCCGTCAGCCCGCCACCGACACCGACGGCTCGCCCGAGGCGATGCCGTCCGCCTCCATCTGCTCGGCGAGCTTCATGGCCTCTTCGATCAGGGTCTCGACGATCTTCGACTCGGGAACGGTCTTGATGACCTCGCCCTTGACGAAGATCTGCCCCTTGCCGTTGCCCGAGGCGACACCCAGGTCGGCCTCCCGCGCCTCGCCCGGACCGTTCACCACACAGCCCATGACCGCGACCCGCAA
>NZ_JBHWCC010000076.1:0-36308 GCF_042735715.1 Streptomyces sp. NPDC059582
AAACGCCCGGTTACATTCCGAACCCGGAAGCTAAGCCTTACAGCGCCGATGGTACTGCAGGGGGGACCCTGTGGGAGAGTAGGACGCCGCCGAACAAATTGTGAGAAAACCCCTGGCCGGGATTACCGGCCGGGGGTTTTCTGCGTTTCCATCCGTGCCGTTGGGCGAGGGCGAGGTGGCCGTGAAGTCCAGGGAAGGGGAATCCAGCGACTCCGGCGAGTCCGAGTTCCGAGTTGGGGTTCCGTCGTAGAGCGGGCGTCACCGTCCCTGGCTACACCGGGAGTTCGTGGTGGGGCCAGCGGGAACGGGCCTGCTCCCGGGAACGGAGCAGGGCCAGGGTGGGCAGGCCCCGGTCCGCTCCGGTGGCCAGCAGCTCCGGGAGCTGGGGAAGCGGAGCCACTGCTGCGACGTCGTCCAGGACGAGCGTCAGTGGTGGGTCGAGGCGACCGGAGGATGACCGTTCGGCCATGCGCCGGCCACGCTCGACCACGCTGGAGACGAGGGCCGTCAGAAGCGGCATCGCGCCGGGGTTCGTCCGGGGGTCCTCGATGGATTCACCGACCACATAAAGCGTGCCCCCTTCGTCGAGGAAGGAATCCAGGGCGAGTGCATCAGTTCGGTTCGGTGTGCACGCTTCACGAATGTTGACCGTGAACAGCGCGGACAGGGCACGGCTCGTCAACTCCTGCGCGATGTCGCGGCGTTCGGGGTGCGAGGTGAGAGCGGCCTCCAGCTCGCCCGCGGAGCCGGGGGCCGCCTTGGGGTTCGTACGAAGGATTCGTACCGCGTCCTGGATCTGGGTGCCCTGGGACCAGCGGTGGACGTGGCGGATGGTGCGGCCGTCGATCGCGGCGGCGTGCAGATAGCTGCGCAGGAGCGTTTCAGCGGTGTCGCTGACGGCCTGGTCGATCTTTGCGGTGGGGCGGACGGGGGTGAGCAGGGCGACGGCTCGCTGCGCGGCCGCCTGCCTCTCCTCGCAGCCCGTGGTGGGGGACCAGTGCAGGCGGGCCGGGGTGTCGCAGAGGTGGGTGGGGTCGTAGAGGTGGACCGGGCCCAGTTTGGCGCGGGCGTCCTTCGTGTCCTGCCAGATGCCGGGGTTGGAGGTGACGACGAGGGCCGCGCTCTCCGCGTCGCGTACGGCCTGGGCCGCGGTCGTACGGCGGGTTTCGGGGGTGGCGTAGAGGACCGTGCCGTCGGCACGGTTCGTTTCCCACGCACCCAGTCGTTCGACGGCGAGCAGCGAGGCCACGGGCTCCGGCCCGCCCACCGGCACCGCCGGCGTGGCCGTCAACTGTGGCCCAGGTGTCTCGGCCTTCTCGGCAGGCACCGCCGGCGCGGCTGCTTCGGCCGGTACGGGCTCCGCCGTCCGTGACGGTCCCCGCGGCACCGGCACCTCGTGCGTCTCCGGGGCGGTGGCCGCCGCGGTGGCGCGTCTTCTCGCGCGGCCCGCCCGCCAGCGGGCCAGCGTCCCCACCACGAACACCGTCAGCACGAACAGGACCATCAACTGGCCGATGAACAGGCCCCAGAAGAGGCCGTACCCGGAGAGCTGGGCCGGTGGCGTGTCCGGCCAGGCACCGGGCATGTCGTGCGGCTCGGCGACCAGTTGACGCATGGCCATCGGAGTGCGGGTGAAGAGGACACCCGTGGGCCAGGAGCCGTGGGCGAACAGGCCGGCCAGGCCGGTGGCCGACCACACCAGCAGGGTCATGCCGAGGAGGAACGCGAGTATCCCGACCAGCAGGCCGTCGGGAATACCTCCCTCGGAGCTCGGGCGGTCGTCCGGTCTCATGCCAGGGACACCCCTTCTACGCCACCGTCGACTCGGACGAGCCGTCCAGGTCGCTCAGGTGCTGTTCCATGAAGGCCGCCGCCCTTTCCTCCGCCTCCAACTCGGCGGCGCGCAGCGCGTCGTCGTCGGAGATCAGGTCGCTGGACGACTCCGTCATCGCCCGGTCGGTGAAGACCAGTGGGCGTTCCGTCTCGGTGACCAGGTGTTTGACCACCTGGACATTGCCGTTGACGTCCCAGACCGCGATGCCGGGGGTGAGCGTGGGGATGATCTCGACGGCCCAGCGAGGCAGGCCCAGGAC
Source organism: Streptomyces sp. NPDC059582 (assembly GCF_042735715.1). Lineage (NCBI taxonomy): Bacteria > Bacillati > Actinomycetota > Actinomycetes > Kitasatosporales > Streptomycetaceae > Streptomyces > Streptomyces sp. NPDC059582. Next base: position 2,094 of record NZ_JBHWCC010000076.1, read on the forward strand.
CCGGCCCGTCGCTCTGGCCTCGTCCGCCTTCTGGGCGTAGATCGTCCTGGTCGACGCCATCTTCAGGATGGCCGCCGCCTCCTTCGCCGCCGCTCCGTCCACCACGTCCGACAGATGGTGGACGACGGCAACGAAGGACAGGCCCAGTCGGCGTCCGAACTTCAGCAGCCGCTGGAACAGTTGGGCCACGAAAGGGCTGTTGATGATGTGCCAGGCCTCCTCGACCAGGAAGATGCGCTTCTTCCGGTCGGGGCGGATCCAGGTGTGCTCGAGCCAGACTCCGACGATCGCCATCAGGATCGGCATGGCGATGGAGTTGCGGTCGATGTGGGAGAGGTCGAAGACGATCAGCGGGGCGTCCAGGTCGATGCCGACCGTCGTCGGTCCGTCGAACATGCCGCGCAGATCACCGTCGACCAGTCGGTCCAGGACCAGGGCGACGTCCAGTCCCCAGGCCCGTACGTCGTCTATGGCGACGTTCATCGCCTCGGCCGACTCCGGCTCGGGGTGGCGCAGTTGCTCGACGATGTCGGTCAGGACCGGCTGGCGTTCGACGACCGTCTCGTTGACGTAGGCGTGGGCGACCTTGAGGGCGAAGCCGGAGCGTTCGTCCAGGCCGTGTCCCATCGCGACCTCGATGATGGTGCGCAGCAGCGCCAGCTGGCCCGTCGTCGTGATGGAGGGGTCCAGCGGGTTGAGGCGGATTCCGTGGTCCAGGGCGGCCATCGGGTCCAGGCGGATGGGAGTTATTCCCAGCTCCTGGGCGATGAGGTTCCATTCGCCGACCCCGTCCTCGCCCTGCGCGTCCAGGACGACGACCTGGCGGTCGCGGAAGCGCAGTTGCCGTAGGACGTACGTCTTCTCCAGGGCCGACTTGCCGTTGCCGGACTCGCCGAGGACGAGCCAGTGCGGGGCCGGGAGCTGCTGGCCGTACAGCTGGAAGGGATCGTAGATGTAGCCCTTGCCGGAGTAGACCTCGCGGCCGATGATGACGCCGGAGTCGCCGAGGCCGGGGGCGGCGGTGGGGAGATAGACCGCCTGGGCCTGGCCCGTCGAGGTGCGCACCGGGAGCCGGGTCGTCTCGACCTTCCCGAAGAGGAAGGACGTGAAGGCGTCGGTGAGGACGGACAGCGGATCCCGCATCAGGTCCTACCTCCGAATGCCGGTGGCGAAGGGAAGTGTGTTCACGAAGGCGCGGTGGTGCTCGCGGTCGCACCACTCCAGTTTCAGATACGACTTGCCGGCCGAGGCCCTTATGGTCCGCTTGTCCCGGGCGAGCGCCTCGGGGGAGCGGGAGGAGACGGTGATGTAGCCGACCAGGTTGACGCCGGCCGCGCCGCTGGCGAGGTCCTCGCCGCGCTGGTCGAGGCGGCTGTGGGCGGCCACGTCGCGCGGGTCGACGGTGCGGTTCATCTTGGCGGCGCGGGACGCCTCCGCCTCGTCGTTCGTCTTCTCCGTGAGCATGCGCTCGATGGCGACCTCGGTGGGTTCGAGGTCCATCGTGACGGCGACGGTGCGGATCACGTCCGGGGTGTGGACCAGCAGGGGCGCCAGGAAGTTGACGCCGACCGGGGTCATCGGCCACTCCTTCACCCAGGCGGTGGCGTGGCACCAGGGGGCGCGGGTGGAGGACTCGCGGGTCTTCGCCTGGAGGTAGGTGGGCTCCATGGCGTCCAGCTCGGCCGGCCAGGCGTTGCGCTTGGTCATCGCCTGGATGTGGTCCATCGGGTGGTCCGGGTCGTACATGGAGTGGATCAGGGACGCGAGGCGGCCCTGGCCCAGCGGCTGGCGGACCCGGATGTCCGCCTCCTGGAGGCGGGAGCAGATGTCGGTGAGTTCGCGGGCCATGACGACGGCGAGACCCGCGTCCCGGTCGAGCTTGCGACCGGCCGTGGGGCGTGCCGCCCGGGCCATGGCCTGCGCCTCGGCGGCCAGTTCACGCGTGAAGTGCATACAGGCTACGAGGTAGGCGCGGTGCTGCTCGCTGCTGGTGGACACCATGGACTGGAGCTGTTCGTACGACTGGGTCAGCCATCCCGGCGCCTTCTCGTCGCCGCGGACGGACACGTCCTTGGCGTGGGCGTCGGGGTCGGCGGGGAGGGTGCGGGCGAGCATCTGGAGGCGGGTGACGAAGCCGTCGCCGTTCGCCACGTGCTTGAGGAGCGTGCCGAAGCGGTCGACGAGGGCCTCCTGGTCCTCGCTGTCGCGCAGGCCGACGCCGGGCCCCTCGATCTCGATCGCCGCGGTGACCGTACGGCGGTCGGCGTGCAGGAGTACGGCGATCTCGTCGGGGCCGAAGGGCGCGGCCAGCCAGCTGATGCGGCCGATGCCGGGCGGCGGCCCGATCTCGATCTCCCGCCCGTCGACCCGGGTGCCCGCCTCCATGACGGAGGAGCGGTAGGTGGTGCCGCGGCGGAGGGTCCGCTTGTAGCTGCGGTTGACCTCGAACCACCGGTAGAACGTGCGCTGTTTGTACGGCACGTAGACGGCGGCCAGCGCGAGCATCGGGAAGCCGGTCAGCAGCACGATGCGCAGGGCCAGGACGGGGACGAGCAGTCCGCACATCATGCCGAGGAATGCGCCGACGACGATGAGCGCGATCTCGCCGGACTCGCGGTTGCGGCCGACGATCGCGTTCGGCCGGGCGCGGCCGATCAGATATGAACGGCGGGGCGTGACCGGATGGGACAGGTGGGACTCGGTCGTCAACGCCCTTCACCTCCCGTGCGGTTGGTACTGCTGTTGCGGGCGTTGCTGGCGTGCGGGGTGTTCGCCGGGCTGGGGGAGCGCGGCGCGGGTGCGGCGGAGGGGACAGTTCCGCCGCCTCCGTTCGAGGTGCGCGTGCTGTGCGCTGCCACTCCGCCGGAGGCGGGGTTGGCCGGGCGGGGGCCGTTGGAGCCGGACGGGCCTGCGCCGCCGTTGTTGTCGGCGCGGGTGCTGTGCGTCTTGATGCCCTGCGCGACCAGGGTCGCCGGGGAGCTGATGACGGCCGCGGCCTTGCCCTCGGCGCCCTGCATGATGCGGTTGTTGCGGGAGTTCGCGATCTCGTCGCCGAAGCCGGGGACGAAGCGGTAGATCATCGCGCTGGCGAAGATGGCGAGCAGGATGATCGCCAGACCGGAGACCACGGCGGAGAAGGCGTCGGGGCCGTCGTCGGTGGACAGGGCGCCGGCGAGGCCGAGCACGATGACGATGACCGGTTTGACCAGGATCACCGCGATCATGATTCCGGCCCAGCGGCGGACGTGGCCCCACAGGTTCTTGTCGACCATGCCGGCGTAGACGACGGTGCCGAGGAGGGCGCCGACGTAGAGGAGCGCGGCCCGGATGACCAGCTCCAGCCACAGGACGCCGGCGGCGAGGATGGAGACGAGGGACACCACGATCAGCATGATCGGGCCGCCGCCGATGTTCTCCCCCTTGGCGAGGGCGCCGGAGAAGTTGCCGAAGAACGTGTCGGTCTGGTTCCCGGTGGTCTTCGCCAGGACCTCGGTGATGCCGTCGGTCGCCGAGACGACCGTGTAGAGGATCAGCGGGGTGAAGGCGGAGGCCAGCACGGTGAGCCAGAGGAAGCCGACGGCCTCGGAGATGGCGGTGGTCAGCGGGACCCCGCGCACCGCCCGCTTGGCGACCGCCAGCAGCCACAGCAGCAGCGTCAGGACGGTCGACGCGGCGAAGACGACGGCGTACTGCTGAAGGAACTTGGGGTTCGTGAAGTCGACGTTCGCGGTGTCCTTCACGGCCTCGCTGAGCTTGTCGACGGTCCAGGACGCGGCGTCGGCACAGCCCTTGGCGAGGGAGGAGAGGGGGTCGAGGGTGTCGGTGGGGGTGGGGGTGGTGCCCGAAGGGGCGTCGCCGCGTTCGCAGTATTCCTTCGCGGGCCCTCGGATGAGATTGCACTCGCCACTCGCGGACGGGGACGGCGACGGACTGGGGGTCGGCGCGGCGAAGGCGCGGGTGGCCAGCAGCACCGTGGTCGCCTGTACGGCGGCGACAGCGGTGGTGACCTTGAGGAAGCGGTGGTTAGCGCGCATAGGTGAACCCTCCGTACTCCTCGACGGCCTTCGTCATGTCGTCAGCTGTGGAGGCCTTCTGGTCGCGCCCGACCGGGACGGGCCCGTCCGTCTGCTGGAAGTCCGTGATCTTCCAGTCGTTCTTGATCCACTTCAGTTGGTACGCGGTGGTGTACCAGCTTTCGGAGACCGGGTTGGTGGAGCTGTCGCCGGACAGACCGAAAAGGGACGTGTACCAGACCTCGACGGTGGCGCTGTTCGCGCCGGACGCCGTGACCTTGGTGCCTACCGGGATGATCCGGGAGACGAAGGTCTGGCCCTTGGGCGCGGCGCCGTCCTTGGTGAGCCCGATGTTCGCCAGGAACTTCTCGTTCGAGTACGCGTTGTCCAGACCTGTCTGGCGTGCGGCCGCGACGTCGGGGGCGTAGACGGTGTTGACGATGTCGTGCCGTCTGGCGGTGGTGAACATGTCGGTCGAGCCCAGCGCGACGGAGTAGTTCGCCGCAGCGCTCTGTACGCCCTGTTCGTCGTGCGCGTAGCCCGTGGGAATGCCGCCCGCCTTCGACTTCACCGGCTTCGTGCCGCTCGGCGTGGTCGGTGACGTCTGCGGTCTGCTGTCGCCGGCGCTTCCCGTTCCGCTGCCGTCCGTGCCCGCGGGATCGTCTCCTCCACGGTTCGCGAAGGCGATCGCCGCGACCAGCAGCACCACCACGCCGACCACCGTGACCAGGCTCCGGGAGGAGGAGCGGCCGCCGCGTCGGGCACCCCCGTAGGGGTCGCCGTCGGGCAGGCGGGTGCGGGTCTGGCCGCTGCCCCCGTAGCCGCCGTCGGCACCGGTGCGTGCGGTGTCGCCGTAGCCGTGATCGTCCCCGAGGCTCATGTCGCGTACGCCCCCTCGGCCTCGTACCGAAAAGTATGGAAGTACGACGGTAGCCGTGCTGGTTCCCGCGCGGGCGCGGTGTGGTGACTCGACATCAGGGAAACGCAACCTCAGCCGGTGGGCACGACGGGCGGGTGGGGGTGGAGGTGGGACCGGGCGTGCCCGGGAGGAGCGGGGCTAGACGGCCATGCCGTACACGATGGTGAACAGCGTGCCGAGTGAGCCGATGATGAAGACGCCCGTGAGGCCGGCGATGATGAGGCCCTTGCCCTGTTCCGCGCTGAAGGTGTCGCGCAGAGCCGTCGCACCGATACGTTGCTTGGCGGCGCCCCATACGGCGATGCCGAGGCAGAGCAGGATGGCGACCGCCATCACGACCTCGATCATCACCTTGGCCTCGTTGCCCAGGCTGCCGAAGGGGCCCCAGTCCGGAGCGATCCCGCCGATGATGGTGTTGATGTCTCCCTTGTCGGCCGCAAAGAGCATGTAAGTCACCGCCCCTGGTGGGTAGTTCCGAGGGCCCCTGCGGTGTGCAGAGGTCAGGCCTCATTGTCGCCGACAATGGCGCTGTCGTATGTCGACTTGGCGTCATTGGTTGGCGGGTTTCGTACGAACACCTGGCGAAGGGCCGTATGGTCACTCTGTGTATCACGCCTGGTCACGCCGGGCAATGAAGTCGGAGCGGAACCTGTGGTGTGGTTCCGTCGTTGACCCTTTTTCGTGTCGATGTTCTCGGGGTGAAGGATATCGGGTACGACGAACGAGCCCCCATGGCCCTTGGTGGCGAGCGGTGGTGACTGCGCGTCAGTCGGCGGGAGCGGGGGCGGCGATCTCCGCCGGGGTGCCCCGGTCGGTGGGGCCGTCGTAGCCGGACCTGGCCATGCCTCCTGGGCGCACTCGGCAGGGGCGGTGCGGATGCTGGTGATGCCACCGTCGGGTGGCCCTTCGACAGCGGGCGCCGCACGGTCCGAGGGGGCCTCGACGGGTCCGCGCCCGAGTCCGAACCGGGCCTGGATCAGCGGGGCTTGAGTCCGTGCAGTACGTGGTGCACGTACTCGTCCACACCGGCCAGGGCGACCTCCGGGTCGAGGCTGCCGTTGGCGGTGAACGCGGCCAGGCCCTGGATGCCGGCGGCCGCGACGAGGGTGATGCGCTCGGAGTCGCCCTCGACGATCTCGCCCCGCCGCTGGGCGTCGGAGATCAGCCGCTCGAAGGAGCCCACCGACCGGTCGACGGCCGAGGTCAGCTGTTCGGAGAGGTCGGTGTCGTGCTTGCGGGCGTACATCAGCTCCAGCAGCGCGGCGTTGCGGACGGCGAAGCTCAGATACGCCCGGGCCAGCGCGGTCAACCGCGGTTCGAGCGGCAGCGCGGGGTCGTCGGCGGCTTCCAGGGACTGGGCCAGCCGCTCGTACCCGGTGAGCGCGAGGGCGTCGAGCAGGGCCTGCTTGTCCTTGAAGTGCCGGCCGGGGGCGGCGTGACTCACGCCGGTCTCGCGGGCCAGTTCACGCAGGGACAGCGCGGCCGTCCCCCGCTCGCGCAGGGTTCGCTCGGCGCTGTCGAGGAGCGCGGTGCGCAGGTCTCCGTGGTGGTAGGGGCGCTGGGGCATGCGCATCATCGTATCCCGATGTTGTCACTGTCAGCATAGATGGCACTGCCAACAATGTTGTCGTTGACATCATTGTTGTCGCCGTCTACATTGACGGCATGGCTGACCACACGAAGACCCAGAACCCGAACCAGGGCAAGAACGACAAGAAGGCCCAGCGCCGCCGTGCCCTGGACCTTCCCGACCTGTCCGGCCGCATCGCCGTCGTCACCGGCGCCAACAGCGGCATCGGCCGCGCCGCCGCGGAAGCGCTGGCCGGGGCCGGAGCGCACGTCGTGTTCGCCGTACGGGACCCGGAGCGCGGCCGGGCCGCGGCGGCGGCCGTGCCCGGCTCCACGGAGGTGCGCCGCCTGGACCTCGCGGACCTCACCTCGGTGCGGGAGTTCGCCGCGTCGTGGACGGGGCCGCTTGACCTGCTGGTCAACAACGCGGGCGTCATGATGCTGCCGGAGCTGCGCACGAAGGACGGCTTCGAGATGCAGTTCGGCACCAACCACCTCGGCCACTTCGCGCTGACGAATCTCCTCCTGCCGTACCTCACGGATCGCGTCGTCACCGTGGCCTCCGGCGCGCACCGCATGGCGGACGGCATCGATTTCGACGACCTCGACCTGACCGGGCGTTACACCCCGCAGCGCGCCTACGCCCAGTCCAAGCTGGCCAACCTCTTGTTCACCCTGGAACTCCAGCGCCGTCTGACCGAGTCCGGCTCACCGGTGCGCGCCCTCGCGGCCCACCCGGGCTGGGCGGCCACGAATCTCCAGGGCCGGGTGGCGAACCCCTTCGCCCGGGTGGCCATGACGGTCGGCAACCGGTTCCTGGCCCAGGACGACCGGGCGGGCGCCCAGCCCACGCTGTACGCCGCCACGCGGGACCTGCCCGGCGCGAGTTACGTCGGTCCGAGCGGTCTGGCGGAGATGCGGGGCGTCCCGACGCTGGTCGGGCGGACGGCCGCGGCGAGCGACCCGGTGACGGCACGGCGGCTGTGGGAGGCGTCGCAGGAGCTGACGGGTGTGCGGTTCGCGGTGGGCGTGGGGGCCTGATTCCGGCCCCCGGGGGGCGGGTTGTGCGATCCGTCCGTCCCACGTCCGACCCTTCTCTTCCCTCACCTTCATGGGCCAAGGTGGGCCCGATGAAGCGCACGCTCGGCATCCTGGGCCCCCGTCGGCACGGGCTGCTCGGCGCGCTCGTGCTGCTGGCCGCCGCGTCGGCCTCGACGGCGGCCGCGGACGACGGGACCGGTCCTCTGGGGGTGACCGCCGTCGTGACGGCGACCGCGCCCGCCGCCCGGGTCGGGGCGCTCTTCCCCGCCGGGCGGGCCGTCGGACTCGCCGGCGGACACTTCTGCACCGCCTCCGTGGTGCACAGCCCGCACCGCGATCTCATCGTCACGGCGGCGCACTGCCTCGCCGGGAAGAGCGGGACCTTCGTCTTCGTGCCGGGGTACCGGGACGGCGAGGCGCCCTACGGGGTGTGGACGGTCCGGCGGCGGTTCCTGCCGGACCGGTGGGCCGACGGGCGAGTCGACGGGCGAGTCGAGGAGCGGACCGACGGGCGGGAGGACGGGAGGCTCGAGGACAGCGACGTCGCCTTCGCCGTCGTGGAGCCGCAGGGGGGCGGGGGAGACGAGGGGGCCGAGGGGGCCGTTGGCGAGAAGGGGGTCGAGGACGTCGTCGGTGCGAACCGGTTCGCCGCGGGGGTGGCCACCGGCGCGACCGCGGTGACCGTCACCGGGTATCCCGACGCCCGCGAGGTGCCCGTCAGCTGCACCGACAAGCCCACGACGCTCGGCTTCCGCCAACAGCGCGTCGACTGCCCCGACTTCAGCGGCGGTACGAGCGGCAGCCCCTGGGTGAACGGGGACCGGCAACTCGTCGGAGTGCTCGGCGGGCACGAGCGGGGCGGGAACACCGCCGACATCTCGTACAGCGTGGTGTTCGGCAGCGAGGCCCGGGAGTTGTACGAGGACGCGGTGCGCGGTTTTTAGACGCCGACGCGCGCGGACGCGTCGACCTTGCCCATGATCACCCCGCACCGGCGGGGCCGCCTCTACACTGACGTGGGCGGACTCCCGGGCGGTGAGGGGCGGTTGACGGTGCGTAAGACATGGGTCGTGGTGACCGCTGTCGCCGGTGCCGGTCTCGCCTTCGTGATGGTGCTCGTCATCGCGGTGTACGTCGTCGCCGGGAACCTCGCCAACGGCGTGGGCAGCGGGGCCAGGGCGTTGGCCAAGGGTGCCGTGCCCGCCGCGTATCAGACGCTCGTGCAGAAATGGGGCAACCTGTGCCCGGCGCTCAACCCGGCGCTGCTCGCCGCCCAGCTCTATCAGGAGAGCGGGTTCAACCCGAGTGCCAAGAGCCCGGCCGCCGCGCAGGGGATAGCGCAGTTCATCCCGGGGACGTGGGCCACCCACGGCATCGACGGGGACGGGGACGGCGACCGCGACGTGTGGGATCCGAATGACGCGATTCCGTCGGCCGCTTCGTACGACTGTCAGCTCGCCTCGTACGTGAAGGACGTGCCGGGGGACGCCACGAAGAACATGCTCGCCGCCTACAACGCGGGGGCCTACGCGGTCATCAAGTACGGGGGTGTCCCGCCGTACCGGGAGACCCGGAACTACGTGAAGACGATCACGACGCTGGAGGATTCCTTCGCCGCGCCGGTCACCCGGGTCGATCCCTCGAAGCAGGCGGCGGGGGCCATCTACTACGCGCAGAAGAAGCTCGGCACCCCCTATCTCTGGGGTGGCAACGGCACCGCTGACCAGGGCGGACGGTTCGACTGCTCAGGGCTGACCAAGGCCTCCTACGCGAGCGTGGGCATCACCCTGCCGCGGGTCGCCAACGACCAGTACAACGCCGGCCCGCACCCCAAGCGCGCCGAACTGCTCCCCGGGGACCTGGTGTTCTTCTCGGACGACCTCACCAACTCGCGGACCATCCGGCACGTGGGGATCTACGTGGGCGGCGGGTACATGATCGACGCGCCGAGGACGGGTGCCGTGATCCGGTTCGACCCGATCGACACCCCCGACTACTTCGGGGCCACGCGGGTCACCGAAGATGGCGCGAAAGCGCTCCCCACCACGGTGTGAACCGAGCGTGAACCCACCCCCTGAGCTGCGGTGATGTATCTCTCTTCGGTAACGTCTGCGTGATCATTCGGTGGAGTGTGGAACGTACTGAGCAGGGCCGTGCGTTCCTGTTGACGTAGCCCCGCCGACGGGAGTCGGCACGTGTCACGTGCGCGGGTGCGCGCAGCGGAACGGAAACGGATCCACGGACCACGGGGGTGGGCAGGAGCGGCGCACGTGAGGTGCGTCCGGAGGAACGACGAAGGGGCCGCAGCGCCATGGCTGGACTCGCTGAATCCGGGTCGAACCCCGACGTCGACCTGCTCTACGAAATCAACGGTCTCGCCAAGGACGCGCCGCGCTGGTTCGACCGCGGGGTCGAGTTCGTCGGCGAGTACGGGCTGCTGGCCGCCATGGTGCTGCTGGTGATCTGGTGCTGGTGGACCGTGCGCCGGCGGGGCGGGGACGAAGCCGCCCCGTCCGTGGCCGGGCTGGTCTGGGCGCCGCTGGCGGCGGCCGTCGCGGTGCTGGTGAACGTGCCGATACGGGGGTTCGTGGAGCGGCCCCGGCCCTTCCTCGACCACCAGGGACTCGATGTCCTCGTCTCCGGCAAGACCGACTACTCGTTCGTGAGCGACCACGCGACCATCACCATGGCGATGGGTGTCGGGCTGTTCGTCGCGAACCGGAGGTTCGGGCTCGCGGGGATCGGGCTGGCGCTGCTGGAGGGGTTCTGCCGCGTGTACATGGGCGTGCACTACCCGACCGACGTCATCGGCGGGTTCGCGCTCGGCACGGCCGTGGCCCTGCTGCTGTCGCCGCTGGCCATGCTGATGCTCACCCCGGTGGTGAAGGCCGTGGAGCAGGCGCCGAGAGCCGGACGCCTGATTCGGCGGCGGTCGCCGGGGGACGGCCGGGACGCGGTCGTCCCGGGTGCGCGCAGCGCGTCCTCGGCCGGGACCGAGGAACGGGACCTCGCGGCCTGAGCGCCGCGCCGCGTACGGCGACTGCGGGCAGGTGCCCGGAGCCGCTTGACAGCGCCTGCGGGACGGCCGTTCAGGAAGCGCCCGCGTTCAGGAGTCCAGGGAGTGCCCGCGGCTAGGCCTCCAGAAAGCGACCGCGAGCAGTCGCCACCGAGCGCCGCGAGCAACCGTCCGGAGGGCGACCGTGAGCAGTCGTCCACCGGGCGCCGCGAGCAACCGTCCGGAGGGCGACCGTGAGCAGTCGTCCACCGGGCGCCGCGAGCAACCGTCCGGAGGGTGACCGTGAGCAGTCGTCTACCGGGCGCCGCGAGCAACCGTCCGGAGGGTGACCGTGAGCAGTCGTCTACCGGGCGCCGCGAGCAACCGTCCGGAGAGTGACCGTGAGCAGTCGTCCGGAGAGCGACCGCGAGCAGTCGCCACCGAGCGCCCGCGGAGCGTCGCCCATAGCGCCCGCGAGCAGCTGATCACAGCGCCCGCGGGCCCGTCGGCTAGAGCGCCTGCGGGTAGGTGAAGAAACGGTTCGGGTCGTACTGCTTCTTCAGCTGAGTCAGACGCGTCGCGGCCTGGCCGTAGTAGGCCTTGCGCCAGTCCGTCAGGGTCTGGTCCGTGTAGTTCTGGTAGGCCGCGCCCGAGGCGTACGGCTTCATCGCGCGGTGGGCCGTCGTCAGCCAGGACTGGGCCGTGGTGCCCGAGGCCCCCGCGCCCCAGGACGCGATGTACTGCGCCAGCATGCGCGAGCGGCGGTGCACGAAGGCCGTCGCCGTGGGCGAGACCCGGTTGACCGCGCCGCCGAGGGCGGTGAGCGCGATGCTGCCGGCGCCGCCGCGGACCGAGCTGATCTGGCTGAGCAGGGTCTGGATGCCGGCCGTGGACAGGGAGCGGTCGAAGAAGTCCGACCGCGCCGCGTACGTCTCCCGGCCCAGCGCGCCCTGCGCGGAGCGGCCCGGGGTCGAGCCCGGCAGATGGCACTGGGGGTCGGTGGCGAAGGAGGAGCAGCCGGCGTAGATCTCCATCGCCTCCTCATAACCGCGGCGGCGGAGCGAGACGCTGCTCGCCGGGGCGCCGACCTGGTCGGCGAGGCGGTCGACGGCGTTCTGGAGTTCGCCGTACGTGCCGAGGGAGAAGGCCGCGACGGACACCTTGGGCGTGCCGCTGCCGTTCTCCAGGTGGAGCGAGGACCAGATCTCGTCCGGCTGGGACGGCCCCCACTCCTGCCAGGCCTTCACCACCGCGGCCGCCTTGGCCCACGGCCAGGTCAGGTACCCGGTGACGGCCTGGGGGGCGGTGTGCGTGCGGAACTGGAGTTCGGTGACGACGCCGAAGTTGCCGTTGCCCGCGCCGCGCAGGGCCCAGAAGAGGTCCTTGTTCTCGGTGGCGTTGGCGGTCAGCTGCTTGCCGCCGGCGGTGATCAGGGTCGCCTGGGTGAGGCTGTCGCAGGTCAGGCCGTACGCGCGGGAGGCCACGCCATGGCCACCGCCCAGCACCAGACCGGAGACGCCCACGGTCGGGCACGAGCCCGCGGGGATCGTCACGCCCTTCGCGGCGAGCCCGCGGTAGACGTCGATCAGCTTGGCGCCGGCGCCGACCACCGCGGTGCCGCCGCTGCTGCGGACCCGGTTGAGCTCGGAGACGTCGACGATCAGGCGGCCGTCGCCCGAGGACCAGCCCGCGTAGGAGTGGCCGCCGTTGCGGATCGCGACCTGGAGACGGTGGGCGCGGGCGTAGGCGAGGGTCGTGCGGATGTCGTCGGCGTGGGCGACATAGGCGACCGCCGTCGGCTTCAGGGTGTCGAAGCGGGTGTTGTAGAGCTGGTGGGCGGTCTGCCACTTGGCGTCGCCGGGACGGACCAGGATGCCGTCCAGGTCACGGGCGAGCGCGGTCCAGTTCGCGGGAGCGGTCGCGGCGGTGCTCTGGAGGGAGGGGGTGGCGGAGGCTCCGACGGAGGCTCCGGTGGTCGGGGGTGGAGTGCTGTGCGAAGCCGCGGACGACCCCGTTCCCCCGCCCTTGCACCCGGCCGTCACGACCCCCGCTATCGCGGCCGCGCCGCTTGCTATGAACGTACGCCGTTCCATGTGGCCTCCTGCAGGCTTCTCGTCGGACGAGACGAGTGCCCCGGGCGAAAGGTTCCCCTGTCAGGGTGGTCGAGCCGCATGTCACACCGTGTGGCGGAGTCGGTCGCGAACGGGCATATCGCCGGGACCTCCACGTGTTCTCCCTGTGAGCATTCCGTGACCTAACCACACCGCCCTCAGGGGTTCACCCCCCGTTCACTTACGGCCGTAGGTGGCTTCACCTGATCTGCCTAATTTCGGCCTTACCCGATGCGGGACGCACTGTTCATATGTGTCCTCATTGATCAGTCTCCGCACGCCGTCGGACAGGCCGACGGCTCCTGGAAGGAATTTCCTCAAGTGAAGCTTCAGCGCATGAACCGGCGGGCTCTCGCTCTCGGCGCTCTCGCCGTCTCCGGCGCCCTGGCCCTCACGGCGTGCGGCTCGGACGACACCAGCAGTGGCACCGGTGGCAGCAGCGCCTCCGCCACCACGGACGCCAGCAGCATCAAGTGTGACGACGCCAAGGGCCAGCTGCTCGCGGACGGCTCCTCCGCTCAGAAGAACGCCATCGACGCGTGGGTCAAGCAGTTCACCGCGGCCTGCAACGGCGTTCAGATCAACTACAAGGGTGGCGGTTCCGGCGCCGGCGTCACCGCGTTCACCCAGGGTCAGGTCGCCTTCGCGGGCTCCGACTCCGCCCTGAAGCCCGAAGAGGTCACCGCCTCGAAGTCGGTCTGCAAGGACGGCACGGGCATCGACCTCCCGATGGTCGGCGGCCCCATCGCCGTCGCGTACAAGCTGGACGGCGTGGACGACCTCGTCCTCGACGCTCCGACCATCGCGAAGATCTTCGATGGCAAGATCGCCAAGTGGAACGACGCCGCGATCAAGAAGCTGAACCCGAGCGCCAAGCTCCCCGACCTGAAGATCCAGGCGTTCCACCGCTCGGACGAGTCCGGCACCACGGACAACTTCACCAAGTACCTGATCGCCACCACCCCGGACAACTGGAAGTACTCCGGCGGTAAGGCCTGGCAGGCCAAGGGCGGCCAGTCGGCGTCCGGTTCCTCCGGTGTCGCCGCGGGCGTCAAGCAGACCAACGGTGCCATCGGCTACATGGAGCTGTCCTACGCCAAGGACGGTCTGGGCACGGTCGCCGTCGACACCGGCGCTTCCGCCCCGGTGAAGGCCTCCTCCGAGGGCTCCACCAAGGCCATCGCGGACGCCAAGGTCGTCGGCACGGGCAGCGACATGTCGCTCAAGCTGAACTACGCCACCAAGGCCGACGGCGCCTACCCGCTTACCCTGGTCACGTACGAGATCGTCTGTGACAAGGGCAACAAGGCGGACACCCTTCCCGCCACGAAGGCGTTCCTGCGCTACATCGCCAGCGAGCAGGGCCAGGGTGTCCTCTCCGGCATCGACTACGCCCCCATCCCGGCCGAAATCAACGCCAAGGTCCGCACCACCATCGAGGGCCTGAGCTGATCTGAAGGCGCGGTCCGGTCCCGGGAGCTCGGGACCGGACCGCGCCGTCCGGTGCACCGCCGCCAGGAGCCGCCGTCAGGTACGGACGGCTCCGCCGAGCTGCTCCGACCGAGCGGCTCCGCAGACCGGAGAACCCGATGGATATATCCACACAGAACACACAAGTTCCACCCCCGACGCCCCGGCCCTCCGAGGCTCAGAGCAAGCGCGCCGCACGCGGCGCCACCCGGCCCGGTGACCGAATCTTCCTCGGTCTGTCCCGTGGGTCGGGCATCCTGCTGCTGGTGATCATGGCCGCGATCGCGGCCTTCCTCGCCTACCGCGCCTCCCTCGCGATCAGCAAGGACGACGCCAACTTCCTCACCGCCTTCGAGTGGAACACCGGCCTCCAGCCGCCGGCGTTCGGTATCGCGGTGCTGGCCTTCGGCACGGTCGTGTCCTCGCTCATCGCCATGGTCATCGCGGTCCCGATCGCGGTCGCCATCGCGCTGTTCATCACGCACTACGCGCCGCGCAAGCTCGGCGGCACCATCGGCTATGTGATCGACCTGCTCGCCGCCGTGCCGTCGATCGTGTACGGCCTGTGGGGCGCCCTGATCCTCGTACCGCACATGAACGGCCTGTTCGGCTGGCTGAACGAGTTCTTCGGCTGGACCGGCGTCTTCTCGTGGGACGAGGGCGCGCCCCGCTCGATGCTCACCGTCGGCATCCTGCTCGCGATCATGATCCTTCCGATCATCACCAACGTGAGCCGCGAGGTCTTCCGCCAGGTCCCGCAGATGCACGAGGAAGCGGCGCTGGCCCTCGGCGCCACGCGCTGGGAAGTCATCCGGATGTCCGTCCTGCCGTTCGGCCGCTCCGGTGTCATCTCGGCCTCGATGCTCGGCCTCGGCCGCGCGCTCGGCGAGACGATCGCCGTCGCCACCGTGCTCTCCCCGAGCTTCGACATCCAGACCAGCCTGCTCAACCCGGGCGGCGGAACGTTCGCCCAGAACATCGCCAGCAAGTTCAGTGAGGCGACGGAGTTCGGCCGTGACGCGCTCATCGCCTCCGGCCTGGTGCTGTTCGTCATCACCCTGCTGGTCAACGGCGCGGCCCGCATGATCATCGCCCGCCGCAAGGAGTACTCGGGGGCCAACGCATGAGCCACGCAGCCGTCGTCAGCGACAAGCGGCACAGCACCCTGCGCGGTGCCAGCCTGCCCAAGTGGTCGCCGTGGGCCATCGCCGGAGGCTCCGTCGTCCTCGCGGCCGTCATCGGCCTCGTCGCCGGCCTGGACAGCCGCGTCCAGTGGGGCGTGATCGCCGCGCTCCTCTTCGTCTTCGGCACGTACGTCATCGCCGCGCGCGTCGAGGGCCGCCGTCAGGCCAAGGACCGCATCGCCACCTCGCTCGTCTGGGTCGCCTTCATCCTCGCCGTGATTCCGCTGGTCTCCCTGATCTGGGTGACCGTGCAGCGCGGTGTGAAGGTCCTCGACGTCTACTTCCTGACCCACTCCATGGGTGTGGTCGCCGACTCCGAGCCGGGCGGCGGTATCTACCACGCCATCCTCGGCAGCCTCGAGCAGGTCGGGCTCGCCACCGTGATCGGTGCCCCGATCGGTGTGCTCACCGCGATCTACCTGGTGGAGTACGGGCGGGGCAACCTCGCCCGGACCGTCACCTTCTTCGTCGACGTCATGACGGGTATCCCGTCGATCGTCGCCGGTCTGTTCATCCTCAGCCTCATGCTGATGTTCGACATGCAGCCCTTCGGCTTCGCCGGCTCGCTCGCACTGGCGATCCTGATGATGCCGGTGGTCGTGCGCTCCACCGAGGAGATGCTCAAACTCGTCCCGAACGAGTTGCGCGAGGCCTCCCTCGCACTCGGCATCCCGAAGTGGCGCACGATCCTGAAGGTGGTCCTGCCGACCGCGATCGGCGGCATCACCACCGGCATCATGCTGTCGGTGGCCCGTATCGCGGGCGAGACCGCTCCGGTGCTGCTGCTGGTGTTCGGCAACCCGTTCATCAACGCCAACCCCTTCGAGGGTGCGCAGGCCTCGCTGCCGCTGTACATCTACCAGCAGTACTCGCAGAGCGCTGGTTCGAGTGCGGCGTACGACAGGGCCTGGGCGGCGTCGCTGACGCTGATCGCCTTCGTGATGATCCTGAACCTGGTGGCCCGCGGCATCGCCCGCTGGAAGGCCCCGAAGACCGGTCGCTGACGCGGCCCTCGGCGACTGAAGATTCTGGAAGTGAAGTAGTCATGTCCAAGCGAATCGACGTAAGCGGACTCACCGCCTACTACGGCTCCCACAAGGCGATCGAAGACATCTCGATGACGGTCGAGCCGCGCTCGGTGACGGCCTTCATCGGCCCGTCGGGCTGCGGCAAGTCGACGTTCCTGCGCACGCTGAACCGTATGCACGAGGTCACCTCGGGCGGCCGGGTCGAGGGCAAGGTGCTGCTGGACGACGAGGACCTCTACGGCGCCAACATCGACCCGGTGTCGGTGCGGCGTGAGATCGGCATGGTGTTCCAGCGGCCGAACCCCTTCCCCACCATGTCGATCTTCGACAACGTGGCGGCGGGACTGCGCCTCAACGGCAATTACAAGAAGAGCCAGCTGAACGACATCGTCGAGAAGTCGCTCAAGGGCGCGAACCTCTGGAACGAGGTCAAGGACCGTCTGAACAAGCCCGGCTCGGGTCTGTCCGGTGGTCAGCAGCAGCGGCTGTGCATCGCCCGCGCGATCGCGGTCGAGCCGAAGGTCCTGCTCATGGACGAGCCCTGCTCGGCGCTCGACCCGATCTCCACGCTCGCCATCGAGGACCTCATCGGTGAGCTCAAGGAGCGCTTCACGATCGTCATCGTGACGCACAACATGCAGCAGGCTGCGCGTGTCTCGGACCGTACGGCGTTCTTCAACCTCTCGGCGGTCGGTCAGCCCGGCAGGCTGATCGAGATCGACGACACGGAGCGGATCTTCTCCAACCCGTCGGTCCAGGCCACGGAGGACTACATCTCGGGTCGCTTCGGCTAGGCCGACGATTCGGAATGACCCCTCGCGGTGCTGCATGGCGGTGCCACCGTGAGGCAAAGAAGGGCCCGCCCCCTGGCTCCCGGGGGGCGGGCCCATCGCCGTCCCCGGGGCTCCGCCCCGGACCCCGTTTCGGCCTCGACGGCCTCGTCCTCAATCGCCGGACGGGCTGGGTGTGGCGGGGCGGTGTGGTCAAAGGTGCGGTTCGGTGGGGGCGGCCCTGCCTGGGGCTCCGCCCCGGACCCCGTTTCGGCCTTGACGGCCTCGTCCTCAATCGCCGGACGGGCTGAATTACCGCTCACCGGCGTTGTCTGCGTAGCCGCGGTCAGTCGTGCCGCTGGGGCGGCACGGGTGGGCGCGGCGGCACCCGTCGGTACGGGCTTACGCGGCCTGCCCCGCACTCGCGCCGGGGCGGCGCATCTGCGCACATCTCAGCCCACGCCGTGGCCTGCGACTTACCCGCCTTCTCGCGCTGGGGCCTGCGCAGCCGCCTCCTCGCGCTGGGCCTGCGCTCAGCCGCCTTCTCGCGCTGGGGCCCGCGGCTTCCCCGCTCACTCGCGCCGGGGCGGCGCGTCTGCGCACATTCGGCCCGCTGTGGCCTGCGGCTTACCCGCCTTCTCGCGCTGGGGCCTGCGGCTTCCCCGCTCACTCGCGCCGGGGCGGCGCGTCTGCGCACATCTCAGCCCACGCCGTGGTCGGCGACTTACCCGCCTTCTCGCGCTGGGGCCTGCGGCTTCCCCGCTCACTCGCGCCGGGGCGGCGCATCTGCGCACATTCGGCCCGCTGTGGCCTGCGGCTTACCTGCCCTCTCGCGCTGGGGCCTGCGCAGCCGCCTCCTCGCGCTGGGCCTGCGGCTCCCCCGCCTCCTCGCGCTGAGCCTGCGGCTCCCCCGCCCCCTCGCGCCGGGGCCCGCGGCTCCCCCGCGCCGTGGCCTGCCGCTCGTGCGCCCGTTCACGCCGGGCGCGCAGCCCCCCGCGTTACAGGAACGCCAGGTTCACGAGCCAGAAGCTCGCCGCGGCGACCAGTGCCGCTGCCGGCATCGTGATGAACCAGCCGAGGACGATGTTCTTGGCGACACCCCAGCGCACCGCGTTCACGCGCTTCGTCGCGCCGACGCCCATGATGGCCGAGGTGATGACGTGGGTCGTGGAGATCGGCGCCTTGAAGAGGAACGCCGTGGTGAACATGATCGACGCACCGGTCGTCTCCGCGGCGAACCCCTGCGGCGGGTCGAGCTCGATGATCTTGCGGCCGAGGGTGCGCATGATGCGCCAGCCACCGGCGTACGTGCCCAGCGACAGCATCACCGCGCAGACCAGCTTGACCCAGACCGGGATCGGGTCGCTGTAGTCCTCGACGTCGGCGATGACCAGTGCCATCACCACGATGCCCATCGTCTTCTGGGCGTCCTGGAGGCCGTGACCGAGGGCCATGGCCGCCGCCGAGACGGTCTGCGCGATGCGGAAACCGCGCTTGGCCTTGTGCGGGTTGGCCTTCCGGAAGATCCACATGATCGCGGTCATGACCAGGTAGCCGACGAGCAGGCCCACGATCGGGGACAGGAACATCGGGATGACGATCTTGTCGAGCACCCCGCTCCAGTAGACCGTCGTACCGCCCGCGAGGGCCGCGCCGACCATGCCGCCGAACAGCGCGTGCGAGGAGGACGAGGGCAGGCCGAAGTACCAGGTGACCAGGTTCCAGGTGATCGCCCCGACCAGCGCCGCGAAGAGGATGCCCATCCCCTTCGAACCCTCGGGCGTCTGGATGATGCCCTCGCTGACGGTCTTGGCGACCCCGCTGCCCAGGAAGGCACCGGCGAGGTTCATGACCGCGGCCATGGCGAGTGCGGCGCGGGGCGTCAGCGCCCGGGTCGAGACGGAGGTGGCGATCGCGTTGGCTGAGTCGTGGAAGCCGTTGGTATAGGTGAAGAAGAGCGCGACCGCGATGGTCACGACCAGGGCGAAGGTGTCCATGGACTAGCTCAGGACTCCTTGACCGCGATGGTCTCCACCGTGTTGGCGACGTGCTCGAAGGCGTCCGCCGCCTCCTCCAGTACGTCCACGATCTGCTTGAGCTTCAGCACCTCGATCGCGTCGTACTTGCCGTTGAAGAGCTGGGCCAGCAGCTTGCGGTGGATCTGGTCCGCCTGGTTCTCGAGGCGGTTGACCTCGATCCAGTACTCGGTCAGGTTCTGCATGGTGCGCAGGTTCGGCATGGCCTCCGCGGTCAGGTCCGCGGCCCGCGCCAGCACCTCGATCTGCTGCTCTACGCCCTTGGGCAGTTCCTCCACGTTGTAGAGGACGACCAGGTCGACGGCCTCCTCCATGAAGTCCATGATGTCGTCGAGGGACGAGGCGAGCGAGTAGATGTCCTCGCGGTCGAAGGGCGTGATGAACGAGGAGTTCAGTTGATGGAAGATCGCGTGTGTGGCGTCGTCACCGGCGTGTTCTGCGGCCCGCATACGCTCTGCGATCTCGACCCGGGCGGAAGCGTCCGCCCCGAGCAGTTCCATCAGGAGTTTCGAGCCCGTGACGATGTTGTCCGCGGACGCGGCAAACATGTCATAGAAGCTCGTCTCCCTGGGGGTCAGACGAAAGCGCACGTGGGGTCCTCGGGATGCATCGGTTTCGGTCAGGCTGATGCTAGGCGCATCATCCGGCCACGGCTAATGGGCCGTCCCCCAGTGTCGCCCATCAGGCAGAACGATCATCACGGGGTCCAGCACCCGCCACGGGCAAGGGCCCTATACCCAGCAAAGTTCGTTACCATATACCCACCAGGGGTATCAGTCAGCAGGAGGACGCGATGACGACCACCGAGGCCGGCACGACGGCGCCCTCCGCGGCAGCCGTGCCGGAAGCGCCCGTGCACGGATACCACAAGCAGAAGGACGAGCACCTCAAGCGACTGCGTCGGATCGAGGGCCAGATCCGGGGTCTGCAACGCATGGTCGACGAGGACGTCTACTGCATCGACATACTCACCCAGGTGTCCGCCTCCACCAAGGCCTTGCAGTCCTTCGCCCTGCAACTCCTGGAGGAACACCTGCGCCACTGCGTCGCCGACGCCGCCGTCAAGGGCGGTGCCGAGGTCGACGCCAAGGTGGAAGAGGCGACGAAGGCGATCGGCCGACTGCTGCGCACCTGAGACCCGCCGCGCGCGGGGCCGGTTCTCAGTGGCCGAGGGCTCACCGGCCGAAAGTTCAGCGGCCGGAGGCGGCGCGCTCCTCCGCCACCCGCAGCACCTCGTCGATGCTCTCCAGGCTGAGCCGGTCCTCGTCGGCGGCCGAGGCCGCGATGATCAGCTCCCCGCACAGTTCGATCTCGGCGAGGGCCACGTGGTCCTGAACTGCCGTACCGCCGACCGGAGCCACGCGCGTCACCTCACCTCTGTCGTCACCGACTTCCTAGAGTAGGGAGCGGCCTACACACCGCGCATGGCACGGACGGGCTAGTCCTCCCGCCTCATTCCTCGGCGATCCGCCCCGCGTAGATGTCCCCGGTCGCCGGCAACCGTACGTCCGCGGAGGCCCCGAAATCGTAGAGCAGCGCCGTCGACGTGACCGCCACGGCGTCCTTCTGCCGCCCGTTGACGAAGCTGAACCGCTGCCGGATCTTGCGGATGCGCCCCTGGTCGTCGAGGTAGACGTCGAACGGCACCTCGGCCGTGGCGAACCCTTTTGCCGCCGCCCGCAGCGAGCCCCGCCCACCCGCAGAGGCGCGTGCCGCCGCCGCGTTCAGGTCGGCGGTGCCGCGGTAGTGCCGCACCCTGGTCCCCGCGACCTCGGTCCTGCCCAGGTAGGTGGCCGCCCGCGTCCCGCGCAGCACCTCGGCGGCGGCATACGGATCGGTGGCCCCGCCCGTCACCAGGTTCCCGTCCGACAGATCCGTCGTCGCCACCCGGACCCACTTGTCGTCCGGTACTCCCGCACCCCGGTTCTTCATGAACAGGGCGCCCGGCGCGAGGAGCTCGGTGATGGGCCGGTGCTCGCTCTGTCCGGCCGGGTCCTGCGGCAGCAGCACCTTCAGCCGGCCGAGCTGTCTGCGGTAGTCGTAGACGCCCTCGCCCCGGATGGTCACGCGGGTGCCGCCGGTGGCCATCTCCATCGAGGTGCGGGCCTTGGAGCTGCCCGCGTCCACCAGCCGGTCGGCGGCGTGCCGCAGCGTCTCGACGGGATCGCCCGCACCGCGCGCGTCCTCGGCCGCGGCACCGCTCCAGGAACATCCGGTGGCCCCGACACAGACCCAGGCCACGAGCCCCGCCACGGCGGTCGTGCCCGTCGTCCGACCGTGCCACCGCTGCCTTGCCGTCATCGCCTGCCTACCCCCAGCCGGTACGTCCGTCACGGGCCTCCCGTCGTTTCGGCTAACGACGGGCGGGCGACGCCGGTCACGCGCGGGCCGGGTTCCCCCGGGCGGCATACGAGCCCTTTACCGAGACTCGGTAACGTGGTCGACGTGGCGCAGCATGAGGGGCCGGATCTCGACCGGGAACCGTCGGGACATCGCACGACGACGGCCGAACAGGGGCATTTCTGTGTGGCGCGCTGCAGCTGCGGCTGGCGCGGGCCGGCCCGCCGGGCGCGGAGCATGGCGCGGACGGACGCGGAGGGGCATGTGGCGGGCGGCTGAGCCGCTCTCCTCCCGGTGGCGCCGGGTCAGGCGTGCCGCACGGTCACCAGCAGGTCGTCGACCAGGGTCCGGTCGCGGGGCTGGGTGAGGCGGTCGCGGGCCGCGGCGGGGGAGAGCCACAGGATGCGGTCGACCTCGTGGTTCGGGGCGAACGCTCCGGACACGGCTTCGGCGGCCCAGTAGCGGACCTGCTTCGGGCGGCCGTTGGCGAGATAGCACAGGGTCGGCAGCCGGGCCCCGGGATCGGCGGAGTACCCCGTCTCCTCGGCGACCTCGCGCAGGGCGCCGGCGAGCGCTTCCTCGCCGCGCTTCAGCTTTCCCTTGGGGTGGGACCAGTCGTCGTACTTCGGCCGGTGGACCAGGCAGAGCTCCAGCCCCCCGTCGAACGGGGAGCGGCGCCACAGGACACAGCCGGCCGCCTGGACGGTGCTGTCGTTCGTTTCGGTCACCGGGTCTCAGCCTCCCAGCGGGTCAGGACGTCGTGACGGTCTGTTTCTGCCATGCCTGCTGGAAGGCGAACCTCGCCGCCTCCACCTCGTGCCGCTGGTCTGCGTGGAGCACCCCGAGCGCGTACGCCGTCGCCGGGGCGATGCGGGGCGTACGGGCCGCCTGGGCCGCGGCCGCGGCGGCCTCGGAGGCGTCGCGGTGCCGGTTGAGGGCCTGCCCGGCCGCCAGCACGCTCACGTGCAGGGAGGTCTCCTCGCCGTCCTCGGCCAGGACCTCGCGCGCGTAGCGGTACAGGCGCAGCAGCAGGCGGACCTGGTGCCAGGGCGCGTCCTGGGGGTGCGGGGACGGATCGGGGGAGAGGCCGTGGATCAGGGCCTCCGCGTTGTAGGGGTGGCCGGCCGTGACCAGGGGCAGGGCGGTCACGGCGGCCGTGAGGCGTTCCTCGGCCGCGGCCGCGAGGGGGCGCAGGTCCGTGGTCGAGGCGGCCGGGACGAGCGGGACGTCGCTGGCGAGCACGGCGAGCTTGTCCGCGACGGCGTGGAAGCGCGATGAGCCCAGGGCCTGGAGCGCGGTGCTGTGGGCCCGGGTCCTGGCGAGCGTCAGCTGCCGTTCCAGCAGGGCGCCCGCCTTGGCCGCGCCCACCGTGAGGTTGCCGCGCTCCGCCGTCGCCGGGGGCGGGACGCCGGGGCCTGTGGTGCCGGGTGCCGCCGCGCTCACCGTCGGCTGCGCCGGGAACACCGTGGCCCCGGACAACCGGTGCAGTGCCAGCAACAGCCGCTCCAGGCGGGCCTCGCAGGCGTGCTCCAGTGCCAACGTGCCGGACAGCCAAGCCAGTTCGGGGCGGATCTCCTCCGACCAGGCGGCGTCCAGCAGTGGGCGGTAGGTGTGCAGGCTGCCGCTGATACGGCGGGCCGACTGACGCAGGGCCAGCGCCGCGTCGGCGGATCCCGCCGTGCCGTTGTCGCCCGGTTTCGGCTGTGCCCGACCGGGGGCGCCGCCGCTGCCGCCGGTCTCCCGGTGCAGGCGCAGGGCGCGCAGGAACTCCGTGGCCTGGGACCGGAGATAGCGTGCGAGGGCGTCCCCCGTCACCGGCCCCGCCGCGGGGTCCGTCGGGTCAAGGTGTTGCTGTGCCACGCCGGCGCCTCCGGGCGTCTATGAGCATCTCCTGGATGTTGCGCAGGGGCTGACCGTCCGCGTCGGTCGCGTGCCGGATCCACTCGCCGTCCGGGCCCAGGTGCCAGGACGAGGTGGAGTCGGACATGCCGGTTTCCAGCAACCGGTTGAGGGACGCGCGGTGGGCCGGGTCGGTGACCCGGACCAGGGCCTCTATTCGACGGTCGAGGTTGCGGTGCATCATGTCGGCGCTGCCGATCCACACCTCGGGCTCGCCGCCGTTGCCGAAGCCGAACACCCGGGAGTGTTCGAGGAAGCGGCCGAGGATGGAGCGGACCCGGATGTTCTCCGACAGGCCCGTGACGCCCGGGCGCACCGCGCAGATGCCGCGTACCCAGATGTCGACCGGCACGCCCGCCTGGGACGCGCGGTAGCAGGCGTCGATGACCGCCTCGTCCACCATCGAGTTGACCTTGATGCGGACGTGGGCGGGCCGGCCGGCGCGGTGGTGCTGGACTTCTTTGTTGATGCGCGCGATCAGCCCGTCCCGCAGGGACTTCGGGGCGACGAGGAGGCGGCGGTAGGTCTCACGGCGGGAGTAGCCGGAGAGCCGGTTGAACAGGTCGGAGAGGTCCGCGCCGACCTGCGGGTCCGCCGTCAGCAGGCCCAGGTCCTCGTAG
Source organism: Streptomyces sp. NPDC059582 (assembly GCF_042735715.1). Classification (NCBI taxonomy): domain Bacteria; kingdom Bacillati; phylum Actinomycetota; class Actinomycetes; order Kitasatosporales; family Streptomycetaceae; genus Streptomyces; species Streptomyces sp. NPDC059582. The sequence goes on from NZ_JBHWCC010000076.1 coordinate 26,089, forward strand.
AGGCGGGCCGTCTTCGGGTGGTAGTTGCCGGTGCCGACGTGGCTGTAGCGCCGTAGCGTCTCGCCCTCCTGGCGGACCACCAGGGACAGCTTGCAGTGGGTCTTCAGACCGACCAGGCCGTACACCACGTGGCAGCCGGCCTCCTCCAGCTTGCGCGCCCACTTGATGTTGGCGTGCTCGTCGAAGCGGGCCTTGATCTCGACCAGCACGAGGACCTGCTTGCCGGACTCTGCGGCGTCGATGAGCGCGTCGACGATCGGCGAGTCGCCGGAGGTCCGGTACAGGGTCTGCTTGATGGCGAGGACGTCGGGGTCGGCGGCCGCCTGCTCCAGGAAGGCCTGGACGGAGGTGGAGAAGGAGTCGTAGGGGTGGTGCAGGAGCACGTCCCGGTTGCGCAGCGCCGCGAAGATGTCGGGGGCCGAGGCGGACTCCACCTCGGCGAGGTCGCGGTGGGTGCCGGCGACGAACTTCGGGTACTTCAGCTCGGGCCGGTCCAGGCCGTGGATGCGGAAGAGGCCGGTCAGGTCCAGGGGCCCCGGCAGCGGGTACACCTCGGCCTCGCCGATCTTCAGCTCGCGCACCAGGAGGTCGAGCACCTCGCGGTCGATGGACTCCTCGACCTCCAGGCGCACCGGCGGCCCGAAGCGGCGCCGCATGAGCTCCTTCTCCAGGGCCTGGAGGAGGTTCTCGGCGTCGTCCTCCTCGACCTCCAGGTCCTCGTTGCGGGTGAGCCGGAAGGCGTGGCTCTCCAGCACCTCCATGCCCGGGAACAGTTCCTCCAGGTGGGCGGCGATGACGTCCTCGATGGGGACGTACCGGCCGGGGGAGCTCTCCAGGAAGCGGGACAGCAGCGGCGGGACCTTGACGCGGGCGAAGTGCTTGTGGCCGCTGACCGGGTTGCGTACGACGACGGCCAGGTTCAGGGACAGGCCGGAGATGTACGGGAAGGGGTGCGCCGGGTCGACCGCGAGGGGGGTCAGTACCGGGAAGATCTGGTGGCGGAAGAGCGTGAAGAGGCGCGCCTGCTCCTTCTCGGTCAGCTCGCTCCAGCGCACCAGGTGGATGCCCTCCTCCGCCAGGGCGGGGGCGATGTCCTCGTGGTAGCAGGCGGCGTGCCGGGCCATGAGCTCGCGGGAGCGGGCCCAGATCATCTCCAGCACCTCGCGGGGCTGGAGGCCGGAGGCGGAGCGGGTGGCGACCCCGGTGGCGATACGGCGCTTCAGGCCGGCCACCCGGACCATGAAGAACTCGTCCAGGTTGCTGGCGAAGATCGCCAGGAAGTTCGCCCGTTCGAGGAGGGGCGTGTTCGGGTCCTCGGCGAGTTCGAGGACACGCTCGTTGAACGCGAGCCAGCTGCGCTCCCGGTCGAGGAATCGACCCTGCGGCAGCTGAGGCCCGTCGTGCGGCGACTCCTCGTATTCGTCGAGGTCGGCATCGATGTCGGGTTCCAGGTCGGAGACCGCGGCCGACACGGTGTGCGGGCGGTGCGCGGCTATGGAGCCCACGGAGGGCTGCGCGTGCTGGACCTGTGCCTGGGCGTTTGGCTGGCTCATGGACCCATTCTTCCGCGCCAGCAGCATGACAGGCGCGTCGGAGCGTGCGGGCGGGAGCGCGGCGGCGCTGCCCTCGGGGGGCGGCGAAGGCTCAGGCACGACGGGGTTCATTGGCTGAGCGTCGCAAGTTCGTCTGAACCGTTGGTTACGGAGACATGGCGTGCGGGATATCGGGGCGCGGCTCCCGGGGGTCCGTGCCAGGGCCTGTCGCGTCCCGCGCGGCCGGATCGGGCGGTGACCGCAAGAAGGATTCCGGACTCGTCGGGGCGCATGGGCCAGAAGTGCGACGGGAGGCGGGAAACAGGGGTCGGCTTGTGCGAGTTCGTGACGGTTTCCGATCATCGGAAGTCGTTTTTCGTATGCCGGGCATGGTCTTCCGCGGGCGCGGTGCCCGGGCCTGTGCCGGTCGGCCCCCGTCGATGATCCGGAAAGTCGGCCGCGATCCTGTGAACCGATCGGCAGGGCTCGTCCGATGAGGAGACGTGAGCGAAACGAGAAGCGACGGGGAGCTGCTGCGCGCCATCGCGGCGGACGCGGACCGGCGCGCCTTCGAGGAGCTGTACCGGCGGTTCGCGCCGTGGCTCGGCGCCCGGCTGCGCGGCCGGTGCGCCGACGCCGGGATCGTCGACGACGTCGTACAGGAAACGTTTCTCGCGGTGTGGCGGGGGACCGCGCGCTACCGCGAGGACGGGTACTCCGGAGATGCCGCGGGGTGGCTGTGGCGCATCGGGTCACGGCGTCTTGTCGACGTGATGCGCGGCGACGGTGCGCGCGGGCGGCTGCGGCAGGCACTGGCGCGGCTGCGGCACCGGGACGAGGTCTCGGCGGAGGAACGCGTGCTCGCGGGGGTGGAGCACGGGGACCTCGCGGGGGCCCTGGTGCGGCTCTCGCCCGAGCTGCGGGCCGTCCTCCAGGCGACGGTCGTCGACGGACTCACCACCAGAGAGGCGGCCGTGCTGCTCGGCATCCCGCCCGGCACGGTCAAGACGCGGGCCCTGCGCGCCCGCAAGCAACTGCGGGAGGCGCTGGCATGAGTACGACCTGGCATGTGCCGGAGGACGACATCCGGGCCTACCTACGGGGCGAGTTGGCGGCGCCCCGGCTGTGGTCCGCCGACACGCACCTGGCGGCCTGCGCCGACTGCCGCGCCCGGCTCGCGCAGGCCGACGACCCGGTCGCGCTGGACGCCGGCTGGGAACGACTCGACGCCGAACTGGACGCGCCCAGGCGCGGGTTCGTCGAGTGGGCGCTGGTCCGCGTCGGCATCGCCGACCACACGGCGCGGCTGCTCACCGCCACGCCCGTGCTGCGCCGTTCCTGGCTCGGGGCGGTCGTCGCGGTCCTGCTGATGACGGTGCTCGCCGCCGACACGGTCCAGTCCGCGCACTCGCCCACGTTCTTCCTGGTCCTGGCACCGCTGCTGCCGCTCGCCGGGGTCGCGCTGTCCTACGGGCCCGCGCTCGACCCGACGTACGAGATGGCCGTCGTCTCGCCGCTGCACGGCTTCCGGCTGCTGCTGATCCGCACGGTCGCCGTCCTGGCGGTCGGCCTCGGGCTCAACGGCCTCGCGACCCTCGCGCTCCCCGGCTACGGGCTGCGCGCACTGGCCTGGCTGCTGCCCGCGCTCGCGCTGACCGCGACGGGACTGGCCCTGATGCCACGGCTGGGCCCCGTCCTCGCCCCCGGCCTGGTCGGCGGCGCGTGGATCGGCCTCCTCGTCGCGGCGAGGGCCACCACCGAGGGGACCCTCGCGCCGTTCACCCCGGCCGGCCAGGGAGTGGCGGGCGCGGTCGCCGCGGTCGCCGTCGGACTGCTGTACGCGGCCCGCGACCGGTTCGACTTGTCGTCGGCCCGGGTGCTGTTCGGGGCCTCCTCGGACGGACGTGCGCTGTGACGGACCTTCCTCCGATGACGGACTCCCTTTCCACGAAGGACGCCTCTTCCACGATGACGGACTCCTCTCCCGCGATGGCGGGCCCCCTTCCCGCGATGACGGACCGCCCTGCCGCGATGACGCCCGGCGCGCGGCGCCGCAAGCGGCTCGTGCTGCTGCTCAAGGCAGCCGCGTTCGCAGCCGCGGCGGTCGCCGTGTGCGTCGCGGAGCTCCTGCGCCTCTACGTCACCGCCCCGACGTCCCGCGGCTCCTCCGACACCGGCGACGGGGGCGACGGATGAGGCCCGTGGCCGTCCCGCGCCCCCGACCGCTCCGACCCGGGCGACGGATGAACCCCGTGGCAGTGCCCCGCGCCCGAACCCTCCGATCCGACCTCTCCCGTCTCTCCCAAAGGAACGCCCCATGACGCCCACCGTCTCCGCCTCCGGGCTGACTCTTCGCTACGGCGGGATCGCGGCCCTCGACGAGGTCTCCCTGCGGCTGACCGAGGGGGTCACCGGGCTGCTCGGTCCCAACGGGGCAGGCAAGACCACCCTGTTGCGGGTGCTCGCCACCGCCGTGCCCGCCGACCGGGGCGCCTTCACCGTCCTCGGGCACGACCCGGGCACCGCGGCCGGCCGGCAGAGCGTGCGCCGCGCCCTGGGATACCTGCCGCAGACCCCCGGGTTCCACCCGGACTTCACCGCTTTCGGGTTCGTCGACTACGTCGCGATCCTCAAGGAGATGACCGACCGCGGCGCCCGGCACCGCGAGGTGCGGCGGGTGCTCGACGCCGTCGACCTGTCCGACGTACGCGGCCGGCGCATCAAGCGGCTGTCCGGCGGGATGCGGCAGCGCGTCGCCCTCGCCGCCGCCCTCGTCGGCGACCCCGGCTTCCTCGTCCTCGACGAGCCGACCGTCGGCCTGGACCCCGAGCAGCGCATGCGGTTCCGCGAGCTGATCGCCCAGTCGGGCGAGGGCCGGACGGTCCTGCTGTCCACCCACCAGACCGAGGACGTGGCGATGCTCTGCCACCGCGTGATCGTCATGGCCGCCGGCCGCGTCCGCTTCGAGGGCACCCCCGCCGAGCTCACCGCACAAGCGGCCGGCCGGGTGTGGAGCAGCGCCGAGCGGCACCCGGGAGCACGAGCCGGATGGCGTACGGGGCTCGGCACCTTCCGCAACGTCGGCGACCCGCCCGAGGGCGCCGACCTCCTCGAACCGACCCTGGAGGACGGCTACCTGCTCACCCTCGACGGTCAGCCGGCGGAGGCCGCCGCATGAGCGCCACCGGAGTCATGGAAACGGCCCCCATGGCCGTCGAACCCGCCCCCGCCCCCCGGCACACGGCGGCCGTCCTCGCCCTCGCCCGCTTCGAGGCCCGCGAACTCCTCCAGTACATACCGGTGTTCGTCTTCTTCCTGCTGTACGTCGGCTACACCGTCTGGCAGATGTTCTCGGGCCGGGAGGGCATGGACGCCTATCCGGTCCTCCAGGACGTCGACCGCGGTACGCAGGCCAAGCCGTTCTTCGTCGCCATCGCCCTGCTCGTCTGCGTGAACCGGGCCGCGCTGCGCTCGCGCCGCAACGGCACCGACCGGCACGACGCCGTCCTGCCCATGGAACCCTGGCGGCGCACCCTCGCGCACGCCCTGTCCGTCGTGCCCTACGCGGCGCTCACCGCGCTCGTCGTGACCTTCGAGTTCACCTGGGCGGCGCTGAAGCCGGGCGCGACCGGTCACGGCTCGTTCGCCGAACTGGCCGTGGCCCCGCTGACCGTGCTGCTGTCCGGCACCGTCGGCGTGCTGCTCGCCCGGCTGGTCCCGTCCTCCTTCGCCGCGCCGCTCGTCGTGGTCGGCGGCTACATCCTGTTCACGCTCGTGTCGGTGAACGTCGGCGGTGCGCACTGGCTGCGTGAGCTGTGGCCGGTCGTCACCGAGACCGGCGCGGCCCCCTACCCGTCCGCCCTGATCGGCCGCCCGGCCGCCTGGCACGCGCTGTACCTGGCGGGACTCGCCCTGCTTCTGCTCTGCGGCGGGTTGCTGCTGAGCGGCGGACGCACCCGGCTGATCCGGGTGACGGCCGTCGCAGCCCTCGCCGTCACGGTCGCGGGGGCCGCGGGGCAGGCCCCCGGCGACTCGGCCGCGCTGAAGGCCGCCCGCGCCGAGGCGTCCGTCCACCCGGAGCGCGTCCAGAAGTGTGTCGCGCACGGCACCTCGACGTACTGCGCCTTCCCCGAGTGGACCGGCCTCACCGCCGACTGGGCCGCCACGGCCGACCGGGTGCAAAGCCTCGCGGGTGGTGCGGCGGGAAGCACGCGGCTGACCGTACGGCAGCGCGTCGAGGCCCGTTACGGCCTTGAGGGGTCGGGCGCGATCGACCCGCTCACCGCGCCCGGCCAGGTCACCGTCGGCACCGCCTGGGGCGGCAACCGGATCCCCCAGTTCGAGGTCGCCGTCGCCTCCGTGCTGGTGGCGGGCGACGAGGCGACGGGCGGTGAGGTGTGCGACTCCCGGGTCGTGACGATCATGTGGCTGGCGCTGGGCGCGGAGTCCGACCCGGTGACCGCGCTGCGCGACGTCCGCCTCGACGACAGCGTCACGGGCTCCGCGATCGCGCTGGCTCCCGCGGGCGCCGTCTCCATGAGCGCCGGACAGACCGAGGTCGTACGGCAGTTGCTCCAGCAGCCGCGCTACGGCGTCACCGCCAAGGTCAAGGCCCACTGGACCGAGCTGACCTCACCGAAGACGTCGCTCACGCGCGTCGCGGAACTCCTGGACGTGAAGGCGCCGACGAAGGGGGAGACGGACGGTGAGACGAGTGACGAGTCGTGTGGCGCCTAGTGCCGCAGCAGGCGACGTTCGCCCCGTCGCGACGCCCGGCACGCCCTCTCGCCGCACCGGCCGAAAGCCCACGTACGCCCAGTACGAGGACTTCCGGCCGGCACGTCGAGAGCACGCACCGGACGCCGCTCCTTCACGGGCGAACGTTGCCTGCCACGGCACTAGCCAGGACCACCCGAGAAGCGGAAGCGGAAGCGGAAGCGGAACGGGAACGAAAACGAAGGGGGACGCCGTGATCCGCGCCCTGCTGCGCCCCGTCTGGCGCACGCTGCCCTGGCCGGCCCTCGCCGCGGCCGGCGGTCTCGGACTCCTGCTGGTCGGCGGTTCGCGCCTGCTGCCCGGCCCGCCCGACCCGTGGCTGTGCCTCGGCCTGCTGCGGGCCGCCGCCCTCTGCCTCGGCCTCGGCCTGGCGTTCCTGCTGGACGACCCGGCCCGGCACACCACCGCTTCGGTGCCGGTACGCCGTCCGGTGCGCAGCGCCCTGCGGCTCGCCCTGACCGCTCCGGTGGTCGCCCTGTGGTGGACGGCGGCGCTGCTGCTCGTACCGGGTCAGGCGCGGCCCCCGGTGGGCGCCGTCACCCTGGAGGCGGCCGCCTGCGCCCTGTTCGCCCTGGCCGCCGCCGCGGCCCGGGTCCGGTTCACGGACGAGTCCCGACCGGGCACCGGCGTCGCGGTGGCCCTGCTGCTCGGCGGAGTCACCGTACCGACGCTGCTTCTCCCCGAGCGCTGGGCACTCCTGGTGTCGGTGGGCGACAAGCACTGGGGAGAGGCGCACGAACGCTGGGCCCTGCTGCTGGTGCTCGCGACCGCGGTCGCCGTGCTGTGCACCCCGGAACCACTGCGCCGCGGGCTCGCCGTCCGGCGCGGGCGCGGCTTGCGGCGCCGGCCGGCGGATGTCAGCCCGTCCGGCGTGTGAGGACCAGGCCCTTCGGGCCGACAGCGGGGGCTGGGGGCGGCAGCCCCCGGACCTCCGCTCACGTCTCCGTGCGATACATCAGATCCGTCTCGTGGGTGAGGAACCCCAGCCGCTCGTACACGGACACCGCCGCCTTGTTGTCGGCGTCGACGTACAGCATCGCCGTGGGCAGCGCCTGCGCCGCGAGATGCCGCAGCCCGACCGTGGTGAGCGCCTTCCCGAGCCCGCCGCCCTGCGCACCGGGCGCGACCCCGAGGACGTAGACCTCGCCGAGCCGCTCCTCGGCGTGGACCTTCGTCCAGTGGAAGCCGATCAGCCGGTCCCCGCGGAAGGCCAGGAAGAACCCCGCGGGATCGAACCAGGCCTCGGCCTCGCGGTCGTCGAGGTCGCGCTGGGTGAGGGACCCCTGTTCGGGGTGGTGGGCGAACGCCGCGGAGTTCACGGCCAGCCAGGCCGCGTCGTCGGTGCCGGGCTCGAAGGTCCGCAGGGTCACCCCCTGCGGAAGCACCGGCTCGGGCAGTTCGAGGTCGGTCAACGACCGCCGCATCTGGCGCAGTTCACGGAACAGGGTGAGACCGAGGACCTGGGCCAGGTGCCGGGCTGCGGAGTGCCCGCCGTGCGCCCACACCCGCAGCCGCTTCCCCGAGGCGGCGAGCAGCGCGGAACCCAGCGCCCGCCCGTGCCCGTGGCCGCGGTGCGAAGGGTGCACGACCATCTCGGCGGCCGGCGCCTCCACCGGGTCGGTGTCCTCCAGCTGCGCGTAGCCGACCAGTTCGTCGCCCACGACCAACAGCAGATGGGAGACCCCTTCGCGGGCGCCGCCGCGCAGTTGCAGCCGGCCCTGCTCGGACACCGCCTGCTGGCCGTCGTTGAGCGCGGCCTCGGCGAGCAGCCCGAGCACGGATTCGGTCTGTTCCGGGGAGAGCGCGGAGTGGGTCTCGATGGATCGGGCGCCGGGGAGCCGTGCGGTGTCGTCGCTGGTCATGCGTACGAGGGTAAGGGGAGTGCCCGGCAAAGTGGGGGCAAAGGATCGAGTGAAGGGAAACCAGGATGTAACCACGAACCCCCTGTCGCGCTACGCGCGTTGACCCTAGGCTGCGCCGGACGGGCCACATCCTCAGCAGACCCACTGGGCCGTGACGGCCCCGGGGACGCACACCAGCCTCAGGGGGGCGCATGCCAGCCACATCCCAGCCGTACCCCGGCCGCAGACGCCGTGCATACCGGCTTCTCGCGACCGCCGCCGGTCTCGCCACCGTCGGCGCACTGGCCGCCGCGCTGCCGGCGGACGCGCACGAGCGGGGCGGGCACGGCCACCACCCGAAGCCGAGCCGCTACCAGGACGTCCAGCTGCTCTCCTTCAACGACCTGCACGGCAACCTCGAACCGCCGTCGGGCTCCTCCGGCCGCGTCACCGAGCTGCAGGCCGACGGCACGACGAAGACGATCGACGCGGGTGGCGTGGAGTACCTCGCGACGCATCTGCGCCAGGCCCGCAAGGGCAACGCGTACTCGATCACCGCGGCCGGCGGCGACATGGTCGGTGCCTCCCCGCTGATCTCGGGCCTGTTCCACGACGAGCCCACCATCGAGGCGCTGAACAAGCTCGACCTGGACGTCACGTCCGTCGGCAACCACGAGTTCGACGAGGGGGCCAGGGAACTGGCCCGCCTCCAGAACGGCGGCTGCCACCCGACGGCCGGCTGTTACACGGACAAGAAGTTCCGGGGCGCCGACTTCCCGTACCTCGCGGCGAACGTCCTCGACGAGAAGACCGGCAAGCCGATTCTCAAGCCGTACACGGTGTGGAAGAAGAACGGCGTCAAGATCGGTTTTATCGGCGTGACCCTGGAGGACACCCCGGGGATCGTCTCCGCCGAGGGCGTCAAGGGCCTGAAGTTCAAGGACGAGGTCGAGACGATCAACAAGTACGCCAAGGTGCTGGAGAAGCAGGGCGTCAAGTCGATCGTCGCGCTGATCCACGAGGGCGGACTGCCCGGCTCGGGCTCGTACAACTACAACTGCGACGCGCCGGGCGCGGGTGACGGCATCTCCGGCCCGATCGTCGACATCGCCAAGAACATCACGCCGAAGGTGGACGCGCTGGTCACCGGCCACACCCACGCGGCGTACGTGTGCACGATCCCCGACCCGGCCGGCAAGCCGCGCATGGTCACCTCGGCCGCGTCCTTCGGCCGTCTCTACACGGACACCACGCTGACGTACGACCGCTTCACCGGCGACATCGCCCGTACGGCCGTCAAGTCCGCGAACCGCGTGGTCACCCGGGACGTCGCCAAGGCGGCCGACATGACCCAGCTGATCGCCAAGTGGAACACCCTGGCCGCTCCCGTCGGCAACCGCGCGATCGGCTACATCTCCGCCGACGTCGCCAGCACCGGCACCGAGTCCCCGATGGGCGACCTGATCGCGGACGCCCAGCTGGCGTACGGCAAGAAGCTGGACCCGGAGACCGACCTGGCGCTGATGAACCCGGGCGGCGTCCGCGCCGGCCTCACCTACGCGGCCAAGGGCGCCGAGGGCGACGGCGTGGTGACCTACGCCGAGGGCTTCACGGTGCAGCCGTTCTCCAACACCGTGAACCTCCAGGACTTCACCGGTGCCCAGGTCGTCCAGGCGCTCAAGGAGCAGGTGAGCGGCGCGAACGCGGCCGCGCCGAAGATCCTTCAGCCCTCGTCGGGCCTGACGTACACGCTGGACCTGACGAAGACCGGCGCCGACCGTGTGGTCACCGACTCCATCCGGCTGAACGGCGCGGCCATCGACCCGGCGGCCACCTACCGCGTCGCGACGAACAGCTTCCTCGCGGGCGGCGGCGACGGCTTCACCACCCTGGGCCAGGGCACGGGTGACGTCGTCGGCACCGACGACCTGGCGGCGCTGGTGGAGTACCTGACGGCCAACTCCTCGGCCGCGACCCCGATCGCGCCGCCGGCGGCCGACCGGATCACGATCGTGCAGTAGACCTGCCGCGGAGCCCAAGGGGCCCGGGACGTACGCGCCGCGTACGTCCC
>NZ_JBHWCC010000077.1:0-32644 GCF_042735715.1 Streptomyces sp. NPDC059582
ACCACCTCGTCCGGCACCGTCTCCCGCTGCCGCACCCCCGTGATCGACTCCACCACATCACCCAGCGACTCCAGATGCTGGATGTTCACCGTCGAGACGACATCGATCCCCGCCGCCAGCAACTCCTCCACGTCCTGCCACCGCTTCGCATTACGCGAACCGGGGATGTTCGTGTGGGGCAGCTCGTCGACCAGGGCCACCTGGGGCCTGCGCGCCAGGACGGCGTCCACGTCCATCTCGGTGAAGACCGTGTCCCGGTACTCCACCTCCCGGCGCGGGATCTGCTCCAGCCCGTGCAGCATGACCTCGGTACGCGGCCGCCCGTGATGCTCCACGAACGCCACCACACAGTCGGTACCGCGCTCCACCCGCCGATGCCCCTCGGACAGCATCGCGTACGTCTTGCCGACGCCCGGTGCCGCACCGAGATAGATCCGAAGCTTGCCGCGTGCCATGTTCACCCTTCGAAGCGGTAACCCATGCCGGGTTCAGTGATGAGATAGCGGGGGTGGGAGGGGTCGGACTCCAACTTGCGGCGCAACTGGGCCATGTAGACCCGCAGGTAGTTGGTCTTGTTGCGCTGGGAGACCCCCCAGACCTCCTGGAGCAGGTGTTTCTGTGTGACGAGCCGCCCGGGGTGGATGACCAGGATCTCCAGCAACTGCCATTCCGTCGGCGTGAGTCGCACGTCGGTCCCGCCGCGGACGACCTTCTTGGCGAGCAGGTCGATGGTGAAGTCCGCCGTCACCACCCGGGTCGTCCCGGCGGACGGCGTGATGTCCTCGGTGCGACGGACGGCGGCCCGCAGCCGAGCCAGGAGTTCGTCCATGCTGAACGGTTTGGTGATGTAGTCGTCGGCCCCGGCGTCCAGGGCGGCGACCTTCTCGCCGGAGGAGCGACGGGCCGACAGCACCAGGACGGGCACCCGGCTCCAGCCGCGCAGGGCCCTGAGCACGTCGACGCCGTCCATGTCGGGGAGGCCGAGGTCCAGGATCACCACGTCGGGTTGGCGCGCGGCTGCCAGGCGCAGGGCCGTGGCTCCGTCGGGGGCCGCGTCCACTCCGTACCGGCGCGCCTGCATGTTGATCACGAGGGCCCGTACGAGCTGCGGGTCGTCCTCCACCACCAGCACCCGCGTCATGGGTGTGCGCCTTTCCTGTCGTACGTGCGGCCGTGACCGCGTTCATGGCGGCGGGAGCCGACGGAACCGGGATGTCTCCCGGGCCGCCGGCTCCCGTGCGGTTCGCGTAACGCCATCAGCCCTTGGCCACGAGGGCCTTGAGAGCGATGTTCAGCTCGAGGACGTTCACGCGGGGCTCGCCGATGAAGCCGAGGGTGCGGCCCTCGGTGTGGTCCTCGACCAGCTTCTCCACCTGGGCGACCGGGAGGTCGTTCCGCTCGGCGATCCGGTGGACCTGGAGGTCCGCGTACTCCGGGGAGATGTCCGGGTCGAGGCCGGAGCCGGAGGACGTGACCGCCTCGGCGGGCACCTCCGACGCCTTGACCTGGAACTCGGTGGTCGAGTTGTCCTTGACGACGGCGGCCTTGGCGTCCTTCACCCACTGGATCAGGTCGGTGTTGTCACCGGCACGGTTCGTCGCGCCCGACAGGATCAGCTTGTACTGGGTGTTGACGCTGTTGCTGCCCAGGCCGTTCTGCGGCCGGCCCTGGAACCACTTCAGGTCGGGATCCGGGGTCTCCTGGCCCTTCTTCAGCGGCAGGTTGTACTGCTGGCCGATGAGGGAGGAGCCGACGACCTTGCCGTCCGCCTTGATCTCCGAGCCGTTCGCCTTGTCGCTGAACAGGCCCTGTGCCACACCGGTGATCGCGAGCGGGTAGACGATGCCCGTCACCACCGTGAGCACCAGCAGCGCGCGCAGGGCCGCCCACAGCAACCTGGCTGTGTTCGTAACCGAGTTGTTCATGGGATCAGCCGATTCCGGGGATGAGGGAGATGATCATGTCGATGATCTTGATGCCGATGAAGGGGGCGATCAGGCCGCCGAGGCCGTAGATCCCCAGGTTGCGCCGCAGCATCCGGTCGGCGCTCACGGGCCGGTAGCGCACGCCCCGCAGGGAGAGCGGCACCAGCGCGATGATGATCAGCGCGTTGAAGACGACCGCGGACAGGATCGCGGAGTCCGGCGAGGACAGGTGCATGATGTTGAGCTTGTCCAGGCCCGGGTAGACCGCCGCGAACAGCGCCGGGATGATCGCGAAGTACTTCGCGACGTCGTTGGCGATGGAGAACGTGGTCAGCGCACCGCGGGTGATCAGCAACTGCTTGCCGATCTCCACGATCTCGATGAGCTTGGTCGGGTTGGAGTCGAGGTCGACCATGTTGCCGGCCTCCTTCGCGGCCGACGTACCCGTGTTCATCGCCACGCCGACGTCCGCCTGCGCGAGGGCGGGGGCGTCGTTCGTGCCGTCCCCGGTCATCGCGACCAGCTTGCCGCCGGCCTGCTCCCGCTTGATGAGGGCCATCTTGTCCTCGGGAGTGGCCTCCGCGAGGAAGTCGTCGACGCCCGCCTCCTCGGCGATCGCCTTGGCCGTCAACGGGTTGTCACCCGTGATCATGACGGTCTTGATGCCCATGCGGCGCAGCTCGTCGAACCGCTCCCGCATGCCCTCCTTGACGACGTCCTTGAGGTGGATGACGCCCAGGACGCGGGCGCCCTCGGTGTCCTCGACGGCCACCAGCAGGGGCGTACCGCCCGACTCGGAGATCCGGTCGGCCAGCGTGTCGGCGTCCGCGGACACCGTGCCGCCGCGCTCGCGGACCCAGGCCACGACCGAACCGGCCGCGCCCTTGCGGATCATGCGCCCGTCCACGTCCACACCGGACATCCGGGTCTGGGCGGTGAAGGCGATCCACTCGGCGCCGTGCAGTTCGCCCTGGTGACGCTCGCGCAGTCCGTACTTCTCCTTCGCCAGGACGACGATGGAGCGTCCCTCGGGCGTCTCGTCGGCCAGCGAGGAGAGCTGGGCGGCGTCGGCGACCTCGGCCTCGGTGGTGCCGCGCACCGGCACGAACTCGGACGCCTGGCGGTTGCCGAGCGTGATGGTGCCGGTCTTGTCGAGCAGCAGGGTGGAGACGTCACCGGCGGCCTCGACCGCACGGCCCGACATCGCCAGCACGTTGCGCTGGACCAGGCGGTCCATGCCCGCGATGCCGATCGCGGACAGCAGCGCGCCGATCGTGGTCGGGATCAGACAGACCAGGAGTGCCACCAGCACGATCATCGTGAGATGGCTGCCCGCGTAGGCCGCGAACGGGGGCAGGGTCGCCACCGCGAGCAGGAAGACGATCGTCAGCGACGCGAGCAGGATGTTCAGCGCGATCTCGTTCGGCGTCTTCTGCCGTGCGGCGCCCTCGACCAGGCTGATCATCCGGTCGATGAAGGTCTCGCCCGGCTTCGTCGTGATCTTGATGACGATCCGGTCGGACAGCACCTTGGTACCGCCGGTGACGGCGCTGCGGTCGCCGCCGGACTCCCGGATGACGGGCGCCGACTCACCGGTGATCGCCGACTCGTCGACCGAGGCGACGCCCTCGACGACGTCACCGTCGCCGGGGATGATGTCGCCCGCCTCGCAGACGACGAGGTCACCGATCTTCAGCTCGGTGCCGGGGACGAGCTCCTCCGCCGTGCCGTTGATGCGGCGGGCGACCGTGTCGGTCTTGGCCTTGCGCAGGGTGTCGGCCTGCGCCTTGCCGCGGCCCTCGGCGACGGCCTCGGCCAGGTTGGCGAAGACGACCGTCAGCCACAACCAGGCGCTGATGGTCCAGCCGAACCAGTCACCCGGGTCCTTGAAGGAGAACACGGTGGTCAGCAGGGAGCCGATCCACACCACGAACATGACGGGCGACTTGACCATCACGCGCGGGTCGAGCTTGCGGAAGGCGTCCGGCAGCGACCTCAGCAGCTGCTTCGGGTCGAACAGTCCCGCGCCGATCTTGCTTTCGTCCTTGTGACCGGTCGGCACGTCGCTGTGCGGCGCCCGGGTCGGGGTGGCTGTGGACATCGAGTCCTCTTGGTTCTCTGTACGGGTCGTCATGACGCCAGCCCCTCGGCCAGCGGCCCCAGTGCGAGGGCCGGGAAGTACGTCAGACCGGTGATGATCAGGATCGCGCCCACCAGCAGGCCGGTGAACAGCGGCTTCTCGGTGCGCAGGGTGCCCGCGGTGACCGGCACGGGCTTCTGTTCGGCGAGCGAGCCGGCCAGGGCCAGCACGAACACGATCGGCAGGAAGCGGCCGAGGAGCATCGCGAGGCCGAGTGTGCTGTTGAACCACTGCGTGTCCGCGTTCAGACCGGCGAACGCCGAGCCGTTGTTGTTGGAGGCGGACGTGTAGGCGTACAGGATCTCGGAGAAGCCGTGCGCCCCGCTGTTGGTCATCGAGTTGCCCGGGGTCGGCAGGGCCATCGCGAACGCCGTGAAGATCAGCACCAGCGCCGGGGTGATGAGGATGTAGCAGGCCGCCAGTTTGATCTCGCGGGTGCCGATCTTCTTGCCCAGGTACTCGGGTGTGCGGCCGACCATCAGACCGGCGATGAACACCGCGATGATCGCCATGATCAGGATGCCGTAGAGACCGGATCCGGTACCGCCGGGCGTGATCTCGCCCAGCATCATGCCGAGCATGGTGATACCGCCGCCGAGACCGGTGAACGACGAGTGGAAGGAGTCCACCGCGCCGGTCGAGGTGAGGGTGGTCGACACCGCGAAGATCGACGAGGCGCCGACACCGAAGCGGGTCTCCTTGCCCTCCATCGCGCCGCCGGCGATCTGGAACGCCGAGCCGTGGTGGGCGAACTCGGTCCACATCATCAGACCGACGAAGCCGATCCAGATGGTGGCCATCGTCGCGAGGATCGCGTAGCCCTGCCGGACCGAGCCGACCAGGATGCCGAACGTGCGGGTCAGCGCGAACGGGATCACCAGCAGCAGGAAGATCTCGAAGAGGTTCGTGAACGGAGTCGGGCTCTCGAAGGGGTGGGCGCTGTTGGCGTTGAAGTAGCCGCCACCGTTGGTGCCCAGCTCCTTGATGGCCTCCTGCGAGGCGACCGCGCCGCCGTTCCACTGCTGCGAGCCGCCCATGAACTGGCCGACCTCGTGGATGCCGGAGAAGTTCTGGATCGCACCGCACGCGACGAGCACGACCGCGGCGATCACCGCGAGCGGCACCAGGATGCGGACCGTGCCACGGACCAGGTCGGCCCAGAAGTTGCCGAGCTCACCGGTGCGCGAGCGCGCGAAACCGCGAACGAGGGCCACCGCGACGGCGATGCCGACCGCGGCCGAGACGAAGTTCTGCACAGCCAGACCGGCGGTCTGTACGACGTGGCCCATGGCCTGCTCGCCGTAGTACGACTGCCAGTTGGTGTTGCTCACGAACGACGCGGCGGTGTTGAACGCCTGGTCCGGGTCGATCGCGGAGAATCCGAGGGATCCGGGCAGGACGCCCTGGATCCGCTGCAGGAGGTAGAGGAAGAGGACGCCGACCGCGGAGAAGGCCAGGACACCGCGCAGGTAGGCGGGCCAGCGCATCTCCGTGTTCGGATTGGCACCGATGCCCTTGTAGATCCACTTCTCGACGCGCCAGTGCTTGTCGGAGGAGTAGACCTTGGCCATGTAGTTGCCGAGGGGGACGTAGGCGAGTGCCAGCGCCGCTATGAGGGCGAGCAGCTGGAGTACGCCGTCGAGTACGGGACTCATGTCGGGGCTCAGAACCTCTCCGGGAAGATCAGGGCGAGGACGAGATAGCCCAGCAGGGCGACGGCCACGACGAGGCCGACGATGTTCTCGGCGGTCACAGCTTCGTCACCCCCTTGGCGACGAAGGCCACCAGCGCGAAGACCGCGATCGTGATGACGACGAAGGCCAGATCGGCCATCGTGAACTCCTGGAGTGAGGTTCGTTGGACGGGGACAGTTCGAGGAAACAGCCTCGATGGCCGGAACCGACCGCCGTTTACGTGTCCCTTACGGCGCGCTGCGGGCCCTTGACGGGACCCTGACGCCGACGGAGGCGCACGTCACGGACGCGTACCGGCGGCACGCGGCAGGCTCCTGCCAGGGCGCGCGGCGGGTTCGTCTCGACGGCACGCGGGAGGCGCGTGCCGAGGGGCGCGTCTCCACAGCCGGAACCGCCGCAGCCGGAACCGCAGCCGGCAGATCACCGCGTCGGTCTCCCGCCGTACGGCGTGCGCGACTACGGGGTGAGAGCCGCCACGCCGGTCGTGACGGCGACGGCGACGGCGACGGCGACGTTCAGGACGCGGTCCGGGACGAGGGAGGCCGCCGCCACCAGGCCGGTCCGTGGTGCGGCGGACACGTAGGGGGCCACGTGGTGCACCAAGGGTGTGCCCGGATCGACGTGCCGCAGACCGCTCATTGCGCGTTCTTCGCGCCCGGACGACGGAGCTTGATACGTCGTTGACGCGGCCGTGACGGGCGCCGCGCGCGGAGCGCTGCGAGGGCGTCAAGAACCTCCCGCCCCTCGTCAGCGTCACGTCAAAGCCCACTGGGCCCGCCCGCCCGGTCCCTAGCGTCGGCCACATGGGACTCCGCGACGACACGCGACACGACCGGCCCGGCGCGACCGGCCCACAGCCCGACGCGGCGGCCTACGACCGCCGCTGGGCCCGGGACCTGGCCGACTCGGTCCGCTGCGCGGTCGTACTCCTCGGCCTGCTGCTCCTGATCGACGGGAGCGCGGGCTCACTCTCGCCGGGACGCGGCGCCCTGTGGTGCACGCTGGCCGTGCTGCTCTTCCTGGTGCTGTGCCCGGTCCGCGTCCGGGCCGGCGAGGGCTGGCTCACCGCCCGCCGCCTGCTGCGCACCCGGCGGGTCCGCACCGACCGGCTGGTCTCGGTGCGCTGCCTCGACGGCGTCTCCCCGCGGCTGCTGCTCCGCGACGCCGACGGCGACCGGGTCGTGATCGACCCCCGGATCCTCGTCGCCAGCCCCGAACTCTGGCACCGCCTCGCGGAGGGCGCCCACAGGTCGACCGCGGACGGCACCCTGTTGTGCGGGGCGACCGCGCTGCGTCACGTCGCGGAGCGGATCGAGCGGGAGACCGCACCGACCGAGTCCGGGCCTCGGGACTGACCCAGGGCCTTTCGTTGGGATCAGGTCGGCCGTGGCCGACGGAGCTGATCGGCCGGCCCGAGCGGGGTGTGCGGTGGCCGCAAGGCGCAGGAGGGCGTCGACGCGGAGCGTCGCAACCGACGACAACGCAGCGGACCCGCGTGCCACACCCCCGCGACACCGGGCTGATCCAAACGACAGGCCCCAGCCGGAGCAGGTGGTCGCTGATCCAAACGACAGGCCCAAGCAGGTGGTCTCCGCCCGGCACTCCGGTCGCGGCGGCGCTCAGGGAGCGCTTCCCGCGCCGGACGCCCCACTCGGACACCACGGGGACACCCCCGCGCACAGGCAACCAGAGGTCAGGGCAACGGCAAGCAGGACCGTGGCCGCGCGCGAGAGGCGCGGCCGCGCGGGCACGATGGCCCGCAGGCGGCGGCGCGGAGCGGCCCGCGCGGCCACGGTCCGGTGCCGGAGGGATTCCCGGGGCCCGCCCGTCCGCGCTCCTCGTGAGCCGCGGACCGGGAGTGCACCCGGGTGGGACGACTTCCCTCCTCTTCCGTGGCTGGCGGCCTCCCCCTGAGGTCATCCGACCGTGTTGGTCTCGGTCCCTCCCACGCCACGCCACGGATGGTCATCCGTCCCCCGTGCCGTTCAGTCTGTGACCGGTACCGGGCAGGACCGGGCTTCGCTGACACTCCTTTGACGCCTTCCCAGCCGCGCTTGACACGCCCTTGACGGCAGCCGGACGCCTCACCGCGCCAGCGGGACGCCCCACGGCCCTCCCTCACCCGCGGACCGGTCTCCGCCCGCGCCCCGGGGTGGGCGTGACTCTGCGTGTCCGCCCTGCGTTCATCCGCCCGGAACGAACCGCTCGTCCCCCATACAGCCCAACCCGTGCCCGGTTGCTCCTCGCGTCCCTCTTTTGACGCGCACGCCACGCGCGCGTGGCCGGTCTTAACGGAAGCTTGACGCCCACCGCTCCAAGATCCGTGGGCCCACGCGTCACTCTCTGCATACGCTGGTGCCGCCGTCCGCGTGATGGCCGAAACCACACGCTGAGCCACACCTCAGGAGCACGCCGATGGCCACGACCGAACACCCGCCTCCCAGCCGCCTGCGCGCCTGGATGCTGGAAGGCCTGTCCGACATGGGCAAGGGTGGCGGCCACCAGGGACCCCATGCGCAGCCGGAGCCCGCGCACAAGGGTCAGCGTTGGTGGCGGGTGATGTGCCTGACCGGTGTCGACTACTTCTCGACCCTCGGCTACCAGCCGGGCATCGCCGCCCTCGCGGCCGGTCTGCTGTCCCCCGTCGCGACCATCGTGCTGGTGATCGTCACTTTGGCGGGCGCCCTGCCCGTGTACCGGAGAGTGGCCGAGGAGAGCCCGCGTGGCGAGGGCTCGATCGCGATGCTGGAGCGGCTGCTGTCGTTCTGGCAGGGCAAACTCTTCGTGCTGACCCTGCTCGGGTTCGCGGCCACCGACTTCCTGATCACCATCACCTTGTCGGCGGCGGACGCCTCGACCCACCTGGTCGAGAACCCGCACCTGAACGACGCCCTTCACGACAAGCAGATGCTGATCACCCTGATCCTGGTGGCGCTGCTCGGCGCGGTGTTCCTCAAGGGCTTCCTGGAGGCGATCGGCGTCGCCGTCGCCCTGGTGGGCATCTATCTCGCGCTGAACGTCGTCGTCGTGATCGTCGGCCTCTGGCACGTCGCCACCGCCGGACACGTGGTCACCGACTGGTCCAACGCCCTCACCGCCGAACACGGCAACGTCTTCGCCATGGTCGGCGTGGCCCTGCTGGTCTTCCCCAAGCTCGCGCTCGGCCTCTCCGGATTCGAGACCGGCGTCGCCGTGATGCCACACGTCAAGGGCGACCCGGACGACACCGAGGAAGTGCCGACCGGCCGTATCCGGGACACCAAGAAGCTGCTCACCACCGCGGCCCTGATCATGAGCTGCTTCCTGATCGCCACCAGCTTCATCACCACCCTGCTGATCCCGGAGAAGGAGTTCGAGTCCGGCGGCCAGGCCAACGGACGTGCGCTGGCCTTCCTCTCGCACGAGTACCTGGGCAACGTCTTCGGCACGGTCTACGACGCCTCGACGATCGCGATCCTGTGGTTCGCCGGCGCCTCCGCCATGGCCGGCCTGCTGAACCTGATGCCGCGTTATCTGCCCCGCTACGGCATGGCCCCGCACTGGGCGCGTGCCGTCCGCCCCATGGTCATCGTCTTCACCCTGGTCGGCTTCCTGGTCACCTGGATCTTCGACGCCGACGTCGACGCCCAGGGCGGCGCCTACGCCACCGGCGTGCTGGTGCTCATCAGCTCCGCGGCGATCGCCGTGACCATCGCCGCCCGCAAGGCCGGGCAGCGCAACTGGGCCATCGGGTTCGCGGTGATCTCGGCGGTGTTCCTCTACACGACGGTCGTGAACGTCATCGAGCGTCCCGACGGTGTGAAGATCGGTGCCTGCTTCATCGCCGGCATCATCCTCGTCTCGCTGCTGTCCCGGCTGGCCCGCGCCTTCGAGCTGCGCGTGACCAGCGTGACGCTGGACGACATGGCGGCCCGCTTCGTCCGGGACATGGCCAGCCGGAAGATCCGGTTCATCGCCAACGAGCCCGACCAACGGGACAAGGCCGAGTACCGCGACAAGATCGAGCAGATCCGCCAGGACAACGACATCCCCGGCCAGGAGGACTTCGTCTTCGTCGAGGTGACGGTGACCGACCCCTCCGAGTTCGAGGCGGGCCTGACCGTACGCGGCGAGGTCCTGCACAACCGCTACCGCGTGCTGACCCTGGAGTCCGCGTCCATCCCCAACGCCCTGGCCGCGCTGCTCCTGTACGTCCGCGACACCACCGGCTGCACGCCGCACATCTACTTCGAGTGGACCGAGGGCAACCCGTTCGCCAACTTCCTGCGCTTCTTCCTCTTCGGCCAGGGCGAGGTCGCCCCGGTCACCCGTGAGGTGCTGCGCGAGGCGGAGCCGAACCGCGACCGCAGGCCGCGGGTCCACACCGGCTGAGCGCGCGACCGGGGCCCGTCCGGGCGACGTCAGGCCGCCGTCAGGATCCGTGCGACGGACGTCAGGGCCCCGTCAGTGCCCGTACCCCACGGGCACACCGGGCCTACCGTCGGCTTCATGGAACGCACCGCACCCCTCCCCCCGGACGGCGACCGTCACTGGCGGCACGGCGCCCGGTTCGCGGTGGGCTGCGCCCTGGTGTTCTGCGGCCTGACCTTCCTGCTCGACTGGAACGCCGGCACCCTGACCCCGGCGCGCGCCCTGCTGTGGCCGGGCCTCTCCGTCGTGCTGCTGCTGGTCCTGCTGCCGCAGCGCGTCACCGCGGGCTCCGGCTGGCTGGCGGTGCGCGGTCCGGTACGCGGACATGTGATCCGTACCGACGCGCTGACGGACATACGGCAGTACCCCGGCGTCTCCGCGCATCTGGTCCTGCGCGACGCCTACGGCCAACGGCTGGAGCTCGACCCCCGGGTGCTGGTGGCCAACCCGCTGCTCTGGCACGACCTGGACACGGGTGTGCGCCGCTCGCGTGAACGCGGCACGCTGCGCGAGGGCTCCGAGGTGCTGGCGCGGCTGGGCCGGGAGATCGACGACGCCACCGCGCGTGCCGTCCTCAGGGAGTCGGGAATCTCCTGAGCAGCGTGCGCCGTGGCGGACGCGCCACGACCCGCCCGTAGCGCATCCGGCCGACGATCTCTGTCCGCAGGACGACCGGCACGTCCGGGCCGCCCGCCGGACGGGTTCTGATCCTGGCGTACTCCATCACCAGGGAGTCGGTGTCCACGACGACACCCGGCCGGGTCACCAACCGCAGTGCGCCGCCGCTCATGTCGAGGTCGACGCGCAGGGTGTCGTGCGCGATCACGGCCCGGGTGAAGTCGAGCGTCACGTCCCCCCAGGAGGAGTCGATCACCATCCGACGGGGCACCACCCAGCCGTCGGCGCGCACGGCCGAACCACCGTGCTGCTCGATGCGGACGAGGTCCTTGACTCCGGCTCCATGGTCTCCGGCGGGCAGGTCGGCCGTCAGGACGGCCAGCTCCCCCAGGGTGCGGGCCGACAGGGCGGCCCCCACGCGCTCGTCGAGCTCCTCCGCGGTCAGCCGGCCGTCCCCCGCGGCGGCGCTCAGCACGTCCACGACCCGGTCCCGGTCCGCGTGCGAGGCCCTCAGTCCGGGCGGCGCACCCGGGTGCGCGAGTTCAGCCGGCGTTCCCTCACCCCGATCGTCGCTCACGAGGACTAACGCCATATCGCGTTATATACATGGGCCAACCCCGTGTCCACCGCCGAGCGTTCGCCGCCCTATCGTGACTCGCATGCAGTCCTACACAATCGGCCAGGCGGCACGGCTGCTCGGCGTGAGCCCGGACACCGCCCGCCGCTGGGCGGACGCCGGCCGGGTGGCCACCCATCGCGACGACAGCGGCCGTCGTCTCATCGACGGCAAGGACCTCGCCGCGTTCTCCGTCGAGCTCGCCAGGGCCGGAACCACCGAGGAGGAGACCTCGTACACCTCGGTCCGCAACGCCTTCCCCGGCATCGTCACCGCGATCAAGCTCGGCGACGTCGCCGCCCAGGTCGAGATCCAGGCGGGCCCGCACCGCCTGGTCTCGCTGCTCACCCGTGAGGCCGTTGAGGATCTGGGCCTGGAGGTCGGGATGGAGGCCACCGCCCGGGTGAAGTCGACGAACGTGCACATCGACCGCGTCTGAGCGGGGCGGTGGCCCGCGCCGTTCGCCAGGTGACGCAGTGGTTCACCTGGCGACGGAGCGGTTCACCCGGTGACCGCGTCGTTCACTTGGTGACCGAGTAGGAGTGCGCGCCGGCTCCGGCCAGCGCGCCCCCGTCCACGATCAGGTACTCGTCCCGCAGCGGCCGGCCGCCGAACCAGGACTCCAGGATCTCCCGGGTCCCGGCCGCGTACCGGGCCTGCGCGGACAGCGACGAGCCGGAGATGTGCGGGGTCATGCCGTGGTGCGGCATGGTGCGCCAGGGGTGGTCGGCGGGAGCGGGCTGCGGGAACCAGACGTCGCCCGCGTAACCCGCCAGCTGACCGCTGCGCAGCGCCCGGTCGACGGCGTCCCGGTCCACGATCAGCGCCCGCGCGGTGTTGATGAGGTAGGCGCCGCGCTTCATCGAGCCGAGCAGCTTGTCGCCGAACAGCCCCTCCGTCTCCGGGTGCAGAGGCGCGTTGACCGTGACCACATCACAGTGCGGCACCATGTCCTCGGTGCTCTCGTGGAAGGTCAGCCCCAGTTCCTCCTCCACGGCCCGCGGCAGCCGGTGCCGGTCGGTGTAGTGCAGCCGTACGTCGAACGGCGCGAGCCGGCGCAGCACCGCGAGGCCGATCCGCCCGGCGGCCACCGTGCCAACGTGCATCCCCTCCAGGTCGTACGAACGGGCCACGCAGTCCGCGATGTTCCAGCCGCCGTCGAGCACGACCTGGTGGGAGGGCAGGTAGTTGCGGACGAGGGACAGCGTCATCATCACCACGTGCTCGGCGACGCTGATGCTGTTGCAGTACGTCACCTCGGCGACCGTCACCCCGTGGGTGATCGCCGCGTCGAGGTCGACGTGGTCGGAGCCGATGCCCGCGGTGATCGCCAGCTTGAGGTTCTTGGCGGCGGCCATGCGCTCGGCGGTCAGGTACGCCGGCCAGAAGGGCTGCGAGATCACCACGTCGGCGTCCACGAGCTCCCGGTCGAAGACCGAACCGTCGCCGTCCTTGTCGGAGGTGACGACGAGGGTGTGGCCGGCGGCCTCCAGGAAACCGCGCAGGCCGAGTTCGCCGGAGACGCTGCCGAGGAGGTGGCCCGGGGTGAAGTCGACCGCCTCGGGGGTCGGGGTGGTCTGGCCGCCCGGGTAGTGGTCGATCGCGGGCAGATCGTCACGGGCGTACGAGGTCGGGTATCCGTCGGTGGGGTCGTCGTACAGGACACAGAGCACCTTGGCCATGTCGCGGCTCCTCAACTCCGTTTCGGGAACGTGCCCTTCACGATCCTCGGGGTGATTCGCCCAGGTCAAAACGAACGTTGCTATGCCGAGATAGCCCGCTTCTATCAACCGCTCCGCCCGCCGGACCCGCCCAGGTAGCTGTGCAGCAGTTCGTCCAGCGCGTCCCGGACTCCGGCCCCCCGCGCCACCGCCACCAGCGCGTCCGCCAGGACCGACTGGGGTTCGCTGCGGGCGACGACCAGCCCGACCCGCGGTCCGTGCGCGGGCCCCACCAGCGGCACCACCCGCATACCGTCCGGCACGCCGAACATGTGCAGCCACGCGTGCGATATCACGCTGGACCAACGGCCACCGGGCAGATGCGCGTACAGCCCGGCGACGCTGTCCGACTCGATCGCCGGCGCGGCCACCGCCCCGTCGGCGGCGAAGCACTCGTCGATGATCCGCCGGTTGCGCATCCGCGGATCGAGCAGACACAGCGGCAGGGCGGCGGCCTGCGACCAGCGGGCCGTGCGGGCCTCGCCCAATTCGCCGCCGACGGGCGTGAGCAGCACGTACCGCTCCTCGTAGAGCGGCAGACGGCGCACGTTGCGCAGCGTGTCGTCCTCCAGGTACGTCATCGCCGCGTCCAGTTCGAACTCGCCGAGCCCGTGCGTGATGTCGGCCGAGGACAGCGACTGAAGGGCGACCCGGGCGAGTGGATGCCGGTCGCAGAACGGTGTGGTCAGCAGGGAGGCGACGGGCAGCGCGGTGGGCACGACCCCGAGGCGCAGCGTGCCGGTCAGTCCGCCGCGCAGCACCGACAGTTCCTGGTGCAGGGCGTCGCGCTCGGCGAGGATGCGGTGCGCCCAGGCCAGGACGAGCTCCCCCTCCGGGGTCAGTCCCTCGTACCGCCGCCCGCGCCGCACCACAGGCACGCCCAGTTCGTGTTCCAGACGGCGGATCGCCGCGGACAGCGAGGGCTGCGAGACATGACAGGCGGCGGCCGCCCGCGCGAAGTGGCGCTCGCGCGCGAGCGCGACGAGGTACTCCAGCTGACGCAGCAGCATGCGCGGCCTCCGTGCCTTCGCGTCCTGGCGCTTTGGTCCTTTGGTCCTTTGGTCCTTTGGTCCTTTGTTGTGCGCGGGTGCGGACCGCACCCGGGCGGGGGTGCGGCAGAGCGGCGCCGCCCGCAGGTCCAGGCGGCCGTACAGGCGGGACAGGGCACGGCCGGTGAAGTGCTCGATGCGCCCGATGCGGTAGTGCACGGTGTCGACGTGCAGGTGCAGCGCCTCCGCCGTGCGCGCCCAGGATCCGTCGCAGGCCGGAAACGTCACCAGCGGCTGCAACAGTACGGCGACCGCGGTGTTTTCGGTGTCGAGCAGCGGCACCGGGACGGTCCGGCTGTAGGCGGTGCGGACATCGGCGGGCGAGAGCTCCTTCACCCCGGTCGCCCCGCCCCGGCCAACGCCCTGCGGAACGCGACGGGCGTGCGGTTCACGGAGCCGCCGCTGACCCGAGACCGGGTGTGGTCGGCACGGGCGGCCGGCAGTCGTACGCCCCGTCGACCCGGATCGCCCTGATCCCGCTGATGTGCCGGGCCCCGCAGCGGTCCTGCGGCAGCACGAGTTGGGGTCCGGCACGGTCGAGGGGGGTGTCGTCGATGCTCACCGCGAGCAGCACGGGGGCACCGGCGAAGTCGGGGTCGATCTCGGCCCAGGACAGCAGGGCATGGTGTCCGTCCGCGCCGGTGACGGCGACCAGGAAGCGCAGCCGGTCCTTGCGCCGTACCGGATCGAAACCGGGCCCCGCGTCGGACAGCACGTCGTACAGCCGCGGTCCGGTGAACCAGTGGCGCTGTACACCGCTGGTGGCGCACTCGAAGGTGACCCGCACCCGGTGCTGGCGCCGGCCGAGCAGGTCCGGCACGGTCAGGCGGGTCGGACGGGCCAGGTCGCCGGTCAGGGACAGCTCCGCGAGCGTCACGTGCCACCTCCTCCCGGATGACGTACCCGGACGACAGCCCCGTACAAACGCACATGCCCACCCGAACCCTGGATCGTCGCAGATCATGCGATGCAACAGGAGACTTACACCTCGCAAGTGCGGCAGTATCATCGCCGAACGGTCCGTCAGGGGCCGACGAGGGGTCCTACGGGCCCTCACGTGAAGCAGCAGAGGGAGTAGACCCGTGATGACCCGTCCCGCACGCCGGACCCGCCGCACCCTGCAGATGGCCGGTGCGGGGGCCGCCGCGTTGCTGGCTCTCAGCGCCTGCTCGTCCTCCGACCCGGACTCGTCCGCCAAGTCCGACACCTCGGCGTCGGCGTCCTCCTCCCCGAAGCTTTCCGGCGCGGTGACCGTGTTCGCCGCGGCCTCTCTGAAGGAGAGCTTCACGGCCCTGGGCAAGGAGTTCGAGAAGGAGCACCCGGGGACGAAGGTCACCTTCAACTTCGGTGGCAGCGACACCCTCGCCGCGAGCATCACCGGCGGCGCCCCGGCCGACGTGTTCGCCGCCGCCAGCCCCAAGACCATGAAGATCGTGACGGACGCGGGAGACGCCTCCGGCACGCCCGCCACGTTCGTGCGCAACCAGCTGGAGATCGCCACCTTGCCGGGCAACCCCGACAAGATCGCTTCTCTGAAGGACCTCACCAAGTCCGGCCTGAAGGTCGTGCTGTGCGACAAGACGGTGCCGTGCGGCGCCGCTGCCCAGAAGGCCCTGGAGGCCGGCGACCTCGAGCTCACCCCGGTCTCCTACGAGCAGGACGTCAAGAGCGCCCTGACGAAGGTCGAGCTGAAGGAGGCCGACGCCGCGGTCGTCTACAAGACCGATGTGCACGCGGCGGGTGACAAGGTGGAGGGCGTGGAGTTCCCCGAGTCCGCCGACGCCGTCAACGACTACCCGATCACCCTCCTCAAGAGCGCCCCCAACGCCGAGGCCGCCAAGGCGTTCGTGGCGCTGGTGCGGTCCGCCGAGGGCCAGCAGGTGCTGACCGAGGCCGGGTTCCTCAAGCCGTGACCCCGACCGACAAGGCCGACGCCGCGGGCGACATCATCGAGGGCCGTCCGCGACGCGGCCGTGTCCGGCGGGCGAGCCGAGGCGTCCCCCTGCCCCTGCTGGTGCCCGCTCTCGTGGGCCTCGCCTTCCTGCTGCTGCCGATGCTCGCGCTGCTCGTCCGGGCGCCCTGGAGCGGTATGCCCGAGCAGCTGACCAGCACCGAGGTCTGGCAGGCCCTCCAGCTGTCCCTGGTCTGCGCCACGGCGGCGACCGCGGTGAGCCTGGTCATCGGCGTCCCGCTGGCCTGGGTGCTGGCCCGTGCGGACTTCCCCGGCCGGGGCTTCGTGCGTGCCCTGGTGACCCTGCCGCTCGTGCTGCCGCCGGTGGTCGGCGGTGTGGCGCTGCTGCTCGCCCTCGGCCGCAACGGGGTCGTCGGGAAGTGGCTGGACGCCTGGTTCGGGATCACCCTGCCGTTCACCACGGCGGGCGTCGTCATCGCGGAGACGTTCGTGGCGATGCCGTTCCTCGTCATCAGCGTCGAGGGCACCCTGCGGGCCGCCGACCCCCGCTACGAGGAGGCGGCCACCACACTGGGCGCCTCCCGCTTCACCGCGTTCCGCCGGGTCACCCTACCGCTGATCGCCCCGGGCATCGCGGCGGGCGCCGTGCTGGCCTGGGCCCGCGCACTCGGCGAGTTCGGCGCGACGATCACCTTCGCGGGCAACTTCCCGGGCCGCACCCAGACCATGCCCCTCGCCGTCTACCTCGCCCTTCAGAGCGACCCCGAGGCGGCGATCGCCCTCAGTCTGGTGCTGCTGGCCGTGTCGATCGCGGTACTGGCGGGACTGCGGGACCGTTGGATGACGGCGTCATGACGCCGCCACAGGCCGACCGGGCGGCCCACGGACGAGTTGGCCGGACCGGCCCCGAACCAGCCGACCGGACCCGCAGGCCACGGCGCCCAGCTCGCCACGAACAGCACTGTCAGCTCTGTCCCTGTCCCTGTCCCTGTCCCTGTCCCCGACCATGCCGGACGATTCCTTCATGACCGACCTCGGCGCCACCAAAGCCGCCCCCGCCGCCGCGGGCGCTCACGGCCAGGGCCTCGACGCCCGTCTCGTCGTGGACCGCGACACCTTCCGCCTCGACGTCGCTCTGACCGCGGCTCCCGGGGACGTCGTCGCCCTGCTCGGCCCGAACGGCGCCGGCAAGACCACGGCCCTGCGCGCCCTCGCCGGCCTCGTCCCGCTCTCGGACGGCCATCTACGACTCGACGGCGTCTCGCTGGACCGTACGCCTCCCGAGTCCCGCCCGGTCGGCGTGGTCTTCCAGGACTACCTGCTCTTCCCGCACCTGACGGCGCTGGACAACGTGGCGTTCGGCCCGCGCTGCCACGGCGCTTCCAAGGCAGAAGCCCGTGCGCAGGCCGCCGAGTGGCTGGACCGGATGGGCCTGGCCGACCACACCGGCGCCAAGCCCCGCCGGCTGTCGGGCGGTCAGGCCCAGCGCGTCGCCCTGGCCCGCGCTCTGGCCACCCACCCGCGGCTGCTGCTCCTCGACGAACCCCTCGCCGCGCTGGACGCCCGCACCCGGCTGGAGGTACGGGCCCGGCTCCGGCGTCATCTGGCCGAGTTCGAGGCGGTCGCCGTGCTGGTCACCCACGACCCGCTGGACGCCATGGTGCTGGCCGACCGACTCGTCGTCGTGGAGCACGGGAGCGTCGTCCAGGAGGGCACCCCGTCCGACATCGCCCGCCACCCGCGCACGGACTACATCGCGCGGCTGGTCGGCCTGAACCTGTACCAGGGGCGGGCCGACGGGCACACGGTCCGCCTCGACGCCGGCCCCGCCGTCACCACCACCGAGATCCTGTCGGGCTCGGTCTTCGTGGCCTTCCCGCCGAGCGCGGTCACCCTGCACGGGAGCCGCCCCACCGGCTCCAGCGCCCGCAACCTCTGGCGCTGTGAGGTCGCGGGTCTGGAGACCCACGGCGACCAGATCCGTGCCGACCTCACCGGCGAACTCCCACTCGCCGCGGACCTGACCACGGTGGCCGCCGCCGAACTCGACCTGCGCCCCGGCGCACCCGTCTGGGCGACGGTGAAGGCGACCCAGACGCACGCCTACCCCGCCTGAACCGGTCCGGCGAAGGAGTGCGGGGAACGGCACGACCGGCCAGGACGGACCGCGGGCGCCGCACCGGACTCCCGGCGCGGCGCCCGACGCGGCGCTCAGTCCTCGTACGCGTCCAGCGGCGGGCACGAGCAGACCAGGTTCCGGTCACCGAAGGCCTGGTCGATACGGCGCACCGGCGGCCAGTACTTGTCGGCGGCCGAGACTCCGGCCGGGAAGACGGCCTCCTCGCGGCTGTAGGCGTGCTTCCACTCCCCGCCGAGCGCGGCCGCGGTGTGCGGGGCGTTGCGCAGCGGGTTGTCGTCGGCCGGCCAGTGGTCGGCACCGACCTTCTCGATCTCCGTACGGATGGCGATCATCGCCTCGCAGAACCGGTCGAGCTCGATCAGGTCCTCGGACTCGGTCGGCTCGATCATCAGCGTCCCGGCCACCGGGAACGACATCGTCGGCGCGTGGAAGCCGTAGTCGATGAGCCGCTTGGCGACGTCGTCGACGCTCACGCCGGTCGCCTTGGTGAGCGGGCGCAGGTCGATGATGCACTCGTGGGCGACCAGGCCGCCCGGGCCCGTGTACAGCACGGGGAAGTGCGGTTCGAGCCGCTTGGCGATGTAGTTGGCCGAGAGCACCGCCACCTGCGTGGCCCGCTTGAGCCCTTCGCCGCCCATGAGACGGACGTAGGCCCACGAGATGGGCAGGATGCCGGCCGAACCCCACGGAGCCGCCGAGATCGGGCCGACCCCGGTCTCGGGACCGGCCGCGGGCTGCATCGGGTGGTTCGGCAGGTACGGCGCCAGGTGCGACCGTACGGCCACCGGGCCGACGCCGGGTCCGCCGCCGCCGTGCGGGATGCAGAACGTCTTGTGCAGGTTCAGGTGCGAGACGTCGCCGCCGAAGTGGCCCGGCTTGGCGAGGCCGACGAGTGCGTTGAGGTTGGCCCCGTCGACGTAGACCTGGCCGCCCGCCTCGTGCACCTGCGCGCAGATGTCGGCGACGTGCTCCTCGAAGACGCCGTGCGTGGACGGGTACGTGATCATCAGCACCGACAGCTCGTCGCGGTACTGCTCGATCTTCGCCCGCAGGTCGTCGACGTCGATCTCGCCGTCCCCGGCGGTCTTCACCACGACGACCTTCATACCGGCCATGACGGCGCTGGCGGCGTTGGTGCCGTGCGCGGAGGAGGGGATCAGACAGACGGTCCGCTGCTCGTCCCCGTTGGCCCGGTGGTACCCGCGTACGGCGAGCAGACCGGCCAGCTCGCCCTGCGAACCGGCGTTGGGCTGGAGGGAGACCTTGTCGTAGCCGGTGACCTCGGCGAGCCGATCCTCCAGCTCACGGATGAGCGTGAGGTAGCCCTGCGCCTGCTCGGCGGGCGCGAAGGGATGCAGCTGGCCGAACTCGGGCCAGGTGACCGGCTCCATCTCGGTGGTCGCGTTGAGCTTCATGGTGCAGGAGCCCAGCGGGATCATGCCGCGGTCGAGCGCGTAGTCGCGGTCGGACAGCCGGCGCAGGTAGCGCAGCATCGCGGTCTCGGAGCGGTGCTGGTGGAAGACCGGGTGCGTCAGGTACGTGTCGGTACGCAGCAGCGCGGCCGGCAGGGTGTCCTCGGTGGTCTCGTCCAGCGCCTCGATGTCGCACTCGACACCGAAGGCCGTCCACACGGCGGCGAGCTGTGCCCGCGTGGTGGTCTCGTCGCAGGCGAGGGAGACGTGGTCGGCGTCGACGAGGTACAGGTTCACGCCGTGCTCGCGCGCCGCGGCCACGGTCGCGGCGGCCCGGCCCGGCACCCGCGCGGTGAGCGTGTCGAAGAAGGCGCCGTGCACGATCTCGACCCCGCCCGCGGTGAGACCCGCGGCGAGGAGCGTGGCGTAGCGGTGGGTGCGCCGGGCGACGGCCTTCAGGCCCTCGGGCCCGTGGTAGACGGCGTACATGCCGGCCATCACGGCGAGCAGCACCTGCGCGGTGCAGATGTTGCTGGTCGCCTTCTCCCGGCGGATGTGCTGCTCACGGGTCTGGAGGGCGAGGCGGTAGGCCCGGTTCCCGTCGGCGTCGACGGACACGCCCACGAGCCGCCCGGGCAGGCTGCGCGCGAACTTCTCGCGTACGGCCATGTAACCGGCGTGCGGTCCGCCGAAGCCCATCGGCACACCGAAGCGCTGGGTGGTGCCGACCGCGATGTCCGCGCCGAGTTCGCCCGGCGAGGTCAGCAGCGTCAGCGCGAGCAGGTCGGCGGCGACGGTGACGAGCGCGCCCAGCTCGTGCGCCCGGTCGACGACCGGCTTGATGTCGCGCACGGCTCCGGAGGCGCCGGGGTACTGGACGAGTACGCCGTTGAT
This sequence comes from Streptomyces sp. NPDC059582, assembly GCF_042735715.1. Lineage (NCBI taxonomy): Bacteria > Bacillati > Actinomycetota > Actinomycetes > Kitasatosporales > Streptomycetaceae > Streptomyces > Streptomyces sp. NPDC059582. The sequence goes on from NZ_JBHWCC010000077.1 coordinate 20,532, forward strand.
CTCGCGCTCGGCGATCTCGGCCGGAATACCGTCGCTGAGGTCGGCGACGACGACCTCGACGCCGGTCGGCTCGGCGCGGGTCTGGATCACGGCGATGGTCTGCGGCAGCGCGTCCGCGTCGACCAGGAACAGACCCTTCTTGTTCTTGCCCATGCGCAGGGACAGCGCCATCGCCTCGGCGGCGGCCGTGCCCTCGTCGAGCAGCGAGGCGCCGGACGTCGGCAGGCCGGTGAGCTCGGCGACCATGGTCTGGAAGTTCAGCAGCGCCTCGAGCCGGCCCTGCGAGATCTCCGGCTGGTAGGGCGTGTACGCCGTGTACCAGGCCGGGTTCTCCATGACGTTGCGCAGGATGACGGGCGGCGTGAAGGTGCCGTAGTAGCCGAGGCCGATCATCGAGCCGAGGACCTCGTTGCGGTCCGCGAGGGAGCGCAGCTCGGCCAGCACCTCGGCCTCGGTGCGCGCGCCGGGCAGGTCGAGCGCGTCGGCGTTCTTGATCACATCCGGGACCGCGGCTGCCGTGAGTTCGTCCAACGAGCCGTACCCGACCTGCGCGAGCATCTTGGCCCGCGCCTCCTGGTCGGGCCCGATGTGGCGCTGCTCGAACGGGATTCCCTGTTCGAGCTCGGAGAGCGGAATGCGGTGGGCGGTCATTGCGGAGGCCTCCTGGTCTGACGCGACCTGCGAGGGGTACCAAGGCGCAGGTACCCGGACGGCCTCCCCCTCTGTCATCTCAACCTGAGAGCTTCACCGGATCGCCCACAAAGGGGATACCGGCTTTCACCGTCGGTGAGAGCGGGAGTCCGACGACACCCGCCCTGCTTTCCAGAGTGACCTCGTCCGTGCGGTACGTGGGCCTGAGAGATTCCGGGGAGGATTTGCTCCTTCGGCGCCTCCGATGATGATGCTCGGAGGACTCTCCCGCACGGGGTCGGCAGCCGTCTGCCAGCGTACCAGCGCGGTCAACAGCGGATCCTTCGAGTGGCCACCTTCCTGATTGTGCTCTTTTGTAGTGCTTACGAATGAGTTGCGACCTGGAGGAGGGCCCGTGCAGACCGATATCGATCCGCGCAACCTGATCGGCCGCAAGGCGTTCGACCGCAACGGCACCAAGATCGGAACCATCGACGAGGTCTACCTCGACGACGCGACCGGCGTGCCGGAGTGGGCTGCCATACGTACCGGCCTGTTCTCGAGAGACGCCTTCGTCCCGCTCGAGCCCAGCGAACTGGTCGAGGGCGCCCTGCGCATCCCCTTCGAGCGAGCGCTGATCAAGGACGCCCCGGACTTCGGCGTCGGGCGCCACCTCTCGCCCGAGCAGGAGCTCCAGCTCTACCACCACTATGGCCTCGACATCGCCGCTCCTCCCCCGATCCCGGACCACGACTTCGGCAAGCTGGCAGGCACGGACGAGGCCTGACCCCACCACCCGCCCGACTGCCCCCACCACACCGCCGTCGTACTACGCCCCGCCATCCCGCCGCCCGACCGCCCGGCCGCCCGACCACCCGGCTGCCGGGTCGACGCATGGCGCGGGCGACGGCACGGTGGTCCTGGAAGCTGCTCGCAACGCAGCCCTGGAACGCTTTCTCCCCGCGACCCGGTCGGAGACGCCGCGCGGGCCCACGGACGATCCGGCGGTCGCGAGGCAGGCGGCCGCCGGGCCACTCCCGGCCCAAGCTCCTCGGACCCGCCCCAACGCGTTCGGCTGAACCGCGTCGGACCCCGCGCCCGGACGGACCGCTTCGGGCCGACCGCGCCGCGGCTCCGCCGTCAATCCCCCGCCTGCCCCGATCCGGCCGACCGCTCCACCGCGACACCACCGTCCGAGTCCCGGGCCACGTCCGAGGGCACGACCGATCCGGCGTCCGTGGTCACCACCACTGCCTCTGTCACGGCCGCGACAGCGCCCTCCTCGTCCGGTCTTCGCCGCACCAGTGGCAGCGGATCCGCCGGTTCGAGATCCGGGTCGTCGATCCGGAACGTCCGTACCCGCCCAGGTACGGAGTCGGGCGTCTCGAACCGGACGGTGACCCGGCCGAGGCCGCTGCCCTGCACCCAGCCATGTCCGTGCTCGGCGTGCCGCACGTCATGCCCGGCCCGCCAGCGCCGCTCGACCGGCTCCGGCGACTCCGGCACGGACTCCTGGGCGGCCTTCTCCTCCGGCGCGTGCCGCGCCAGCTCCCCGGCCGCCTGCGCGAACAAGTCCTCCTGCGTGTAGTCGGCGAGCCCGGACACGCCCACCCCCAGGAGCCGCACCCCGCCCGTCGTGTCCACGGAGTCCAGCAGCCGGGCCGCCGCCTCCCGTACGACCGCCGGATCGTCCGTCGGCCCCCGCAGCGTCTCCGACCGGGTCAGCGTCGAGAAGTCGTAGCGCCGCACCTTCAGCACGATGGTCCGCCCCGACAGCCCGGCCCCGCGCAGCCGTCCCACACACCGGTCGGCCAGCCGCTGCACCTCGAGCCCCACCCTGAGCCGATCGTGGATGTCCACGTCGTACGTGTCCTCGACCGACACCGACTTGGTCTCCCGCTCGGCCACCACGGGCCGGTCGTCGTGTGCCAGCGCCATCGCGTGCAGCGCGTGCCCGTGCGCCTTGCCCAGCAGCCGTACGAGCTCGTCCTCGCCCGCCTCCGCGATCTCGTCGACCGTGGTGATCCCGGCCCGCCGCAGATGGTCGCCGGTGGCCGGCCCCACGCCCGGCAGCGTCCGCACCGACATCGGCCCGAGCAGCGCCCGCTCGGTGCCGGGCTCGATCAGCACCAGCCCGTCCGGCTTGGCCTGCTCGGAAGCGATCTTCGCGAGCATCTTGGAGGCCGCCAGCCCCACGGACCCCGTGAGCCCCGTGACGGCTCGTATGTCGGCGCGCAGCCGCACACCCGTCAGCCGGGCCGACTCCGCGTCCCAGGCCGTCTCCCCCGCCTCCAGATCCACGAACGCCTCGTCCAGGCTCAGCGGCTCCACCAGCGGTGACAGCGCCCGCAGCAGCCCCATCACCTGCTCGCTGATCGCCCGGTAGAACCCGAAGCGCGGCACGAGGTACGCGGCGTTCGGCGCCAGCCGGCGCGCCTGCGCCATGGGCATCGCCGAGTTGACCCCGAAGACCCGCGCCTCGTACGACGCGGTCGCCACCACCCCGCGTGGTCCCAGCCCGCCCACGACGACGGCCTTCCCGCGCAGGCTCGGCTTGGACGCCTGTTCCGCCGAGGCGAAGAAGGCATCCATGTCGAGATGCAGGATCGTGGGCGCGGTTCTCACATCTCCGATGCTGCCCTACGCCACTGACAATGCCCCGGCGCGGCTCGGGGCGCCTCTCAGACGGCCCGGTTGCGGCGCCGCGCCAGCTCGTCGGCGGGGTTGGGCCCGACCAGGGTCTCCCCCGTGTCGATCCGCTCCCCGTGCAGCTGTGACAGGGCGTTCTCCACGTCCCGCCACACCACGCCCACGGCGATCCCGAAAACGCCCTGACCGCCCTGGAGCAGGGCGTGGACCTCGTCGGGCGAGGTGCACTCGTAGACCGTGGCGCCGTCGCACATCAGTGTCATGCGCTCCAGGTCGCTGAAGCCCCGCTCCCGGAGGTGCTGGACGGCGGTGCGGATGTTCTGGAGCGACACCCCGGTGTCGAGGAACCGTTTGACGATCTTGAGGACGACCACGTCCCGGAAGCTGTACAGGCGCTGCGTCCCCGACCCGTAGGCGGGGCGCACACTCGGCTCGACCAGCCCGGTACGGGCCCAGTAGTCGAGTTGCCGGTAGGTGATCCCCGCGGCCGCACAGGCCGTCGGGCCTCGATAGCCGATCTGCTCGGACGCCATGGACGTCGCCCCTCCGCTGCTCGGCACGGCCGAAGGTCGCTGCGGAACGTGATCGACCGCGTTGCTGTGAAGCGGGTACGGACCGCTCGCCCCGCAACCGGATCCCGGGACACCCCCAGCCATACCGCCGCCGCTGCTGCTCACGCCGACCTCCGTCCTCGACCTGCCTCCTCGACGGTAGGCAGTCACCAGGGGTGCGTCAACGATCGCCACACTCGGCACGCCGAGTGATAATCACCCTAGGAGTGGTTTCCCGTACCCCACCGCGGGGAAAGGCTAGCCGAATGCGCTCGGAGGGAGCCGCAGGACGCTCTCACTCGCCGCTGGCAATTGCCGCCCGTTCTGGCCCATCACCGGCGGCCCGGCCCCACGGCGCCCCGCTGTCGCACCGGCCTACTGGCTGCTGCTGCCGAAGTCCTCGGGCGAGATCTGGTCGAGGAACTCGCGGAACTTCTCCACCTCGTCCTCCTGCTCGTCCGGGATCGCGATGCCGGCGTCGTCGAGCACCGTGTCGCTGCCGTAGATCGGCGTCCCGGTGCGCAGCGCCAGCGCTATGGCGTCGGAGGGACGGGCACTGACCTCGATCCCACTGGCGAAGACCAGCTCCGCGTAGAAGACGCCCTCACGCAGGTCCGTGATGCGTACTTCGGTGAGCTCCTGACCGACGGCTTCCAGCACGTCCTTGAACAGGTCGTGGGTCAGCGGTCGCGCGGGGGCCATGCCCTGCTGGGCGAAGGCGATCGCCGTCGCCTCCCCCGGCCCGATCCAGATGGGGAGGTAACGGTCGCCTCCCACTTCACGCAGGAGCACGATCGGTTGGTTGGAGGGCATTTCGACCCGGACACCTACGACATCGAGCTCGTTCACACAGCAACCCTAGGCCGTGCCCGGGACGTTTGGGTAGTCGGGCCCGGAACGGGCGCCCGATCACGCCGCGCGCGACCACCCGGTTCAGGGCAGCCGGACCCCGAGCGCGGTCTGCACCAGCGCCGCGTGCAGCTTCACGGTGAGCCCCGCCAGCTCCTTGGTGCGGTCCTCCGCGTGTGCCCTGGTCTGCGGGTTGCGGTGCCGCTTGAGCGGCGCGACCACCTGGTCCACGAGCCCCGCCTCACGGTCCGCGGCGGCTTTCATCACCCGCAGATGCCGTGGCTCGATCCCGAACCGTCCGAGCTCGGTGACCAGCGTGGCCACGGTCACCGCCTCGGCGTCGTACACCCCGCCCTCCAGCGGGGTGATCAGCCCGTAGGACTGCCACTCCTCGAGTTCCTGCTCACCGATCTCAGCCGCGGCCAGCAGCTCGGCACGGCCGATCCGGGCTGCCCCGAACGCCTCCGGCACCTCCGGCACGGCCTCACCGTCCCGCTGGCGCCCCACCGCGGGCAGCCGCACGGCCTCACCGCGCTCCATCGCCTCAAGGTGCTCACGGATCACCTTGAGGGGAAGATAGTGGTCCCGCTGCATCCTCAGGACGTGACCGAGGCGCTCGACATCCTGGGCGCTGAACTTGCGATACCCCGAGGGGGTCCGCTGCGGCTCGATGAGGCCCTCCGACTCCAGGAATCGGATCTTCGAGATGGTGACCTCGGGGAACTCCTCGCGCAGCACGTTCAGCACCGTGCCGATACTCATCAGCCCACTGTCCGCCGCGGCGATGCCGTGTCCGGCACCGCCGCCCGGTGTTCGAAGCATGGACCTTCCCTGGGGATCCCCCCGGACGACGTCCGGGGGACGGTCAGTAGCCTCGCTGGCTCGCGTAGAAGACCAGCCGGTACTTGCCGATCTGTACCTCGTCCCCGTTCGACAGAGGGACCTGGTCGATCCGCTCGCGGTTGACGTACGTGCCGTTGAGGCTGCCCACGTCGGCGACCGTGAACGTGCCGTCCTGGCCACGCCGGAACTCCACATGCCGACGCGACACCGTCACGTCGTCGAGGAAGATGTCGCTCTGCGGGTGACGCCCCGCCGTGGTCAGCTCACCGTCCAGAAGGAAGCGGCTGCCCGAGTTCGGACCCCGGCGCACGACCAGCAGGGCGGAGCCCAGCGGCAGTGCGTCGACGGCCGCCTGCGCCTCCGGCGACAGCGCCGGAACCGCCGTCTGACCGGTGACTTCGGCGTCGTAGGCCTCGATTCCGGAGATCGAGATCGTGGACGTCGTCTCCGACGGCCGCTCGGGCGTCACACCGGGACGCAGCGGCGCGCCGCAGTTGGAACAGAAGCGGCTGTTCTCACCGTTACGGTGACCGCACCTCGTACACACCAGGGCCGACACGGAAAACCCTCCACCCGTACTTGAGGTTGGCGGTTGCCCGAAACCTATGCCGCCGGACTGGGCAGGGTCAACAGACGGCGCGCCCTGACCACCTGAAATGTCACCGCCCGGACCAGCCACCTGGTCCCGGAACAGCGGCCGCTGGCCCTCCGCGTCAGGCTGTGCGCGATGGCGAGCGGTGGCGTTGTCGCCACCCTCTCGCGCGCTCTTGCCGAACAACTTCGCAAACAACTTCACGGGCGATTCCCCTTGACCGAAACAGACCCGCCCGTGGGGCAGGACGAACCCTGACTCAATACACCGGTCGACCCGGACATCTTCACAACGTCCGTATCCACCTGACAGTTTCCACCACGCACCACCCATTCGGTGCGCCGACCCCCCGCAACCTCGTGCCCTCGCGTGACGACCCCCATGCACCCCCGGTTCACGAGGAGGACGACCGAGCGTAGTCAGGCCGCTTCGCCGCTCGCAAGGCGTCGACGACGATCATGCTCGAACGCTCCACGGTAACCGTGGCCTGCTCCTTCTCCATTGTCTGCACCACGCCTCCAGGGATGTTGAGCGCCGGTTCGAGATCCTGCGGCTTGCCGATGACCTTGAAACGATACGGAGCGTTGATCTTGTTCCCGTCGACGCTCACGCTCTTGCCTGATTCCGACAGATACGTGCCGGCGACCACGCGCACACCGTTCACCTGGATCGCCTCGGCGCCGGCCGCGCGCAGCTCCTGGATCGCGTCGAGCAGCATGTCCGCCTGGACCGTCCCCTTCGTGTCCTCGATCGTCATCGTGATGCCCGGCCCCTGCGCGGCCACCGTGCCCGCGAGGATGCCGAGTTGCCGCTCCCTCTCCAGCGTCTGCTTACGGGCCTCCTCGGCCTGGTCGGAGCTGTTCTCCAGCTCGTCGCGCTGCTTCTCCAGACCTTGCTTCTCGTCCTCAAGACGCTGAGTACGGTCGTCGAGTTCATCGAGAATACGAACAAGATCTTCCTGGCGCGCGCCACGCAGCGCGCTGTCGTTGTCACTGTTCGACGCCACCTGCACGGCCAGCCCGAACCCCAGACCGAACAGCAGCACGGCCACGATGAGTTGGGCGCGGGACACGCGCGGCGGCCACAATCCCTTCACGAGCCGCTGGCGGCCGGTCAGGGCGGGGCCCGACGGCTCCTCCGCGGGCTGCGCGGCCTCAGGTGCCCGCGCGGGCACCTCGTCGGGCAGTTCCTTGCGCAGCCGGTGCTCGGGCTCGGGCCGCTCGTCCTCGTTGCTCATCGGTGGTCTCACGCCCGGAAGACGTGCCGGCGGATGGCCGCGGCGTTGGAGAAGATCCGGATGCCGAGGACGACCACGACACCCGTGGACAGCTGGGCACCCACGCCCAACTTGTCGCCCAGGAAGACGATCAACGCGGCCACGACCACGTTCGACAGGAACGACACCACGAAGACCTTGTCGTCGAAGATCCCGTCGAGCATGGCCCGCAGACCACCGAAGACGGCGTCCAGCGCCGCCACGACGGCGATCGGCAGATAAGGCTCGACGACCGCCGGAACCTCAGGCCGGACCAACAGGCCGGCCACGACTCCCACGACGAGGCCCAGTACGGCGATCACGATGTGCCCTTCTCGGTTATCGGCTGTGCGGTACGTACGATCACACTCGGTGCGGCGGGCAGCCGGAGGTCACCCTCCGTGGAGATGCTGGTCCGGATGCCGAAATTCTCCTGGAGGGCGTTCAGATACAGGCCGTCGGCACTGTTCTGGAACCTGGTGCTCAGCCGCTTCCCGTCCCCCACCGCGAGGACCGTGTACGGCGGCACCAACGGCTTGTTGTCGACCAGTATCGCGTCGCCCGCGGCCCTGATCGCCGACAGCGCGGTCAGCCGCTGTCCATTGATGGAGATCGCCTCGGCACCCGACTCCCACAGCCCGTTCACCACGCGCTGCATGTCCCGGTCGCGTACCCGCCCGGTGTCCGTGAAACCGGACGTCTCGCGCGGGTCGCCGTCACCACCGGTGGTGGCTTCCTTGGCGTCGTTCACGACCAGTTTCACACCGGGTCCGCGCACCTCGGCGGCGCCCGAGAGAATGCCCAACAACTCGGACTGATCACCGCCGCCGCTCTGGCTGAGCGCCTCGCGCTGCCGGGCGCCCACGTCGTCCCTGAGCTTGTCGACGGACCCCTCGAGCTTGTCCGCCGCCTCCGTCTCACGGTCGATGCGGTCGATCAGCTCCTGGCGCTCCTTGGCCACCACCGGAGCCGCGACCCGGGCCTGTGCCGCGCCGACCGTCACGACCAGCGCGGCGAGCACCAGGCCGACCGCCAGACCGAGCTTCGCGCTGAGAGTCCTGGGAAGGCCGCCGGCGCCCGCGGCCGTCTTCCGGGCGGCGGCCTCGGCGTATCCGTCGTCGAGGCTGTGATCCATGACGTTGGTGAGCAGCGACATGGAGGCGTCCGGACGCGACGGGCGCGTGAATGTGCTCCGAACGGGGGGCTGCTGCGGCATGCCGCACATCGTCGCATGTCGCGACCACTACCTCCGAACGGCCCCACCGGCGTGCCGGACAGGCCCCCTTGGGGACACTTGTCCGGCACGCACGCGTACCGGGTGTTTCAGCGCCCTGCGCTGTCCACGACGGCCGACCACTCGTCGAGCAGAGCCTGTGCGGAGGCGTCGTCCGGCCCCTCCGCCCACAGGTGGGTGACCGCCTCGGCCGGGTCGGGCAGCACCATCACCCAGCGCCCGTCGGTCTCCACGACCCGCACCCCGTCGGTGGTGTCCACGGAGCGGTCTCCGGCCTCCTCGACGACCCGCCGCATCACCAGCCCCTTGACCGCCCACGGAGTCGCCAGATCCCGCTTGAGGACGTGCGCCCGCGGGATCCGCGCGTCGATCTGGCTCAGCGTGAGCTGGGTCCGCGCCACCAGCCCGATCAACCGTACGAACGCGGCCGTACCGTCGAAGACGCTGCTGAACTCCGGGACGATGAACCCACCCTTGCCGTCGCCGCCGAAGATCGTCGTCTCGTCCCGTCCGACCCGGGTCAGGTCGTCGGGCGAGGTCGTCGTCCACTCCACCTGGGTCCCGTGGTAGGCCGCCACCTGCTCCGCGATCCGGGTCGTGGTCACCGGCAGCGCCACCCGGCCGCTGCGCCGCTCCGCCGCCACCAGGTCGAGCATCACGAGCAGCGCCCGGTCGTCCTCCACGATCCGCCCCTTCTCGTCGACGAGCGACAGCCGCTCACCGACCGGGTCGAACCGCACTCCGAACGCGGCCCTGGAGGACGCGACGATCTCCCCGAGTCGCACCAGCCCCGACCGCCGCACATCGGCGCTCTCCGTCGGCCTGGACTCGTCGAGACCGGGGTTGACGGTCAGCGAGTCCACTCCGAGCTTGCCGAGCAGGCTGGGCAGGACGAGCCCCGCCGAGCCGTTCGACGCGTCGACCACGACCTTCAGCCCGGATTCGGCGATGCCGGTCGTGTCGACGTTGCGCAGCAGCGACCCGGTGTACGAGTCGAAGACACTGGCCGGGAAGTACAGGTCGCCGATCTCTCCCGGGAACGCGCGCCGGTACTCCTGCCGCGCGAACACCCGGTCCAGCTTCCGCTGGCTGGCCTGTGAGAGGTCCGCGCCCTGTCCGTCGAAGAACATGATGTCCACGGAGTCCGGCACACCGGGCGAGGTCCTGATCATGATCCCGCCGGCACTGCCCCGCGCGGTCTGCTGCCGGGCGACCGGCAGTGGCACGTTCTCCAGGTCGCGGACGTCGATGGCACTGGCCTGGAGCGCCGAGATGACGGCCCGCTTCAGCGCGCGGGCACCACGGGAGTGGTCACGGGCCGTGGTGACCGTGGAGCCCTTCTTGAGCGTCGTCGCATAGGCTCCGGCGAGCCGCACGGCGAGCTCCGGTGTGATCTCCACGTTCAGGATTCCGGACACCCCGCGGGCACCGAACAGGTTCGCCTGTCCCCGCGACTCCCAGATCACCGAGGTGTTGACGAAAGCACCCGCCTCGATGGTCTTGAACGGGTAGACCCGCACATTGCCCTGCACGATCGATTCTTCACCGATCAGGCACTCGTCACCGATGACCGCGCCGTCCTCGATCCTGGCGGCCCGCATGATGTCGGTGTTCTTGCCGACCACACAGCCGCGCAGATTGCTGTGCTGACCCACGTAGACGTTGTCGTGCACCACAGCTCTGTGCAGGAAGGCCCCGGACTTCACGACGACGTTCGAGCCCACGACGGTGTGCTCGCGGATCTCGGCGCCGGCCTCGACCTTGGCATAGTCGCCGATGTAGAGAGGACCCCGCAGCACGGCGTCCGGATGCACCTCGGCACCCTCCGCCACCCAGACTCCCGGGGAGATCTCGAACCCGTCGAGCTCGACGTCGACCTTTCCCTCCAGGACGTCGGCCTGCGCCTTCACATAGCTCTCGTGCGTGCCGACGTCCTCCCAGTAGCCCTCGGCGATATAGCCGTAGATCGGCTTGCCCTCCTTCATCAGCTGAGGGAAGACGTCGCCGGACCAGTCGACGGGTACGTCGGGGTCGACGTAGTCGAACACTTCGGGCTCCATCACATAGATGCCCGTGTTCACGGTGTCCGAGAAGACCTGCCCCCAGGTCGGCTTCTCGAGGAAGCGTTCGACCTTGCCCTCTTCATCGACGATGGTGATACCGAATTCCAGCGGATTCGGTACGCGCGTCAGACAGACGGTGACGAGCGCGCCCTTTTCCTTGTGGAAGTTGATCAGCTCAGTGAGGTCGAAGTCGGTCAGGGCATCGCCGGAGATGACAAGGAAAGCGTCGTCCTTCAACGCTTCCTCGGCGTTCTTGACGCTTCCGGCGGTACCGAGTGGCTTCTCCTCATTGGCATAGGTGAGTTCCATCCCGAGCTCTTCGCCGTCTCCGAAGTAGTTCTTGACGAGCGATGCCAGGAACTGCACCGTTACGACGGTCTCGTTGAGCCCATGCCTTTTGAGCAGCCGCAGAACGTGCTCCATGATCGGCCGGTTGACCACCGGCAGGAGCGGTTTGGGCATGCTCGAGGTCATGGGGCGAAGGCGCGTGCCTTCGCCGCCAGCCATCACGACGGCCTTCATGTCGGAAGCGTCCTCCTCTAAGAGACGACGGTCTAGCCGACTTCACCCGTCCTGATTGTCCCGCACTTTTCCGCAACGGGCCATCGAGCCACCGCTACCGCCCCAGGGCGAGCTCAGTCGGCCATGGCGTCCGCACGAACCAGACGGCGGACCTGTACCACGTAGAGGACTCCTGCCCACCAATACAGGGTTGTACCCCATACCGCGAACGCCCATCCGAAAACAGCGGCCAGTGACGCGATCCAGCCGCTTCCGTCGCTGAGGAGGAGCAACGGGAAGGCGTACATCAGGTTGAAAGTGGCTGCCTTGCCCAGGAAGTTGACCTGGGGCGGCGGATAGCCGTGCCGCCTGAGGACGCCCACCATCACCAGCAGGACCAGCTCACGCGCCAGAAGTGCGGCGGTCAACCACAGCGGGAGAATCTCCCGCCAGGTGAGCCCGACCAGGGTGGAGAGAATGTAGAGCCGGTCGGCCGCGGGGTCGAGGAGCCGGCCGAGGCTGCTGATCTGGTTCCAGCGTCGCGCGAGCTTGCCGTCCAGGTAGTCGGTGACCCCGCTCAGAGCCAGGATGAGCAAGGCCCAACCGTCGCTCTTCGGGCCCCCGAACTCGGGCCTGAGGATGAGCCACAGGAAGACGGGCACGCCGACGAGCCGAGCCATGCTCAGGATGTTCGGGATGGTGAGGACCCGGTCTGTCTGAACACGGGTCTCCTGGACCTCCACCCGGGGGCCTCCAGTAGAAAATGAGCCAGTGATGCTCACTGACCCTACCTCAACGCAAAAAAGCTCTGGCTCTCGGGCTGGTGCCCAAGAGCCAGAGCTCTAAAAGGAGTTCGGCGGCGTCCTACTCTCCCACAGGGTCCCCCCTGCAGTACCATCGGCGCTGTAAGGCTTAGCTTCCGGGTTCGGAATGTAACCGGGCGTTT
>NZ_JBHWCC010000078.1:0-32492 GCF_042735715.1 Streptomyces sp. NPDC059582
GGTGTCGCCCGGGCCCGCGGCCGTCGTGAGCAGGGCGGCCCGCTGCCGGTCCCTGGTTCTGCTTCCTACGCGGGAGCTATACGTTCCAGCACCTCGGCGGCCGCGGCGATGTCGCAGCCCTCGAGCCTGGAGAAGATGTGGCGTCGCACACTCGCCAGGTTGGTCGGCCAGGCCTGCTTCAGCTGCGTCCACCCGGAGCCGGTGAGGACGGCGAGCCACGCCCTTCCGTCGTCGGTCGACTTCTCGCGCAGGACAAGTGACTGCGCTTCCAGGCGGTTCACCACTCTGGTCATGCCGCTCAGGGACAGCCCGCACATGTTGGCCAGCTCGCTCATGCGCATCTGGTTGTCCGGCGCCTCGGAGAGATGCACCAAGACCATGTACTCGGTGGTGGAAATCGGGAGTTGCTCGAGCATGTCCGCGTCGACGGTTCGAGGCAGGAGGGCCATTACTCTGCCGAGAGCTCGCAGGAACGCCTCCTCGTCACGATCGAGGGGCTTGATCGTCGTCGCCTCTGCCATGGCCACAGTGTAAATGGCCGCGCGGGGTCGCAAGTGACGCACGTACACCCCTTTCCCGTTCTGGACGCCGGTCATGAGAAGGCTCTCTTCGACACGTGGACGTAGGCGAGGAAATGGCCCTCGAACCGTTTCCTACGACGGTGCACGGTCCTACGGGAGCGGCTCCGCCGTGAGGCCGGCCGTCCCGTTCCGTGCGCCCGGGCCGCAAGGGCTCAGGACGACGCCGCCATCTCGCGCACCAGCGGCGCCACCCGGGTGCCGAAGGGCTCGATGTTCGTCATCAGCGTCTCGCGCGGCAGCCCGTTCACGCCGTACGTGAGGTCGAAGCGTGTCGCGCCCAGCGTGCGAAGGGTCGCGGCGATCATCCGTGCCACGGTATCCGGGGATCCCACGTACAGGGCTCCCTCGGGGCCGACGTCCTGCAGGAACTGCTCCAAGGTCGACGCACGGAATCCTCGCTGCCGGGCGACCTTGCGGATCGCGCTCTCGTTGTACGGCCAGAACTCCTCCACCGCCTCGGCGTCCGTCGCCGTCACAAGCCCCGCGGAGTGCACGCCGCGGACAGCGGACTGCCCAGGGAACCGTTCGTCACGTCGCCGAAGGTGTCCAGCCCGAGAGTGATCCGGTGCGGGTCCGCCGGGCGGCCGGAACGGTTGGTCATGACAGGTTCCTTGCCTGGAGCCGGGCCGTCCGAGGTGGGTGCCGGGCGGCCGTGGAGCGCGGACGCTCCCGCGCCGGGCGCGGGAGCGAGAGCCGCGATGGTGGCGCGCAGGGTCAGTTGGCGCGCAGCGGGGCGAGAGCGTCGCTCCAGGCGATGACCTCGTTGATGGTCGTGGTGAGCGTGTCACGCTGGCTGTCGGCCGGCTTGAAGACACTGAAGTTCTCGAAGTCGGTGAACAGCGAGAGCGCCACCTGGGAGCGGACGTCCGCCAGGTAGAGCTCTCCCGCGATCAGGCGCAGGTGCTCGACGGCACGGGTGCCTCCGGTGGAGCCGTAGCTGACGAAGCCGACCGCCTTGTGGTTCCACTCCGCGAAGAGGAAGTCGATGGCGTTCTTCAGCGCACCGGGAACCGAGTGGTTGTACTCGGGCGTGACGATGACGAATCCGTCGAAGGAGGCGATCTTCGCCGCCCAGGTCTGGGTGTGCGGCTGGGTGTACTGGCCCATCGCCGGCGGGTACGCCTCGTCGAGCAGCGGAAGCTTGTAGTCCGCCAGGTCGACGAGTTCGAACTCGGCGTCGGTGCGCTGGACGGCGTGCTCCAGCACCCACTGGGCGACGGCCGCGCCGTTACGGCCCGGACGAGTGCTGCCGAGGATGATGCCGATCTTGGTCATGGGGTTCCTTACGTGCGGTGATCGCCCCAGAGGGGGAAATAATTGCTCGGTCAAGAGCATGCTTGACGAGGCAAGTAAATGCGGCACTTCCTTGCCTTGTCAAGGAACTAGGGTGAGAGGCATGCCACCACAGACGCGCCACCTTCAGCCCCTGGACCCGGACGAAGAGACGCTGATGCGTGCGCTCGGACAGGTGATGCTCGCCCTGCCGCGGCTGATCGACACCGACATGGTCGGCGAGGGACAGCTGCCGCTGTCCGAGTACCAGCCGCTGATGCGCCTTTCCGAGGCTCCGGAACGGCGGATGCGCATGAGCGAGCTCGCCTCGGCCTGCAATCTCTCGCTCAGCGGACTGACCCGGGTGGTGACGCGTCTGGAGAAGCGCGGGCTGGTCCGACGCGCCCGGTGCGCCGAGGACGCACGCGGCTGGAACGCCGTCCTGACCGAATCCGGACTCGCGTGCCTGGAGCAGGCCTGGCCGGCGCACCTGGCCAGCGTGCGGCGGCACATCTTCGACCACTTGACCGGCCACGACCTGAGGGAGCTCAGCTCCGCGCTCGGCAAGATCGCACACCCGAGGACTCCTTCGGCGCCGCGATCCGCGGCCGCGAGGAAGGCGTCGCGCGGGCCGGCCTGACCGATCGAGCACGACGGCGCGTCGTAGCCCGCGCGGCGCGGGTCGACGCGTGGGTCGACAGCGACATCATCGTGGCCATCGGCATCCACGCCCTCCGGGACGAGCCGACCGTCCCAAGAGCGTCACGCGGTGCTGGACCGCGATGGTCGGCTGAGCTGCTCCAGAAGTTCCTGGCGGTGCGTGCCGGCCCAGGCGGCCGGCCGGACGGGTTCACGGCCCAGCAGGTCCTGGACCGCACGGGTGGTCACCGCGGAGTGTCCATACGGCTCTCGTAGATCTGTCGCGCCGAGTTCATGGACACCGCCCTGCTCGGCGGACCGGTTCCCGGCGCGGCCGCCATCCGCGCGCGTTCCCGGAGGGCCGCCGCCGACCTGCTGATCCTCATCGAGGCCGGACGGCTGTGAACCGACGAGCGGATCACGGAGACGAGCGCATCCGGCAGCCAAGTCACCAGCCCTGCCCCGCCGCTCCGCTACGGATCTCACCTCCGCCTTCGCCTGCCCGAAACGGGTGAACGCCACCTTCACCCGGACCTTGATGAACTCCGAATCGGGGTCGGCTTGATATTTTTTCCGCAGCCGCCCAGTTCACACCCGCTTCATCACCTCTGCCGTAACCCGAAGAGGCCCGCGGATCTGGACCCTTTCGACCTGACGCGTCAGCCACGGCGCGATTTCCCCCATGAACGGAAGCGCCATGCCGACTGTCCGTCAAGCCACCATCGAATTGCTCAGGCGTCATGGGCTGGACACGTGGTTCGGCAATCCGGGCTCCTCCGAACTGACGATGCTCGAGGATTTCCCGGACGACTTCCGCTATTTCCTCGGCTTGCAGGAAATGGTTCCGGTCGGCATGGCGGACGGCTTCTCCCAGGTCACCGGCCGCCCCGCACTGGTCAACTTGCACACGGCGCCCGGCCTCGGCAACTCCATGGGCGCCCTGTACAACGCGCACCTGAACAAGACCCCGCTCATCGTCACAGCGGGAAACCAGCGTCGCGTGATGCAGAACCAGAAGTGTCTTCTGACGAACGAGGATGCCGTCCTGGTCCCGCGTCCCTTCGTCAAGTGGTCCGCCGAGCCCGCCACGGCGAGCGAGGTACCGGCGGTCCTCGCACACGCCATCCACGTCGCCATGGCTCCGCCGACCGGTCCGGTGTTCGTCTCGCTGCCGATGGATGACATGGCCTACGAGTTGAGCGCGCCCGAGGCGGCGGAGGTCGAGGTGATCCGGGACCGTGCGGTCACCTACGTCGGCGGCTTCCCCCGGAATCTCGCGCAGGAGATCGCCGGCCGGCTGTCCGCCGCGAAGGCTCCCGCCTTCGTCGTCGGCGGCGACCTGGAACACGCCGGCGCCTGGGAGGCGACCGTCCGGCTCGCGGAGCGCAGCAAGGCCGCGGTGTGGACGACCCCGCTTCCCGGCCTGTCGGGATTCCCGGAGAACCACCCGCTGTATCAGGGCCTGCTGCCGCCCGGCGCCGGGTGGATCTCCGAGCTGTTGGAAGGTCACGACCTCGTCGTGGTGCTGGGCGGGCCGGCCTTCCGCTACTACCCGTACATCCCCGGCCCGTATCTCCCCGAGGGCACATCCCTCATCCACATCACGAGCGACCCGGACGAAGCGGCCCGTGCCCCGGTGGGCGACGCCTACGTGGGAGACCTTCGTGCCGCGGTCGAGGCACTGCTCGACGAGGTGCCCGAGTCGACCCGCAACGCGCCGAACCCCCGGTCCGAACCCCCGGCCGTGGACCGCGCCGAAGCCCCGATGCAGTCCTCGCGGCTGTGGACGGTCGTCGGCCGCGCCGCTCCGCAGGAAGCCCTGTTCGTCAGCGAGGCGGGCTCCAACGAGTCCCCGATCACCGAGTTCGTGCGCCCCGGTGTCCCTCTCTCCCACATCTCCGCCGTGGGCGGCGGGCTCGGATTCGGGCTGCCCGCGGCGGTGGGCGCCCAGCTCGCCGCCCCGGACCGCCCGGTGGTCGCCCTCATGGGCGACGGATCGATGCACTACGCGATCACCGCGCTGTGGAGCGCGTCGCACTACAAGGTCCCGCTGACGATCGTGGTCGCCTCCAACGCGGAATACGGCATCCTCAAACAGTTCGGTGACATCGAGAACGCCCAAGGCGTCCCCGGACTCGACCTGCCGGGGCTGAACATCACCGCCACAGCGGCCAGTTACGGCGTCGACGCCTACGAGGCCGCCGACTCCGACGAGGTCGCGGAGATGCTTCGCGCGGGAGTCGACGACCGGGAACGGCCGACCCTCATCAACGTCCGCACCACCAAGGTCGAGAAGGTGTCGCCGCGTCGGGGCTGACCGCCCGACGACAGTGGTCCGGTACGACGCCCCGACCCGTTCGCCATCACGTCGTCAGGCCATCACGTCGTCAGGTCTCCGGTCCCGCGGTCGCGGTGGGCCGCGAGAGCTCTTCCAGTAGGAAGACGAACGACTCGTAGGGGCGACCGAGCGCGTGCCGCAGGCCCATCTCGCAGGTGCGGTTCGCAGAGAGGTACGCCTGCGCGGGATCGGCGTCGAGTGCCGCCTTCTCGTCGCGGGTGGCGGAGACGACCAGTTCGGGGTGGAGCAGGCCCCGGTCTCCGGCCATGCCGCAACAGGTGGTGCCCACGGGGACTTCGACCTCGGTCGCCAGTGAAGCGGCGATGTCCCGTAGTTGGGTGTTGATGCCGAGGTGAGTGGTCGAGCAGGTCGGATGCAGGGCGACGCGATCGAGGGTGTGGTCGATCGTCAGGTCGGGCAGCAGGCCGTGACACCAGCTGACGGCGTCCACGATGGTGATCCGGTCGAGGCGGGCGAGGTGTTCGGCGTCGAGGTAGTTCTTCACGTCGTCCAGGAGCCCGTTGGTGCACGAGGCGGCGTCGATGACGACCGTCAGAGCGCCCTCGTCGCTCCAGCGCCACATGGCGTCACAGACGGCCGCCGCCATCCACTTGTGGCCCTTGTTGTAGCCCTTGCTGCTCCACGGTGTGGAGCAGCACTTGCCGGCCGCGTCCTCGGGGATCCACAGGGGTCGTCCGGCCCGTCGGGAGACCTCGACCAGGGCCTGCGGCAGGGACGGGGTGCGTGGCTTGTCGGGGTCGCGGCCGAAGATGCGGTTGATACAGGCCGGGAAGTACACGGCCGCGGCGCCCCCACGCCGGGTCTCGGGCAGTTCCGCGGCGGCCGCGTGCGGCATGGGGCCGGGCACGGACGGGACGAGATCGTTGCTGATGACGGTGCGGGCGGCGGCGGTCAGGCCGGTGAGTGCCTTGACGCCGACCGCGCGTTGCACGATGTCGGCCGAGGACATGGCGGCCCGGGCCAGTTTCTCCACCGTGGCCCACCGTCCGGCGAGGGCCAAGGCGACTTTCTCCCTGGCTTCGGTGGATTCGGAGCGCCTGAACTCCTTGATGAGCGCGCCGGTGTTGATGGAGACCGGGCAGGGGAGGGCGCAGCTCCCGTCGACGGCGCAGGTCTCGATACCGTCGTACTCGTACTCCGCCTGGAGCTGGGCCAGGATGTCGGAGCCGTCCGGCTGGCGTGCCATTTCGCGTCGCAGCACGATCCGCTGGCGCGGTGTGGTGGTGACGTTGCGGCTGGGGCAGACGGCCTCGCAGAACCCGCATTCGATGCAGGCGGTGGCGGACTCCTCGATGGCCGGGGTCGACTTGAAGGACTTCAGGTGAATGCCGTCGTCGCGGGTGAGGACCACGTTGGGTGCCAGCAGGCCGTGCGGGTCGGCGAGTCGCTTGACGCGCCACATCATCGCCGTCGCCTTGTCGCCCCATTCATGGCGGACGAAGGGTGCCATGTTGATGCCCGTGCCGTGTTCGGCCTTCAGTGAACCGTCGTAGGTCTCGACGACGAGCGCGACCAGGTCGGCCATGAAGGCGCCGTACCGTTCGCGGTCGGCGGCCTCGGTCAGGGCAGGGGTGAGGGTGAAATGCAGGTTGCCGTAGGCGGCGTGGCCGGCCACACCGGGCAGGAACTTGTGCTTGGCCAGCAGCTGCTGGAGTTCGTGCGCGCCCTCGGCGATCCTGTCGGGTGGGAAGCACACGTCCTCGTTGACGACGGCGGTCCCCGGAGGTCTCAGCTTGCCGATGATGCCCAGCAGTCCCTCGCGGACACGCCAGTCGAACTCGATGAGCTCCTTGTCGCGGGTGAACTCCAGGGGATGGACGAGGTGGGCGTCGCCGACCAGGCGGGCGACGCCGGCCTCGGCCTCGTCCAGGGCTTGTGGTGTGTCGGCACCGAACTCCACGAGCAGCGTCGCTGCCCGGTTGTCGAGGCTCTTCCAGTACTCGGGCGCGCCCTCGAAGCGCTGGGCGGCGGCGATCAGGGCCGGGGCGACCATGAGTTCCACCGCCTCCGCGCCGAGGTGGACCAGTCCGGGAACCAGGGCGACGGCCTCGTCGATGGACCCGACGGTGATCCAGGTGACGGTGGTGGCAGCGGGGGCCGGGAGCGTGTCGATGACAGCCTCGGCGATGAACGCGAGGGTGCCTTCCGAGCCGACCAGCAGTCGTCTGAAGATGCCCAGGGGTGTGTCGGAGTCCAGAAGGGCGTTGAGGGCATAGCCGGTGGTATTGCGAATGGTGAACTTGTGCCGTACCCGGGCGGCCAGTTGCTCGTCGGCCAGCAGTTCACCACGCAGTTCCAGCAGGCCTTGCGCCAGGTCCGGTTCGGCGCGGGCGAACCGCTCCTCCGCGTCCGGGCTGGACGTGTCGATGACCGTGCCGGAAGCGAGGACGAAGGTGACGTCCGCGACCGTGTGGTAGGCGTTGCGCTCCAGAGTGCAGCGCATACCACCGGCGTTGTTCGCGATGACTCCGCCGATGGTGGCCACGTCCGCGCTGGCCGGGTCCGGCCCCAGGCGCCGGCCGTGGTGGGCGAGGACGGCGGTGGCGTGACCGAGGATGGTGCCCGGCCGGGCCCGAAGCCGGGTGGCGTCGTCCTCGACGCTCATGCCGACCCAGTGGCGACGCACATCGACGAGGATGTCGTCGGACTGCGACTGACCGTTGAGGCTGGTGCCGCCGGCCCGGAAGGTCGCGTGCCGTCCGGTACGGCGGCAGTAGGCGAACAGTCCTACGACGTCCTCGATCGTCCGGGGCTGTACGACGACCTGCGGCAACAGCCGGTAAGGGCTGGCGTCGGAGGCGTAGCGGACCAGGTCGGAAAGCCGGTGCAGCACATCGTCCTCACCCAGCAGTGCGATGAGGTCCCCCTTCAAGGGCTCGGGAGTCCCGCGCACATGGGAGCCGTCCACGGCGTCGGGCTGGGCGGGACCGGCGGGCCGGCCGATCTGGGAGGTGTGCGGGGTGCTGAGCTTCTTCATCGGCTCCGCCTTCATGACCACGGGGCGGCCGGATCAGCCCGCTGTGCGCGGCCGGACACCGTACATGGGCCGCTTCGATGCACATGTACCGCTCCGATGTGCCACGCGCGCGGGGATCCCGTGGCGCGGGCCCATGGTCGCCTGAGCCCCGCCTCGGCCTCTATGCGCATCGGGGCGACGGCGAACCGTCGCCCTGTGGAACTGGTCCCGCGGATGTGCCGCCGCGCAGGCTGAGCGCCCTCCGTCCCAGTATCCGTGCCTACTCAGTATCCGTCCTTTCCACGTGAAGCGCTTGCGGGTGGGGACGGACCTCGAATCCCGGACCTCGAATTCCCCTGGCGCCAGTCCCCTCCGCCGCCCGGCCCTCCTACGTCAGGGGCGACCACCCGAGCGGCGCAGGCCCCCTGGTCCTAGGCAGGTGCGTCATGGATGCGACGGGCGAGGAGGTGGTGCGCGGGGATCACGGCGAGCCACGTCAGCATGGCGGCGTTCGTGTCATAGAGGGCGACGGGGATCGACACGGCGAAAATCGCGGTACTGGCGACGAGCTGTGCGGTGAATCTCCGACGGGCGGCGAACGCGGATACCGCGGGTGAGGGGTGTGCCTGCCGCTGAGTGAGCAGCAGTACGGCGACGTGTACGGCATCCACGGCGGCGATGGTGCCCGCGTAGAGGGCGATGGTCTCGGGGTGTGCGGAGTACTCGGCCAGGAGCGCGGTGGGGAAAGGCAGTACCGCGGCCAGGCCGAGCCCGAGAAGCGTGAGTCGGGTGACCAGGGGGCTGACGGTGGTGAGCGGCGCGAGGATGCGGCGCTGATCGCGCCAGAAGCCGGCGAGGACAGCGAAACTGAGGGCGGCGGCAC
Organism: Streptomyces sp. NPDC059582; assembly: GCF_042735715.1. NCBI lineage: Bacteria > Bacillati > Actinomycetota > Actinomycetes > Kitasatosporales > Streptomycetaceae > Streptomyces > Streptomyces sp. NPDC059582. The sequence goes on from NZ_JBHWCC010000078.1 coordinate 8,691, forward strand.
CGAAGTTGGGCCAGGTCTCCCGCAGGGCCTGATGAAACGCGCCATTCGCAAGGTTCGGGGGAATCCGCAAGTCGAGTACGAGCAACGTCATCGCGATGGCGTAGATGCCGTCGGACAGCGTGATCAACCGGTCCGTGCCGGCCCGGGTCATCGCTTCCGCACTCGCATCCGCCATACGGTCACATTACGGGCAGCCAGGGACCTCCCGAAGGCTCCCAGCAAGCGGCCGGGACCAGTCACCACGATGGGCGAACGCCACCGGCCCCACCCGAAGGGCATCGCCCGTCACCACCTGGACAGGGCTGCTCAGCAGCAGCCACGTCAGCAGGATCATTCACCGTCTCGGAAACATCCCGACTGCGGGAGAGTTGACGCCGTCCACCTGCTCCGCACACCCGCCAGCGACACAGCACCCTCCTCAACTGCAGGCGCAGAGGGCCGGTCGGCGCCGGAGCACTTCGGACGAGTGGTCACTTGTCGATCTGGAGCACCGCCATCATCCCCGCGTCCTCGTGGTTGAGGATGTGGCAGTGCAGGACCGTCCTGCCCGGATAGTCGAGGAACCGGATCCGGACGACCATGTCTCCGCGCGGCGGGACGTCGACGGTGTCCTGCAGGCCGTAGTTGGTCTGCCGCCTGCCGTTGACGCTCATCACCTGGAAGTCGTTGGTGTGGATGTGGAACGAGTGGACCTCGTCACTGTCGTTCTTGATCGTCCACTCCTCGACGGTGTTGAGCTTGGCCCGGAAGTCGACGCGGTGATGGTCGAACTGCTTGTGGTTGATGTAGAAGAGCGTGCCCGCCTTGTTCTCCGTGAAGGTGACCGTCTTGCGTCCCGCGACGGACTCCTCTCCAAGGTCGTCCACCGGGGCGAAGGCCGTGGGCAGGGTCGCGGGCCGCATCGGTTCGCCGTCGGAGCGGACCGTGGCCAGCGTCGCCCGGGGAAACTGGTTGCCGGCCTTGCCGGTGTCGTACGGCAGGGTCAGCAGTTGCGCCACCCCGGCCTTCGGGCCCTGCACGAGCACGTCGTAGCGGGCACCGGCGGGGATGACCAGGGAGTCGACGGAGTAGACCTTGTTCACCGGATAGCCGTCCTGGGCGACGATGTGGAACCTGGTGCCCGGCAGTGCCACTTTGTAGAAGATGTTGGCCCCGATGTTCGCGAGGCGCCACAGCTGGGTCTCGCCGGGCCTGATCCGGATCCGTGGATTGAGCTGCCCGTTGACCGTGCGTGTCGTGGGTGCGCCGATCTTGAGGTTCGTGGTCTTGACGTCGTCTCCCACGAGTTGGAAGTCCTTGAGCGCGACGACACGTTGTGTGATCCCGCGCAGCGCCGCGGGCAGATACGTGTCGAGACCGTCGACCACGATCAGGCCGGCCATCCCGCCGGCGGTCTGGGCGGCGGAGAGCGTGTGCGGGTGCGGGTGGTACCAGTACGTTCCCGGTTCCAGGCTCTTGGGGAAGGCGTACTTGTAGGTGAACGACTTCCCCGGCTCGATCTTGAGAAAGATGTTGTCCGAATCGCCGACAGGTGAGACGTGCATGCCGTGCACGTGCAGGTTCGTCTGCTGGTCGAGCCTGTTCTCGAAGGAGACCTCCATCCGGTCTCCCGGCCGCAGCCGCAGCGTGGGCGGCATGTACATCCCGTTGTACGTCAGGGCCCACAGATCGCGGCCCGCCAGGCGCACCCGTCTGCGCTCGACGACGATCCTGGTCCTGAGCAGTCCGTTCCTGCTCAGGATCTGCGGGGGGTCGCGCAGATCCTCCGTCATCGGCGCGGTGAGGGCCGGCGACGGGGACACGCTCGGCAGGGGAACGGACGCCGTACGCGGACGGCCCAGTGCGCTCGTCTCGGTATGCGGCGTGCTGCACCCCGCCGCCAGGGCGAGCGCGGCGAGCGCGGATCCGATGGCGGTCCGGGTGCGACAGGCGTGTGCGGACAAGCTGAACCCCATGCTCTGCGAAGGGTGGAAGACGGGCGGCCGTGGGCTGCCATCATGCATCCAGAAATCCGACGAAATCGGTCACGACCCGGGAGATCGACGCGGGCGTCACCTTCATGAACGAGGCCGTCGGACGCCGCGCTGTCCTCGCACAGGACGCGCGATGTGCCGGCGGGGTCCCTAGGCTCGTAGGGAACAGGTTCTCCCCTTGGACCGTGGAGACGGTCTCGGAGGTGACAGCCATGCGCGTCTCGCTGATCCAGCTGTCCGTGGACGCGTCGGACTCCGCCGGCGAACGCCGGCGCCGGGCGGCGTCGCTGGTCCGCGGCCGTGCAGGCGACGATCTGGTGGTCCTGCCGGAGCTGTGGGCGGCCGGCGCCTGGTCGTACGACCGCTGGGCGTGCGACGCCGAGCCGGTCGACGGCCCCACCGCCGAGATCATGTCCACCGCCGCCCGCGCGGCCGGGGTCTGGCTCCATGCCGGGTCGATCGTGGAGCGGGACGAGGACGGGACGCTGTTCAACACCGCTCTGCTCTTCGACCGGACCGGTGAGCTGCGCGGCCGCTACCGCAAGATTCACCGGTACGGCTTCGACAGCGGCGAGGCGGCCCTGATGGGTGGCGGCCGCGACCTCGTCACCGTGCCCACCGACATCGGTGTGATCGGCCTCGCCATCTGCTACGACCTTCGCTTCCCCGAACTCTTCCGGGGTCTGCTCGACGCGGGCGCGGAGCTGATCGTGGTGCCCGCCGCGTGGCCCGCGGCGCGGTCCGGCCACTGGCAGCTCCTCACGCGTACAAGAGCCCTGGAGGAACAGGTCTTTCTCCTGGCCTGTTGCGCGGTGGGGGCACACGGAGGCATGGAGCAGGGGGGACACAGCATGGTCATCGACCCCTGGGGAACCGTCCTGGGCGAGGCCGGCACCGCGCAGGAGACGGTGACGGTGGACTGCGACCTGGCCGAGGTCGCCCGGATCCGCTCCGAACTCCCGGTCCTGCGCGACCGTGTCCTGGCCATCGAAGCTCCCGGGGGCCGGTGAGGTCTCCCGCTCGGCGTGAAACGGACGGCGTGCCCCGTCCGTTCGCTCTCTGCTGGAAGATCCCCGGTGGTGTCCGTCTCGGACCGGTCCGATGTCACGGACGGCGGGGCTGTCTCGTCTCAGGTCTCGGAGACGGACTTCGGGATCGGGACAGTGATGGACATGCGGGTGTTCGGGGCGGGCGCGACCGGGGTCCTGGTGTTCGGGGCGGGCGCGACCGGGGTCCTGGGGCGGCGGCTGGTACCACGGCCGGTGACCCGCGGCCACCGGGTGACGGCCACGACGACGAGCGCGGCCAAGCTCGATGTGGTGGCCCAACTGGGTGCGGGACGTGGCGGCCGAACACGCCGTCGACGCCGCGGACTTCGAGCTCGTGGACCTCATGGACTTCGCGCTGCCGCTGCTCGACGAACCGGTACCGGCGCGTGGCCTTGTCATTGCGCGAGGATTTCGTGGCCTTCGCCGACTTCCGGACGCAGGAGCCGCGCGTGGCGGGCTTCACGGGCTGGTCGACGAGCTGTTGGCGTGGGCGCGGGCGCTCGGCCCGTTGCGCGCGGCCTCACGATGCGCAGGCGGCAGCGGGAATTCCGGGCACGTGCTCGTGGAACTCACCGCGCCGCCTGCGGAACAGGGGCTGTCCTCCGCGTCGGTCAACTACGGGCGAACTCGAGGAGGTCGGCGTTGAACCGCTCGGCGAACTTGGGCACCATGGCCAGGCCGTGCGGGGCACCCTGGTACACCTTGTAGATCGCGCCCTTGACCAGCTTCGAACTCTTGTCACCCGCGGCCACGATGGGAACGATCTGGTCGTCGTCGCCGTGCACGATCAGCGTCGGGACATCGATCTTCTTGAGATCCTCCGTGGTGTCCGTCTCGGAGAACGCCTTGACGCAGTCGTAGGCGCCCTTGATCCCCACCGACATGCCCCAGAGCCAGAACTCGTCACGCGTGCCCTCGGAGACGGTCGATCCGTCGCGGTTGGCGCCGTAGAACGCGGCGCTGAGGTCCTGGTAGAACTGGGAGCGGTCCGTCTCCACTCCCGTCCGGATCTCGTCGAAGACGCTGAGCGGCAGGCCCTCGGGGTTGGCGTCCGTCTTGAGCATCAGGGGCGGAATCGCGCCCACCAGCACGGCCTTGGCGACACGGCTCGTACCGTGCCGGCCCATGTAGCGCGTGACCTCACCGCCGCCGGTCGAGTGTCCGACCAGGATGACGTCGTGCAGGTCCAGTGCCTCGATGACCGCGGCGAGGTCGTCGGCGTAGGTGTCGAGGTCGTTCCCGTCCCAGCTCTGATCGGATCGCCCACCGCCACGCCGGTCGTGGGCGATGGCGCGGAAGCCGTTGTCCGCCATCAGTTTCAGTTGGGGGTCCCAGGCGTCGGCGGTCAGCGGCCAGCCGTGGGAGAAGACGACTGGCTGGCCCGATCCCCAGTCCTTGTAGAAGATCTTCGTGCCGTCCTTGGCAGTGACAAAGGACATGCGTGTGTCCCTCTCATGCTGTTCGGGAACTCCGTACTTCGCTGGAGTTCAGTGCCCGAGCCGCACGTGGATATGTCACGCCACGCCCCCTGCGAAAGACACGGAGGAATTCGGACAAGGTCAGCAGCAGAGAGCGACCGGACGGGGCACGTCGTCCGTTTCACTGTAGTCGGGGGGAACCGGTTCAGCGCGCCGAGCGACGGAATCACCCCATAACGGGAGGTATTCGAGCGATTCGCGTCCGGTCGGCGGCATGCGCCGGTTCGGCCACGGGCTCGGCATGCATAGGGCGTCGTCAGTTCTCCGACGGGATTCGAACAGCGATCTCCCTCGCGAGCCGGTCCACCTCCGGCGACATGGCCGCATCCTCCTGTGCGACCACCGCTAGCAATGCGAGCAGGTCGTGCGCCTCTTCCAGCATCAGCAGAGCCAGACACTCGGAGGTGTGCTCCGCCGACGCGGCGATGATGGCGTCCAGGTCTCGGTGGTCGTAGTCATCCATGGTCTGGGCAACGTACCCGCCGAGCCCTGGGTCACGCACGCGCAGTACCGAACTCGGCCCCGGGACCGCATGAGCGGCGCGTGCGTCGCCCGAGCATGGCGAGCCGTCCGCGCCTACGTGTCCGTTCCACCGCCCCGCTCCGCAGCAGCCGCGGAGGAGGGCCGCCGAGAGGATGGGCAGCGCCCTCGCGTTCGACAGCGAGCCGCAGGCCCGCGCCCACATGCCCGGAACCACCGATCCCGAAGACGGCTCGGGGAAGGAACGGGGGTACTCGGGCACTCCCGTGAGACACGGCGGTGCCCGACAGATCGGAAAGGATGGCTTCGATGTCGTACCCGAAACAGGTGTACTCAGGAGACGGCGGCGAGATCAACGCGAATTTCCGGTCGACGAACACTCCGCCCAATATCGGCACAGCCGGCGAGAGCGCCATTCACTACCTGGCCACGACAGCCGCCACGCGGGGCGAGTTCGGACTGTACCGAGTCGAGATGGGCCCGAAAGCCGGTGGGCCCAAGACCCATTTCCACAGGACCATCTCGGAGTCGTTCTTCATCCTCGACGGTACCGTTCACCTTTTCAACGGTGAACAGTGGATCGACGCACAGCGCGGAGATTTCCTGCACGTACCGCAGGGCGGGCTGCACGCCTTCCGCAACGACTCCGACGCTCATGCCGAAATGCTCCTCCTGTTCACGCCGGGGGCGCCACGCGAACAGTATTTCGAGGGCCTTCCGAAGCTGGCCGACGCCACGGACGAGGAACGCGCCAGGTTCTTCGACGAGCACGACTCGTATTTTCTGGAGTGACCTGCGCGAACACACTTCACCTCACCTGCTGCGCGACGGGGTCGCGAATCAGTCCGTGGGGCGCGGAGCGCGCAGCGGGGCCCGTCGCGCCAGCTCCGCCTCGTCGACGAGCGTGAGCATCGGCTTGCCCGGCTCGCACAGCATGGTCACGACGAATCGGCACCGGGTATCCGTCCGGGCATTACCGTCCTGGTAATGGATCACGTCACCGCCGGGCTCCCAGAAGGTTTCGCCGGCCTTGACCACGCGTTCCGGTTCTCCTTCGACTTCGAAACGTAGCTCACCTTCGAGTACGTATCCAAATGCCGGTCCCGAGTGACGGTGCGGAGGGGTGCCGGGGTCTCCGGGCGGCCACTCGACCAGGATGGTCATTCCCGAGGCGCCATCGGGAATGTGGGGCGGTTCGACGTCCTGGAGCACCTTTACCGCGGTCTTCCAGACCTCGGAGCGCGTTGCGCCATCGGTCTCGCCCGCTGAGTCTTCGCTCGACACTGTTCCACACCTCGATAACTGCTGGCCGTGCACGCGACCGTGTGCCGCCGGACGGTGAATCCGATGTACCGATATCTCTCGTCCGACGGTAACAGCGTCCGCGTATTTCGGGCGGCATCCACGGCGGCCCGGAGCAAAGAACGGGCATCGCGGCGCTTCGTTTCAGTCGAAGAAGGCAAGGAGTCCGTTCACCCAGATCGCGAGGAACGCAAGGAGGGCCACCAGACATCCGGCTCCCGCCAGGAATCCGGAAAAGGTGCTTGTCCCGATGTCCTCCTGCCCACCGACGAGATTTCCGTCCCAGTCGACTTGGCGCCCCACGGCCTCGGAGCAGGCTGCTCGTACCGCCGCCAACTGCTCCCTGGCAAACGCCGATCGGGCAAGCTCCTCAGGTCCCTTCCAGGCGAGTGCCCGCATGCGCAGCGGAGCCGTGGGATACCTCGCCTCGAAGGCGGACGTCTCAGCCGCGTCCCGGTCCTGTTCGAGGTACATCCAGCGGCCGGCCTCCGCGGGCTCTCCGTACAGGCGGTACACCTCGGCCAGGCGGCGGCGAAGCGTCAGGTCGTCGGGAAAGGACGACACCAGCCCACGCAGACGCTGACGCGCGACGGGAACCCGGCCGGCGGCCAGGTCTGTGTCCACTCGGGCAAGGGTGTCTCTCAGGGGCATGGACGCATGATCGGTTACCCCGGCGACCGCCGTCGACCCGGTTTCACCTCTCACCGGCCGTGAGTTGGACCCTGCAAGCCACTTTCCCGGCCCGGGGCCGCCATGTCATGCTCGCGTCCGACACGGTTATGAATGGCGTTCACGTACATGACCTGCACCAGCTTCTCCAGGTGCCTTCACGTACGTGACTTCATCTCCATGGAGGGACGGGCATGACCGAGACACACGGCGCCGGGAGTGACGACCGGCGCGCCGGGATCACCAGACGAGGCCTGCTCGGCACTGCCGCTGTCGTGGCGGCGGGCACCGCGGCCGGCGGTGGTACGGCTGCCGCCGCCCCCACGGCGCGTGGTGAAGTCCCGGTTCTCTGGCGGGAGTTCACGGAGACCCCGTACACACACCCACAGATCCCCTACGTCGGGCGGGCGGGCTGCCGCGCCGGCGCGGTTCGTTTCCTCCGCCGCCCCCGCGTCTACGACGTACGCACTTTCGGGGCCAGAGCGGACGGCAGCACCGACTCCGCCCCCGCGATCAACCGTGCCATCGCCGCTGCCGGACGGGCCGGCGGTGGCACGGTCTCCATTCCGCCCGGGACGTTCCGCATCGACGACGTGATCCGCGTCGGTCACTCGAACGTCGTGCTGCGCGGCGCCGGCAGCGACCGCACGACGCTCCTCGCGACGCGGAACCTGACCGAGCTGATCGGCGTCTACGGCTCCCGCTACGGCGGCGACAAGTCGTCCTGGTCCTGGGCGGGCGGCCTCATCTGGCTGGCACCCGAGACGCGTTGGGACTCGCTCGTCGCCGCGATCCGGGCGAAGGCGTGGCCGTTCGAGGGCTGGACCGGTAACCGGCGTGACGAGTGGCGGCCGCTCACCGGCATCGCCCCGGCCCGGCAGGGCGCCTGGACCGTGACGGTCACCGACCCCGCAGAACTGCGCCCGGGAGCGCTCGTCCTGCTGCGCCTCGTCGACGACTCCGCTCACACGCTCCTGGAACACATGTCGGGCGGCGGACCGGGCCCCGAGGCGTACTTCTGGGAGGACAAGACGAAGCTGACCTCGTACGTCCCCTACGAGTGGCCGGTGCGCATCACCCGGGTCCGCGGGCGGGAGGTCACTCTGGAGCGCCCCCTGCCGCTCGACGCGCGCCCCGAGTGGAATCCGCAGCTCACCACCCATGTGACGGAGCTGACCGGCTCTGGCGTCGAGGGCCTGACCCTGGAGGCCGTGGAGACCCCGCAGCAGCCGCACCTCCTCGACAAGGGGTACAACGGCGTCGTCCTGCAATGCGCGTACGACTGCTGGGTGGACGACGTGACGGTCCGCCATGTCGACAACGGGTTCGGCCTGGTCGCCGCGTCCGCCTGCACCCTGCGCCGGACGCGGGTCGCGGGCCGCGGCAGCCACCATCCCTACTTCTGCCGCGAGGGCTCGCACGACAATCTGGTCGAGGACTTCACGATCGAGGAACGCACCACTCCCGCGCCGGGGAACACCCAGCTGCACGGCATCAACGTCGAGGGGCTGTCCTCGTACAACGTCTGGTCACGGGGCGACATGCGGATGGGCACGTTCGACAGTCACCGCGGTCTGCCCTTCGCCGACGTCCGTACCGACATCACGGTGAACAACAACGGCCGCCACGGTGGTGACGCGAGTGCCGGCCCCCTGTTCGGCGCCCGCTTCACGCACTGGAACATCCGCGTCACCAACGGCCGAGCGGGCCTGGTGAAGATCGACACCCTGGCCCCGTACTCCGCCACCGTGGGGATCGACGAGGTCAGGGAGTTCGACCAGATCGACGTCAGCGACTTCACCGGCGACCTGCACACGCGTCTGGAACTGTACGGCGCCCCGGACGCTGTACGGCCGCAGAACCTGTACGAGGCCCAGCGCGTTCTGCGGCACCGGCAGGGACCGCCGACCGGGCATTGAGCTTCCGCAACGGACCCACAGTTTGCGTGCGTTGCGTTGCGTCGCGTCGCGTTCACAGACATGATCGGAGTTGATCGATGACCACGCGTTCCCGTCTGGGTGTCCTCGTGACGGTCCTGGCCGCGCTCACCGCAGGTGTCGTACCCGTCGCTGCGGCGCGACCGGCGCACCCGGTGCCCAGGGTCCCGCACACCGCCGTCCTCGACGGCACCCGACTGCAACAGGCGAAGATCCGGCTGGATCACGGCGACCCGCGGCTGCGGCGAGCCGCCGAGGCTCTGACGGACCGCGCCGACCAGTGGCTCGGCCAGGGCCCCTGGACCGTCGTCGACAAGCCCAGGCCCGCACCGGGCGGCGACGTACACGACTATCTCAGTCAGGCCCCGTACTGGTGGCCCTCCCAGCCGCCGACCGCCGACAACCCGTGGGGCTGCCCGTACGTGCAGCGCGACGGCCAGCGCAATCCCGAGGTCGACACCGGCACCGACCGCCAGGACGTCGAGAAGGTGTTCGACGCCACCTACGACCTTTCCCTCGCCTGGTACTACACCGGCGAGAAGCGCTACGCCGAGAAGGCCGGGCAGATCCTGCGCACCTGGTTCCTCGCCCCTGCCACGAGGATGAACCCGAACCTCGACCACGCGCAGTTCATCCCCTGCAAGTACGACGGCCGGGCCATCGGCATCATCGACTTCTCGCAGTCGTTCACCAGCGTCCTCGACTCCCTCGCCATCCTGGACACCGGCGCTCCGGGCTGGAGCAGGACCGACAGCACCGGTATGACCAAGTGGAACACCGACTTCCTCGGCTGGCTCAAGAACAGCGACTTCGGCAAGGAGGAAGGCGCCGCCGCCAACAACCACGGCACCTTCCACGACATGCAGCTCGCGGCCCTCGCCTACGCGACCGGCGACAAGGCGCTGGCCCGGCAGACCGTGCTGGACTCGCGGAACAGGCGCATCGCGCCGCAGATCGCCGGCGACGGCAGCCAGCCCCAGGAGCTGGCCCGCACGCGCAGCTGGCACTACTCGACCTTCGACCTGGTCGCCTACACACGGCTCGCCGCCATCGGCCGGCACGTCGGCGTGAACCTGTGGCAGTACCGGGGCCCGGACGGACAGAGCCTGTTCAAGGCGGTGGACTACCTCCTGCCCGCCGCCACCGCGTCGTCCCCGTGGCCGCACCCGGAGCTCGAGTTCTACCGGTACGCGGCCGGCGACGTCGTACACGCGGCCGCCGACGCCGGAGACACCAGGGCCCAGCAGGCCGTCCCGCTCCTGGAGGAGCCGCCGGGCGGCGACCTGTGGACCCTGCGCCCCGCGGCGGAGCAACTGGACTCCATCACGGGCTGACCCACAGCTGTCGGAAGCAGCCGCCGACCACCCGCTCATCGAGGTGCGCCTCTCCCCCACCGGTACCACCCGGCAGCCGTTCACGGAACAGCAGTAGAATGTGATGCCGGATAGTCGGGCCGGTGCGGGTTATTCAATACCTCGAATTATTCATTACCTCGAAGGAGTGGGACCAATTGAGTACTCATGAGGAAAAGGCGCTTCTCGCGGGCGGCTGTTTCTGGGGAATGCAGGAGCTGGTCCGGACGCTCCCGGGCGTATTGGACACCCGGGTGGGATACAGCGGCGGCGCCACGGAAAACCCCACTTATCGAAACCACGGGACGCACGCCGAGTCGATCGAGATCGTTTTCGATCCGGACGTGACCAGCTACCGCGCGATCCTGGAATTCTTCTTCCAGATCCATGATCCGACGACGAAGAACCGGCAGGGCAACGACATCGGCCTCGACTACCGTTCCGCGATCTTCTATCTCGACGACGCTCAGAAGCGTGTCGCCGAAGACACCATCGCCGACGTCGAGGCGTCAGGACTGTGGCCCGGTGCCGTGGTGACCGAGGTCGTTCCGGCCGGCCCGTTCTGGGAGGCCGAGCCGGAACACCAGGACTATCTTCAGCGCTACCCGGAGGGTTACACCTGCCACTTCCCGCGGCCGAACTGGCAACTGCCCAAGCGCGCGGGTTCCTGAACCGGCGCCCTCACGCGCCGCAGGATCGGTATCTCGTCGACGGAAGGTGGACGGGCATGCGGCACTACGATCTCGTCGTCCTGGGGACGGGCAGCGGCAACATGCTGCTCAGCGAGGAATTCGCTGATCTCCGCACCGCCATCGTGGAACCGGGCCGATTCGGCGGCACCTGCCTCAACCGGGGATGCATCCCGAGCAAGATGTTCGTCCTCACCGCTGACGCGGTCGAGGACGCGCGCGCGGCGAAGCGTCTCGGTGTGCACGCGGGCGTGGACACCGTCGACTGGAAGGCCGTCCGCGACCGGGTGTTCAACCGTATCGACCCGATTCACGAGAGCGGGCTCGAGTACCGCAGGAGGAGCGGCGTCGACGTGTACACCGAGGAGGGGCGATTCGTCGCTCCGAAGGTGTTGCAGGTCGGCGCCGAGCGGATCACGGCCGACACGTTCGTCGTCGCGATCGGCTCACGGCCCGTGGTTCCGGACATCCCCGGACTGGACACCGTGCCGTATCACACCTCGGACACCATCATGCGGATCGACGAGGTGCCGCCCTCTCTGGTCGTGCTGGGCGGCGGCTTCATCGCGGCCGAGTTCAGTCACGTGTTCAGCGCCTTCGGCGCGGACGTCACGATCGTGCAGCGCGGGCCGCGCCTGCTGATGGCGGAGGACGAGCAGGTGTCGGCGCGCTTCACCGAACTCGCCGCACTGCGCCATCGTGTGCTGCTCGACGCCACCACCACCTCCGTCGCGCGGCACGGCGACGGCGTGGCGGTGACCGTGGAACTCCCGGACGGCGGCGAGCAGGTCATCGAGGCCGCCATGCTGTTGGTGAGCGTCGGCCGCCGGCCCAACACCGACCGCCTGGACGCCACCGCCGGCGGACTCGAGCTCGACGAGCACGGCCACATCTTGGCCGACAGCGCCTACCGGACGTCCGTACCGGGAGTCTGGGCACTCGGCGACGTGGTGAACCACTTCCAGCTCAAGCACATGGCGAACGCCGAGTCGCGGGTCGTGCAGCACAACGTGCTGCATCCGGAGGACGTGCGCACGCTCACCAACACGGTCGCTCCGCACGCGGTGTTCACCAGCCCGCAGATCGCGAGTGTCGGCCTGACCGAACAAGCCGCGCGGCGCCGCGGGACGGACTTCCTGGTGAGCGTCCGTGACTACAGCGACACGGCATACGGTTGGGCCCTGGAGGACACCACCAGCTTCGCCAAGGTCCTGGCGGACCCGGCCGATCGCACGATCCTCGGCGCGCACATCATCGGTCCCCAGGCCGCGACGCTCATCCAACCACTGATCCAGGCCATGTCCTTGGGGCTGACGGTGGACCAGGTCGCCCGGGACGTGCTGTACATCCACCCCGCCCTGACCGAAGTGGTGGAGCAGGCTCTGCTGGCCTTGTGACGCTCACCCGGCGGCGTCCCCGTCTTGTGCACCACGGCCGACGCAACGGCCGACGCCTAACCGCCGACGTCACGGCGGGAGCCTAACGGCCGAGGTCCCGGGCCACCTCGCGGGCCGCGCGTGCGCCCGAGGCCAGGGCTCCCTGGACCGACCCGGTGGCCCGGTGGTCTCCGCACACATACCGGCCGGGAGCGACCCGGGCGGTACGGCTGAGAGGTTGCGGGGGCGACATGACCGGCAGCGCGTCGGGCACGGTGCGCACGGTCAGCAGGTCCCAGCCGTCGGTGTCGGCGTCGTACACCTCCGCGAGCGCGGTACGGACCTCGCGTTCGCGGCCCGCGCCGTCCTCGCCGAGCACCGAGGTCGCGATCAGGGACATCCCCGTGGGCGCGTACCCGGGTACCACCTCGCTGAGGACGCAGGTGTTCAGGAATCGCCTGCGTGTGTCGGTGACCAGGGTGGGCTCGGCGAGCGGGGTGCGTGTACTGGCGTGGTAATAGGTCGTCACCACCCGGTACGCCGGCACGTCAAGCTCCGGCAACAGGCGGGCGACCGGCCCTGGACCGGTCGCCACCACCACGGCGCGGGCCGGGAGTTCGGCACCCGTGGCCAGTTCGACGCCGTCGTCCGTCAGGCGGGCCACCTCGGTGCCGAGACGTACGCTCGCCGCCGGAAGCGCGTCGGCGAGCAGACGCGGCACCGCTCCGATCCCCGCCCCCGGCAGGCAGAGCGTGCCGCGCAGCATGCTGCGCCAGACGAGGTGGAAGAAGCGTCCCGAGGTCTCCAGCTCGTCCTCCAGGAACACGCCCGAAAGGAAGGGGCGGAAGAAGCGTTCGACGAACTCCTCGGAGAATCCCGCCGCCGCCAGCGCGGTCCGGGTGGTGCGGTCCTCGCCGTGCTTCAACAGGCGTACGGGGGCGAGCATGTCCCGGGCCGACAGAGCGCCCAGCGCGATGAGGTCGCGGGTACCCGCGAGCCGTCCGGGAAGCAGGTCGTGCAGGCCGCGCGGCGTGCCGGTCGGGCTGCGGGTCGGGTCGCTGAACCGCAGCCGGCCGTCCTCCGTGTGCACGAGGACTCCCGGTGTGAAGGGCCTCAGCCACAACTCCGGCAACGGAAGCCTGCGGCGCACCTGAGGGTAGGAGGTGTTGAAGACCTGGAAGCCGCGATCGACGACGAAGCCCTCGTGGTGGTCGGTACGCATGCGCCCGCCGACCTCGTCGGACGCCTCCAGGACTTTGACGTCGAGTCCGCCGCTCAGGAGGTCCGCGGCGCAGGCCAGACCGGCGAGGCCGGCGCCGACCACGAGGACATCCGGTACTCCGCTGGGGGTGGCCACAGGCATGCACTCTCCTCGTCCGACGGCTCCATCGCATCCGCCACCGGGGCCGTCTCCGGCCGCGGCGACCGCCGCGCACGCCCGTACGCGGTCTCCACGACGATCTTCCCGCCGTAGCGCCGCGATGGATGCGCGGCACGCTGACCGGCTTGCCGAACACGACCACCGGGCCGACGGCCGAGGCAGGCGGCGGTGACGGTGCCGGTACTCGCGTGCCATGATTCCTACTTGTCAGTAGCAGGCGTCCCGGTGGGAGGCAGTGTCTTGGCCCGCGTGTTCACGGTGCACGGCAGCATCGTCATCGCCGTCCCGCCCGAAGTCGCCTATCGAGCCGTGAGCTGCCCGGGCGACATGGGCCGTTGGAGTCCGGAGAACCTGGGGACCGCAGCCAAGTCGGCCGACGGACCGGCCGAGTTGGGCACGACGTTCGTCGGGCGCAACAAGCGCGGAAGGTTCCGGTGAGTGACGCGCTGCACGGTCACGGCAGCCGACCCGGGCCGTCGCTTCGCCTTCCGCGTCCACGCGATCGGATTCGACCGGCCACGCCTGCGCGGCCCGATCGCCACCTGGGAGTACCGCTTCGAGCCGGGTGACGGGGGCACGAAGGTGACAGAGACCTGGACCGACGACCGACGTTCATGGCCGACAATCGTGGCCAACACCTTCGACCGGATCGCCACCGCGGGCAGCACCTTCGCCGCCTTCCAGACCCGCAACATCGAAAAGACGCTGCGTAACCTCAAGCGGGAACTGGAGCTGGACCAGGGAAATGGCGGCCGGCTCTTGTAGGGAGGCGGTGCGATCGGGGTGAGCTGGGGGTCCCCGCTGCGAATTCCGTCGATCACGAACGGGAACAGGTGGGTGGTCGGCAGTTCGTTGCGGTACTTGACGACCGTCGGGTGATCCTGGTTCACGTTGATGGTGGGCCCTGGATACCCCATACCGATCGCCTTGTGGTGCGAGTGCGGGTTCGTGGCCCGGTAACCCCACACGGTCACCGGCCCGAGATCCCGGTGGAAGCGCCAAGAGCCCCGCCGCATGGTGATCTCGTAGTAGTCGGCGCCCGGATAGACGGAAGAGTCCGGGATGGCCGTCATCGGCACGGGCAGCGGGTCGACGAACTTCTTCAGCGCAGGGGTGTGCGGCACCGAGGTGTCATCAGGATCCGACCCGTGCGCCGGCGACGCGTACGCCCGCTCTTCCGGAACGCCCTGTGGAACCATGGCTGTACCCTCTCCGCGGCACCGGCCATGAGGAATTCCCGTCGCCCGAACGTCATCTCCAGCCTTCCGTCACCTCTCGTGACGTCCAGGGGATAGGGCTGGTTTTGATCATCGCTGCAGCACGCCGGTCCGGCCTGGGAAAAGCCACTCATTGAGCCGTTTCAGCAGAAATTCAGCAGACATCGAAATCGCCATTGAATTATCACCGTCGGTCCGCATACACGCAAAAGCCGTCCGGCGCATCGAATTCGGCTGCGCAACGGGCTGTGGGGCCACCCTTCTCTGTGTGACAATAAAATACACGCGGACCTGCTGCGTCCGAGATCCACCGCGGACCCGAATCCAGGGTGGGCAGCATTCGTACGGCAGGGAGGCACCGCACCGATGAGACAGACCGGAGCCCGCGTCGACGGACTGCGGGACCGCCTCGGCAGCGGGCTCTTCGCCCGCGTGGCGGGACCCGACGGCCCCCGCAACCGCGCCCGCATCCACGGCACGCCGGGACCGCGCTGGTTCGGACCGGAGCGCCCCATCCGCAGGGTCCACGGGGACGCGTCGATGTTCATCGGCGGCCTGTCGGCGCTGCTGCTCCAGTCACTTCATCCGCTCGCCATGGCCGCGGTGGCCGCCCACTCGGGATTCCGGGGCGACCCGTGGGGCAGGTTGCAGCGCACCAGTACGTTCCTGGCGACGACGACGTACGGCACGGCCGACAGCGCCCGACAGGCCTGCGAGCGGGTGCGGGCGGTGCACGAGCGGGTGTACGGCGTGACCCCGGAGGGTGCGGCCTACCAGGCGGGAGACCCGCATCTGCTGGGCTGGGTCCATGCCGCCGAAGTCGACAGCTTCCTGCGAGCCCACCAACGCTACGGGCGCCACCGGCTGACGGCGCAGGAATGCGACGGGTATGTCGAGGACATGGCACGCGTCGCCGGCGCGTTGGGCGTTCCCGATCCACCACGGAGCCGGGCGGAACTCGCTGAACTGCTGAGCGCATACCGTCCGGAACTGCGGGCCGGGCGGCAAGCACGTGGTGCCGCACGCTTCCTCCTGCTCAACCCGCCGCTGCCGTTCGTCGCCCGTCTCCCCTACGGTGTCCTCGCCGCGAACGCCGTTTCCTTGCTGCCCGTCTGGGCCGCCCGGGAGCTCCGGCTGCCCCGACTGCCACTGGTCGAGGACGTGTGCGTACGGCCGCTCGGCTCCGCCGTGACCTCGGCGATCCGGTGGGCGATGGCACCTCCACCGTCGCCTGCGTCTGTCCCGAACGCGTGAGAGCACCGCACCGAATGCTGTCGACCTGCGCGTCGTGCAAGGCCTCCGCGGCCGCCGCCCCGTCGCCACCCTCGACAACATCTGTCTGCGGACCGCACTTTGACCGGTCGCCGCGGGGGAACGGTACGGCGTCCCGGAGATGGAGATTCCGGGACGCCCATCGCCGCGGTGGCCGCTTCTTTACACCGCGGCGATGCCCTCCATGCCGAACGCGGCGAAGGAGGGGAGCCCTGTGATGGTGGTGACCTTGGTGAGCGCACCGTCGGTGCCGACACGGAATCCGTCGACGGTGCCCGAGGTCGCGTTCTGTACGTAGAGGAACTTCGCGTCCTTCGTCACGAGTTACCGGTGTTGCCGCCGTAGAAGAAATCACCTGCGCGTTCCAGCCGGCACAAGGTCTTCTGACCGTTCGGCAGGGGCTGCTGGACGACAGTGAGGGTGCCGTCGCCGCGTACCTTGCAGGTGGTGACCGTCCGCGACGGCCCCCGTGGCGGCGAGGACCGCGGCTCCGCCGATGGTCAGCCGGACCTCAAACGACGACCTGCGCCTGTTGTGCATGCTCATGCGCAGCTCCTCGGCCTTCGCCGCCCCCTCGGACCGGTGGCGGGCAGAGACAGAGTTGCCCACGAGTCGGGTGTGGCAGGAGAGGTTCAAGGCTCGCGTCAGCCTCTCGTAAGAACTGTGGCCGAGAGCTCAGTTCACCCGGCCCGGCTGTGGTGGGCGATGGGTCCGGCGACTGCGGCGCGCGGCCGGACGCGGGGCCTGGCCGGTGCACGCCCTACCGAGGCGATGCGCACCGCGGGGCCGAACCCGTGCAGGCTCTAGCAAGGCGATACGCACCGTAGCGGGCCATGGGCACCGCGCCCAGGCGGCGCGCACCGGACCGACGGCCGAGCGCCCACCGGACCGACTGCCGAGCGCGCACCGACCGCGCGGACGCGCACCGGGTCAGGCGTCCGTGCGCATCAGTCGGTACCCGGCGCCCGCCAGCGCGAGTACGGTCCAGCCGAGGAACACCAGGAGCCCGGCGGCGGGTGACAGGCTCGTCGTGTCGTGGGTCAGCGCGTACATCGACGCACCGGCGTTGCTGGGCAGGTACTTGCTGATGCCGTCCTGCCACGACGTGGGCAACAGCGAGACCAGGCCGGGCACCAGCATCAGGGAGGCGACCAGGACGGCGATGCCACCGGCGACGGAGCGCAGCAGCGCGCCGAGGGCGACGCCGATCACGGCGACCAGGCCGAGGTAGACGGCGGCGGCCAGAAGGCTGCGTGCGACGCCCGCGTGCGACAGCGACAGGGCCGCGGGGGTACCGGAGAGCATGCCGCCGGCGATGAGGAACGCAATGACGATGCCTACGGTGGCGACGGCCAGGGTGACCAGGCCGGACACGGCCGCCTTCGACCACAGGACCGGCAGGCGCCGCGGTACCGCGGCGAGTGTGGAGCGGATCATGCCGGTGGAGTACTCGCCGGCGGCGACCAGCACGCCCAGGACGCCGACGGCCAACTGCGCGAAGTTGGTGCCGAACAGCGAGAGGCTGAGGGCGGTGGCATTGGCGCTCTCCCGGTACATGGGCCGGCCCGAGGTGTACTCGGCGTGGTAGTGCACCGCGGCGATGACGCCGAATCCGACCAGGAACAGCAGGCCGAGGCCCAGGGTGATCCAGGTGGAGCGCAGGGACCAGAGTTTGGCCCACTCCGAGCGCAGCACTCTGCGTCCGGTCACCTCGTACCGCGGATGTCCCGGTCGGGCGGGTACCGGTGCGGTCGAGGAACTCTCGGTCACGGTCGTCGCGCTCATGCCACGCTCCGGGGGATCTCGACGGCGGCGGCAGCGGTGCCGCGGTATTCGACGGCGTCACTGGTCAGGTCCATGAACGCCTGCTCCAGCGAGACCGTCCTGGAGCGGAGTTCGAACAGGGGGATGCCGTGCTCGGCGGCCTTGAGGCCGATGGCCCGCGCCGACAGCCCGGTCACCTGGAGTTCCTCGGTACCGACCGCTCCCGCGATCTCGACGCCCGGACCGGCCAGCACCTCACGCAGGCGGGCCGCCCGGTCGGAGGCGACCGTCACCGTGTCACCGCCGCCCCGGCGGACCAACTCCCGCACCGTGGTGTCGGCCAGCAGGCGGCCACGTCCGACGATGATCAGATGGTCGGCGACCAGCGCCATCTCGCTCATCAGGTGCGAGGAGACGAAGACGGTACGGCCCTCGGAGGCGAGTCGGGTGAGCAGACCGCGGATCCACAGCACGCCCTCGGGATCGAGCCCGTTGACGGGCTCGTCCAGCATGAGGGTGGCCGGGTCGCCCAGCAGTGCCGCGGCGATGCCCAGCCGCTGGCCCATGCCGAGGGAGAAGGCGCCGGCCCGCTTCCTGGCGACGGACTGAAGGCCGGTCAGCTCCACGACCTCCTCCACCCGGCGGCGCGGAATGCCGTGCGTGTGGGCCTGCGCCATCAGGTGGTCGAACGCGGAGCGGCCCGGATGGACCGACTTCGCCTCCAGCAGGGCGCCGACCTCCTGCAACGGCGCGCTGTGCTCGGCGTAGTGCCTGCCGTTGACGGTCACCCGGCCGGCGGTGGGCGCGTCGAGTCCGACGATCATGCGCATGGTGGTTGACTTGCCCGCGCCGTTCGGGCCCAGGAAGCCGGTGACCGTGCCCGGTTTGACGACGAAGTCCAGGTGGTCGACCGCCGTCTTCTCCCCGTACCGCTTCGTCAGCTGTCGTGCCTCGATCATCGCCACTCCCTCGCCTCGCGCCGGCGGACCTCGCTGGTCCCTCGGCTGCAACGCTAGGTCTCGGTGGCCTGAAATCGGCGGTGCCTCGGGGGCAATGACGCCGGGTGGTCGAACCGATGTACCGCTGACGCGGGCCGCGGCCGCCGTAGGTCCAGCACGGTGACTCCCCTGTGCCGCGGCCCGGCCGTCGGCCCGTGACTCATATCAATTCGGCTGCGGGGGCTGTCTGCGGCCTCGGGGAGCCCCCGATAATTGCGGAGCCCTACCGCCTTCGATCAAAGGAACGTGCATGCCCCAACTGCCCGGCACGGCCAGATGTGCCCGTGCCCTGCTCGTCGTCGTGGGCATGGCCGGCGTGGTCGCCCTGTCATGGCTGATCGTGGCGGCCGTGACGCTCAGGACCGGTGCCCTGGGTGAACTGATCCTCGGCATGATGGCCGTCGCGGCGACGATCTGCGCGGCCCTGGCCGCCGTCTCGTTCGTCCTCGCGGGGAAGTTCGCCGCCGGCAGCAACACGGTCCGCGTCGGCACGGTGGTCGTCGGCTGGGTGATCCTCGTCGGAGGCGCGGTCGCCGCGCTGGCCGGGCAGGGGATGTGGGGTGGTGCCGGAGTCGCCGTGGGCGCACTGCTGGCGTTCCTGTCGACCACGGAACCCACCAGGGACTGGTTCGGCGCATAGCCGCTCCCCAACGCCGCCCGGTATCGCCGTGTTCCCCCCATTCGGCGGACCCCTACCGCAAGATCATTCCACTGGCCGTTCACAGCTGACTCATTGACGTTCATCTGCGTTGCCGAGGATTCATCATGTGCATGCCCGCCATAGTGCGCGGTGTGCCTCCATTCTCGAGCGATCAGGAAGGACGGCTGCTGATGCGGTCAACACAGCGGCGAAGACAGCAGATTGGTGGATCCGGAGGCCGGAGGCTCGCGGGTGCCGTCCTGACCGTACTCGTCCTGGTGTGCGGCAACGCCACGGTGGCGTACGCCGACCCCGGCACGGACCAGCGCGCCACGGACAGCTCGCACCCGTCCGCACAGGCCGCGACGACACTGCCCACCCTCACCCCCGCCGACGGCACGTACCTCGAGGGCACGCAGAAGGTCGCGGCCACACCGACACTGGCCGGTGACTCCGTCACCAAGGTCTCGGTCGACGGGCGGCCGATCGACGCGGCGAAGACGGTCGGGGTGTCCCGGCTGAGCTTCGACGTCGGCTCGAACTCGACCGAGGCCCGCTACCAGAACCATGTGCTGGTCAACGGCGAGTACCGGGCGGACATCGGTGACCTCGTCAACGAGCGGGGCACCATCGAGATCCCGAACGAGCACCTCGTCAAGGGCGAGAACACGATCAAGTTCTTCGCGGGAACCGTCGACAGCTCCTGCGGAACCAACTACGACGACTTCGTGCTGTCCGACATCGAGCTGACCCTGCTCGGCGAGGTCGCGGACGGCGAGGAGAACGAGTACACGTACTCCTTCGGTGACGGCAACTGCGGCTCCAACGACACGCTGCTGAGGGAGGCGTCGCTGAGCTTCTTCGTCCTCGGCGACCCGCAGGGCACCACCGGCCTGAAGAGCGACCTGGACACCACCAAGCTCTCCAACGGCAAGCACACCATCACCGCGACCACCACCTCGCGCAAGACGGTCACCAACAAGGTGACCGTCAACAACGCCCCGGCGGGCGCTCCCCGGCTGCTGCCCAAGGACGGCACGCTGGTGAAGGGCGGACAGTCGGTGTTCGCCGACTTCCCGGCGGGCACCGAGGGCGAGGTGGCCTCGCTGACCGTGGACGGCGGCAAGCCCGTCTCCGCGCCGCAGCTGGGCAACGGAGCGGCCACGTTCTCCTTCGACGTCGGCGCCAACTCGCTCGACGACAAGTACGACAACCACCTGCTGGTCAACGGCAAGCGGATCGACCTGGGCGGCACCTGGGTCAGCCAGCGGGTGGAGATCGCGATACCCGCGCGGTACCTGGTCCCCGGTGACAACACCGTCAAGGTCGTCGCCGGCCCGTACAAGGAGACCTGCGGCAACAACCGCGACGACTTCGACCTGGCGAACCTCGGCCTCGCGCTGGACGGCGCCACCGTCACCGGCAAGGACATCGCGGCCTCCTACGCGATGGGCGACGGCAGCTGTGGCACCGCCACGGACCGGCTGGCCGAGGCCGAGCTGCACTACACGATCGACGCCCCGGCCGTCGCGGTCACCGACACGCTGGGCTCCGGCACCGCCACCCTCGGCTTCACCGTCGGCACCAACTCGATCGAGGCCCGCTACCAGAACTACGTCCTGGTCAACGGCCAGAAGACCGTGCTGGACGCCGACTACGTCAGCCGGCACGTCGACCTGACGATCCCCAACGAGTGGCTGGTGCCCGGCTGGAACACCGTCGACGTCGTCACCGGCACCTACGCCACCTCGTGCGGTGCCAACCGGGACGACTTCGCGCTCTCCGGGATCACGCTGACGCCGGCCGCCGGCACCGCCGAGGGCCGGATGGTCAAGGGCTCCTACAGCTTCGGCGACGGCAACTGCGGTGACAACGTCAACCCGCTGACCGAGGTCGACCTGGAGTTCTTCGTGGACGGCCCGGCCAAGGGCGTCCGCGCCGATCTCGACACCGCCGATCTCCGGGACGGTCAGCACACGCTGGCAGCCACCTCGAAGACGGGCATGACCGCCACCCGCGTACTGGCCACCGACAACTCGGCGCCCCAGGTAGCGAGCAGCACTCCCAAGGCCGGTCAGCGGATCACCGCGTCGGTCGTGCTCGGCGTGCGGGTGACCGACCTCTCCGGTGTGGTGAGCGGCCCGGACATCAAGCTCGACGGCAAGGCGGTCGAGGCCGGTACCGAGGTCGGCCCCGGCCTGTCCGCCGGTGCGCACACGCTCTCCGTGACCGCCACCGACGCCTTGGGCAACACCGGCACCCGCGAGGTGAGGTTCACCTCCGCCGGCATTCCGGACACCCCCGCACAGCTGACCCCCGCGTCCGGCACCACCGACGCCGACCGGAACGTGCCGCTGTCCGCCAAGGTGGCCGAACCCGACGGCGGCAAGGTGACCGCCACGTTCTCCGAGGCCGAGATCCTCAGCCCGAACCAGGTGTACCAGGGCACGGCCACCGCCGTCCCGACCACGCTGAAGGTCAAGGGCGAGAAGAAGATCAAGGCCGCGGGACTCGCGCCCGCCGACGGCCGCACGCTCGCCGCGCCCTCCTCCGCCGACGTCACCTTCCAGCGGTTCGACGTCCAGGTGACGGGCCACGTCGACCAGCCGGTGCTGCGCTGGGAGGGCGTCATCGACCCCGAGCGCCTCGCCGCGCTGCGGGTGTGGAACAACGACACCGAGCAGTGGGACGTCGTCAACAGCGCCCGCGGCGCCGCCGAGGGCAACACGGTGCTGACCTCCGTACTGGACGGCCCCTACGTCGACCACCGGCAGGTCCACGTCATGGTCACCGGTGAGGACCCCTTCGCCGACGACATCGACGCCGGTGACGCGAACTCCTTCGCCGACCCGGACTCGTACGACTTCTCGATCGTCCACTACACCGACACGCAGTACCTCTCCGAGGGCGCGGTCGAGCAAGAGACGGCCGAGGAGCGCGCGGTCTGGGAGAAGGCGTACGGGGACGTCTCCCGCTGGATCGCGGCCAACAAGGACAAGCGGAAGATCGCCTACGTCGCCCACACCGGCGACCTCATCGAGAACAACATCCGCAAGCCCGCCGACGAGGCCACCCAGAAGGAGGTCGTCGGCGAGCTGGAGGTGTCCTCCAGGCAGCAGAAGATCCTGGACGACGCGGGCATCCCGAACGGTGTGATCGCGGGCAACCACGACAACCAGTCGGGCACCGAGAACGGCCCGGACGCCATCTACAACCAGTACTACGGTCCCGACCGCTACCAGGCGCTGTCGCAGGGCTGGGAGCACGCGAGTTACGGCGGCCCCTGGCGCGCGGGCGACAACCAGAACCACTACGACCTGTTCTCCGCGGGCGGCCAGGACTTCGTCGTGGTCGGCCTGTCCTACGGTGTGACGCGCGAGGAGGCCGAATGGGCCGACTCGGTCTTCAAGCGCTACCCCGACCGCAACGGCATCCTGCTCTCGCACGACTACCTCGCGCCGAGCAGCAACCCCGACGGCCGCGGAGCCCCGTTCTCCGTGCCCGACGGCTCGATGCTGTACAAGACGGTGGTCCAGGACAACCCGAACGTGTTCCTGATTCTCGCCGGCCACGAGCACGGCGTGGGCACCAACGTGAAGCCGAAGGTCGGCGAGATCAGCCACGACGTGGTCGAACTGCTCGCGGACTACCAGTTCTACACGGTGTCCGCGGACCGGCTCGGGCTCACCGAGATCGGCGGCTACCAGCCCGACGACCAGCTCCAGTTCGGCGCGAGCTTCTTCCGGATGCTCCAGTTCGACGTGGACCGGTCCGAGCTGACCGTCGACACGTACTCACCGCTGCTCGACGAGTTCGGTGCAACCGAGTACGACACGAACCACCGGTACGACGGCACCGAGGACAACATGGTGCTGCCGATCGACCTCAAGTCCCGCAAGACCACCTTCGCGACCGACTCGGTGGCGCTGTACAACCCGGTCAGCGTGATCGGGCGTACCAAGGTGAAGTCGGGCGAGGTCGCCTCGGTGACGTGGCGGAACCTCAGGCCCGGGTCCACCCACGCGTGGTTCGTCACGGCGCGCTCCGACGGTGGCGGGGTCACCGCCTCCGAGCCGAGCGTCTTCGTGACGAAGGACGCCCATGGCCGACCCGGCACTTGGGGCCCGGACACGCCGTACTACGACTGGTTCGCCCCGCTGAAGAGCCGGTCCTGACCGGTTGACCCCCGGCACGGCCCGCCGCCCGGACCCGACCGGTCCCGGGC
>NZ_JBHWCC010000079.1:0-31828 GCF_042735715.1 Streptomyces sp. NPDC059582
GGGACCGGGCGGTGCGCGGGGGGTGGCTACGGGTACGGCTCCTGGTCCCTGGGCCCGGGCGGTGCGCGGGGGGTGGCTACGGGTACGGCTCCTGGGCCCGGGCGGTGCGCGGGGGGTGGCTACGGGTACGGCTCCTGGTCCCTGGGCCCGGGCGGTGCGCGGGGGTGGCCGCGGGTACGGCTCCTGGTCCCCGGGCGGGTCCGGGGACCTGAGAGAATCGCCGGGTGAACGTCCCCGTATACCCGGCCGAGACCCTCCGTGGCGCCCTCGCCGGCCTCCTCGACGGGCTCCCGGCCAGGCAGGCCGCGGGAGCCGTGGAGCGGCTCATCGCCAACTACCGGGGGACGACCCCGACCGATGCGCCGATCCTGCGTGACCGCGCGGACGTGGCCGCGTACGCCGCGTACCGGATGCCGGCGACCTTCGAGGCGGTGCGGGCGGCGCTGGAGGCGTTCGCGGACGCGGCCCCCGGATGGGCACCCGGCAGCCATGTCGACATCGGCGGCGGTACCGGCGCGGCGACCTGGGCCGTCAGCGCGACCTGGGACGGGGTCCGGCCGGTGACCGTGCTGGACTGGGCCGAGCCCGCGCTCGCCCTGGGCCGCGAGATCGCCGCCGCCAACCCCGCGCTGCGGGACACCCGCTGGCAGCGCTCTCGCATCGGAGCGGCGCTCACCGTGGAGAGCACTGATCTCGTCACGGTGTCGTACGTGCTCGGCGAACTCACCGAGGCCGACCGGAGCCACGTCGTCGACGCCGCCGCGGGCGCCGCCCAGGCCGTCGTGATCATCGAACCCGGCACCCCGGACGGCTACGCCCGAGTCCTCACGGCCCGCGACCGGCTGGTCGCCGCCGGCTTCCACATCGCCGCGCCCTGCCCGCACAGCGCCGCCTGCCCCATCGTGCCCGGCACGGACTGGTGCCACTTCTCGGCCCGCGTCAGCCGTTCCTCGCTGCACCGCCAGGTCAAGGGCGGCTCCCTCGCCTACGAGGACGAGAAGTTCAGCTATGTCGCCGCCACCCGCCTCCCGGCGACTCCGGCCGCCTCCCGGGTGGTACGGCGCCCGCAGATCCGCAAGGGCCAGGTGCTGCTCGACCTGTGCGAGGCCGACGAACAGTTGCGCCGCACGACGGTCACCAAGCGCCACGGCGACCTGTACAAGGCGGCCCGGGACGCGGACTGGGGCGACGCCTGGCCGCCGCGGTACGACCCGGCCGACTGACCCACCCACGAGGACCGAACCGCCCGGCCGGCTCCCGGACCGGCCCGCCCGGCCGGCTCCCGGACCGGCCCGCTACGAGACGCCCCGTCTCACCCCCTTGATAGCGTCGCCCCATGGTCCAGAAGTCGCCCCCCGACGCCACCCGCCGCAGCGAGAAGTCCCGGCGCGCGATCTACGACGCCGCCCTCGCCCTCGTCGCCGAGGTGGGCTACCCGAAGACCACCGTCGAGGGCATCGCCGCCCGGGCCGGCGTCGGCAAGCAGACCATCTACCGGTGGTGGGCGTCGAAGGCGGACGTCCTGCTGGAGGCGTTCCTCGACCTCAGCACTCAGGCGGCGCGGGACGCGGGCGCGCAGCCGTACACCATCCCGGACACCGGCGACCTCGCCGCCGACCTCAAGGCGGTGCTGCGGGCCACCGTCGACCAGTTGCGGGACCCCAGGTTCGAGGCGCCGTCCCGGGCGCTGGCCGCCGAGGGCGTGGTCAACGAACAGGTCGGCCGGGAGTTCACGGCCAAGCTCATGGAACCGGCGCTGCAGCTGTACGTCGACCGGCTGCGCTCCGCACAACGGGCCGGCCAGGTCCGCGCCGGGATCGACCCGCGCATCGCCCTGGAGTTCTTCATCTCGCCGCTCGCCCAGCGCTGGCTCCAGTACACGGGCCCGATCTCCTACGAGTACACCGACACCCTCGTCGACTACGCCCTGCACGGCCTCTCCCCGCGCTGACCGGGACCGCCGTTCCCGCGTGCCGAAATGCGCGGCAAGCCCGATCAGGGGTGTGGTGTGCCTCTCGTGGCTGCTCGTGACCCTTGTCCCACCTGCCCCGATCGGTGGCTGAGGACCCCCGATGCGCAGGATGGTGGGACCATGAGGCATGCTGTGCGCACAACAGCGAGGCGAGGGGATAGATGAGCGCGGAGATCGGTGGCCGCAACGGCCCGCAGGGCAAACTCTCCCGGTGGCTGCGTGGTCGGCGCCCGAAGGAGGCCGCCGACACCGGCAGCCGTGAGGCTCTGCTGCTCGCCGCCGCCGGAGCGGGGCTGCCTCTGGCGCCCGCCGCGCACCCGGCGCCGGGCTACCGGTGCTCGTGCGACCGCGTCGGCTGTCCCACGCCGGCCCGGCACCCCGTGTCGTTCGCGTGGCAGACCCAGTCCACGACCGACCGCGCCCAGATCGAGCGCTGGGCCCGGCACCAGCCGCAGGCCAACTTCATCACCGCGACCGGCATGGTGCACGACGTCCTCGACGTGCCCGTGGAGGCCGGCGCCGAGGCCCTGGAGAACCTGCTCGCGGCCGGCGTCGAGGTCGGGCCGGTCGCCCGGAGCGACGACGGCCGCATGCTGTTCTTCACGCTCACCCGCGGCACCCCCGAGGACGAGGACGAGTGGTGGCCGTGCGAGCTGGACTGCCACCCCGAGACGGCCGACGAGCACCCGGGCATGCGCTGGCACTGCCGGGGCTCCTACGTCCTCGTACCGCCGGCCCGGCTGCCCGGTGACGACGGACAGCAGGTGCGCTGGCTGCGCGGCCCGGAGCACCCGCTGCCGGACCCGCTGACCCTGCTGGAGTCCCTCACCGACGCCTGCGCCCGCCATGTCGGCGCGGAGCCCCAGCACGACGTGGCCTCGGCCTGGCCCCTGCGCCACTGACACGGACGCCCGGCGCCGCTCGGACGCACCGGCGCTACTCGCCCTGCGCCGCCGTCAGCCCCTGGACCTTGCCGACCATCGACACCGGCCCGGCCCCCGAGCCCCGCTTCGGGTCCAGGACCACCTCGTTGGAGACGAACTCCATCGTCAGGGACTGCTTGATCTCGCCCTTGGTCAGCGCCTGCACGCTCTTGTTGGGCGTGGGGACGGACGCGCCGGCCGCGGCCGTCTGCTTCATGTAGTGGTGCGTGGTGAAGAACACCAGTGCCCCGCCGTCCGCGGTGCGCAACGCCAGCGGGGCGTAGTCGTCCCGGGTCAGCGGCTCGTCGATGTACTGCGTGGCCAGTCCCGGCTTGCTGGCGCCCTTCGCCCGGTTCGCGCGCAGGGCGCTGGTGTAGGTGCCGTCCGCGAAGGCCGTCCCGCCGTCCTTGAGATAGGTCGCGTAGCCCTGGCTCAAGTCCGCCGGGGAGACGGCCAGTTCGGCCGAGTCCACGGGCACGGCCTCGGCCCAGCCGTCCTTGTCCTTCTTGAACTGCGGTACGGCGCCCGGCGCCACCAGCGTCAGATACGACACCTGCCACGGCTCGGACAGGCCGTCGCGCAGGAACACCAGCATCCAGCGTGCCGTGCCGCCCTTGTCGGCCTTGGCGTCGGCGACGAACCAGCGCGGCCAGCCCGCCTTCTTGGGGATGGTGTACCGCACGTCCGTGAACGTCAGCGGGGTGTGCGCGGAGTTGCCCGCCGGACTGTTGGCGTGGCCGGCCTTCAGCCGCGCCGCGTCGATGTCACCGAGGGCGCCGGTGACGTAGTCCGCGTCCAGGGAACTGTCGTACGCCTTGTCGGCCTTGTTGTACGCGGCCGTGAACTGCTGGAGCGCCTTGGCGGCCTCGGCGGGCGTGGTGGCGGGGAGTATCTCGCGCTCACCGTGCACCACCACGCATCCGCTCGCCGTCAGCGACAGCGCGGTCGCCGAGGCCGCGACCAGCGCGCTCCGCTCAAGCCTGCTCGGCCTTCGAGGGCCGCGAACCCTGCTCATCAGGTGCTGTCACCTTCCCCTTCCCGGAGGCGAACCCTACCGGGGCGAGGAACAGCGTGAGCGTCGGGACCAGGTACAGCAGCCACACCGTGACCTGGAACACGGTCGGGTCGGGCTGGAAGTTGAGGACGCCCTTGAGGAGGGTGCCGTACCAGCTGCTCGGGTCGATGGTGTCGCTGATGTCGAAGGCCAGGTTCCTGATCCCGGGCAGCCAGTCGGCCTCCTGGAGGTCGTGCACGCCGTAGGCCAGTACGCCCGCCGCGACCACGACGAGCATGCCGCCGGTCCAGGTGAAGAACTTGGCGAGGTTGATCTTCAGGGCCCCGCGGTAGAACAGCCAGCCGAGGAGGACGGCCGTGGCCAGGCCGAGTGCGACCCCGACCAGCGGGCGCGGGGTGCCGTCGCTGGCCGCGTGGACCGAGGCCCACACGAACAGGGCGGTCTCCAGGCCCTCGCGGCCGACGGCGAGGAACGCGGTGGCGACCAGCGCGCCCGTGCCCATCGCCAGGGCCGCGTCCAGCTTGCCGTGCAGCTCGGACCGCAGGTGGCGGGCGGTGCGCCGCATCCAGAAGACCATCCAGGTCACCAGGGCTACCGCGAGGATCGACAGCGACCCGCCGAGCGCCTCCTGCGCCTCGAACGTCAGCTCCTGGGAACCGAATTCGAGGGCGCAGCCGAAGCCCATGGCGATGAGGACGGCGACGGCGATGCCGATCCAGATCGGCTTCAGGGCGTCCCGGCGGCCGGTCTTGACCAGGTAGGCGATCAGGATGCAGACGACGAGAGAGGCCTCCAGGCCCTCGCGCAGTCCGATCAGGTAGTTGGAGAACACGGGCTACGCCTCCTCGGAGAACAGCGTGCGGCCCCACCAGTCGTCCGTGTCGCGGACGCCGGGCGGGACGGCGAAGAGCGCCGAACCCACGTGCTGGATGTACTCGTTGAGCGCGTCGGAGCCCGACAGGCGGCGCTGGAGCGGGATGAACCCCTTGCGCACGTCACGCTGGTAGGCCAGGAAGAACAGGCCCGCGTCGAGGCGGCCGAGGCCGTCCGTGCCGTCGGTGAAGGAGTAGCCCCGGCGCAGGATGGTGACCCCGTCGTTGGAGTCGGGGTGGGCGAGGCGGACGTGCGCGTCGGGCTTCATCGCCTTCAGGAACGGCGGGTCGTGCTCCTTCGCCTTGCCGACCGCAGCGCCCTCGCCCTTGTCGCGGCCGAAGACGTCCTCCTGCTCCTGGAGCGAGGTCCGGTCCCAGGTCTCGATGTTCATGCGGATGCGCCGGGCCACCAGGTACGAACCCCCGGCCATCCAGGCCGCGTCGCCGTCGTCGACCCACACGAACTTCTTCAGCCGGTCCGTCTCCGTCCCCGCGATGTTGCGGGTGCCGTCCTTGAACCCCATGAGGTTGCGCGGGGTCTGGGCGTCGGGGGTCGTCGAGGAGGTCTTGCCGAAGCCGAGCTGGGACCAGCGGATGGCGACCTTGCCGAAGCCGATGCGGGCCAGGTTGCGGATCGCGTGCACGGCGACCTGCGGGTCGTCCGCGCAAGCCTGGATGCACAGGTCGCCGCCGGTCCGGGAGGCGTCGAGGTTGTCGCCGGGGAAGCGGGGCAGGTCCACCAGCGCCTGCGGCCGCCGGTCAGCCAGCCCGAACTTCTCGAAGAACGACGGGCCGAAGCCGATGGTGAGCGTCAGCCGGGACGGCTTCAGGCCCAGCGCCTCGCCGGTGTCGTCCGGCGGCGCCTCGGCGAGCCCGCCGTACGCGCCCTCGCCGACCGCCTTCCCGGCGGTCAGCCGCCGGGCGGCCTCGGTCCAGTCCTTCAGCAGCTGTACGAACTCGGCGCGGTTCTCGGTCTTCACGTCGAACGCGGCGAAGTGCAGCCGGTCCTGGACCGGCGTGGCGATGCCCGCCTGGTGCGCGCCGTGGAAACCGACCGCACCGCCCGTCTCGGCGGCGGCCGGGTCCACGTCGTTGCCGACCCGCGCCATCGCCACCGCGCCGCCGGCCGCGGCGGCGCCGAGCGCGAGGCCCGCGCCGCCCCAGCCGAGCAGCGAACGCCGGGAGGGCGCGCCACCGGGGGTGTCCACGGCGGTGGCTTCCTGGGTGTCCGTCATGGGATGTGGCCCCTTACTTCACGACGGCTGCGGCGAGCTTGGACAGCGGCTCGGCGAGCGCGTTGACCGCGTCGGAGAGCTCCTTGCGCTGGTCCTTGGTGACCTTCTCGTAGGAGACGAAGTCGTACGACGTCTTGTCCGAGCGGTACTTGTCCAGCAGCGTGTCCAGCGCGGTGAACTGCTTGTCCAGTTCGCCGGTCAGGGCCGCGTCGTTCTTCTCGGCCACCGGCTTGAGCAGCTCGTACGCCTTCTGCGCGCCCTCGACGTTGGCCTTGAAGTCGACCAGGTCGGTGTGCGAGTAGCGGTCCTCCTCGCCGGTGACCTTGCCGGTGGCGACCTCGTCGAGGAGCTCCTTGGCGCCGTTGGCCATGGAGGTCGGGGTGATCTCGGCCTTGCCGACCCGCTTCTGCCAGTCCTCGAGGTCGGTGACCAGCTCGTCGGCGAGGGTCTTGTCCTCGTCGGTGATCTTCTTGTCCTGCCAGAGGGACTTCTCCAGCCGGTGCCAGCCGGTCCACTTCTGGCCGTCCTCGAGGCCGTCGGCGCGGGTGTCGGTCTTCGGGTCGATGTCGCCGAAGGACTCGGCGATCGGCTCGGTGCGCTCCCAGCCGAGGCGCGAGGGGGAGTACGCCTTCTTGGCGGCCTCCAGGTCGCCGGACTTGATCGCGCTCGCGAAGGTCTCGGCGAGCGGCACGGTGGCGTCGGCCTGCTCCTGCGCGTACTCGCGGTAGTCGGCGACGGCCTTGTCCAGCTTCGGGTCGCGCTTGGCGGCCGAACCGCCGGTCACGGTGAGCTTCTGCCGCACACCGCGGCCCTTCATGCCGGGGCGGCAGGCGATCTCGTACGACCCGGCCTTCACCTCGGCGGTCAGCGTGTACTTCGTGCCCGGGCCGATGTTCTCCTTCTCGGAGACGATCCGGTCGTCCGGGAAGAGGATCTCGACCTCGGTGGCCTGGGAGCCCTTGTTCTCTATCTTCAGCGTGACCTGGCCGGCCGGGACCGACGTGGTGGACGTCTTGCAGGTGGAGTCCGCGGCCGTGACCTGGATCGCCCCGGTGTCCCCGGCGGCGCTCTTCTCCGTGCAGCCCGTGACGGCGGTCAGAGCGGCCGCGGTGGCGGCGGCGGTGACAACGGACAGTCTGACGGCTCGCATGCGGGCTCCCACGGGTGGCTGAAAAACGGCGTGACGGCACTCACAGGGATCTGGTGAGGCTGGCCTAACTTAACCGAGGCTTACCTGCGTAGTACCCCCGCGTACCGTGATTCACCTCTCATGGACGCTGTATGAGCACGAGGTGATCACGGTCACTCAATTCCGACGTAAAGAACCGGTCAAGGGAGATTCAAAGGTTCCGCTCGGGCGTCACCAGGAGCGCGCCCGTGCGCGGGTGCGGCAGTACCTCGAGGGGCTGGTCGTAGACCCGGGAGAGCAGGTCCTCGGAGAACACCTCGGCCGGCGGCCCGTCAGCCGCGACCCGGCCGGCGCACAGGATCGCGACCCGGTGCGCGTAGGCGGCGGCGAGTCCCAGATCGTGCAACACCACGACCACCGCGTCACCGGCGTGCGCCCTTTCCCGGCACAGCCGCAGCACCAACTCCTGGTGTCTCAGGTCGAGCGCGGCGGTCGGCTCGTCGAGCAGCAGCAGCGGAGCGGCCTGCGCCAGCACCCGGGCCAGCGCGACCCGGGCCCGCTCCCCGCCGCTGAGCGCCGAGAACGGCCGTACGGCGAAGGCGGCCACCTCGGTCGCGGCCATCGCCCCGGCCACCGCGAGGTCGTCCTCGGCGTGTGAGGCCGCGCGCGAGGCCGTGTGCGGGGCGCGGCCCATCCGGACGACCTCCTCGACCGTGAACGGGAAGGAGAGCGCCGCCGCCTGCGGAAGGACCGCGCGGCGCAGGGCCAGTTCGGGCGCGGACCAGGCGGCCGCCGGTCGCCCGTGGATCCGTACCACCCCCTCGGCGGCCGGGAGATCGGCGGCGAGGGCGCCCAACAGCGTCGACTTTCCGGCCCCGTTGGGCCCGACCAGTGCGAGCACCTCGCCCGCGCGCACCTCCACGTCCACGCCCCGCAGCACCTCGCGGGTGCCGAGGCGGACGCGCAGGGCCGAGCACCAGCCCGGCGGCGAGCAGCGCGGTGGTGCCGCGTTCGGAGGGCGCGGAGGCGGCGGGGGCCGGGGCCCGCACCGGCTCGTCGGTCACGGTCATCGCGCACCGCCCTCGTACAGCTGGGCCACGATCGACTTCAGTACCTGGTCGGTGCGCGGCCCGTAGTTGAGCAGCACCCCGTCCTCGATCGACACGACCCGCCGCTGTGCCCCGGCCGGCGTCTGGGCGACACCGGGGATCTGCACCAGCCCGTCGATCCCGCCGACGGACTCGAGTCCCTTGGACATGACGAGGATCGCGTCCGGCGCGGCCTGGGCGAGAGCCTCGGTGGTGATGGCGGTGAGGTCCTTGTCCCTGGGCGGGATCGACATGACGGGCGCCGGCACCTCCGTCGCCCTCGGCAACCGTCCCGCCAGGCTGACTTCGCAGGGCGCCCGGTCCTTCGCGGGGTACTACACCGCCGGAACCCGGCTCGACCCGGTGAGCCTGGCGGTGGACGTGCGGGCCGCCCGGAAGGCGTCCGGCTCGCCCACGCCCACCCCCACGAAGTCGGCCGCCGCGACGAAGAACCCGAAGGGCGGCGCGATCGAGGACGGCGCCGTCGACTGGGGCGTGCGGCGCACCTTCCGGGAGTACGTCACCGGCGACATGGCGAACGGCAGGTGGACCCTGTCGTCCGGCGCCCAGGACGGCGGCGCGCTCTTCCGCTTCCCCTCGGGCGAAGGGACGTACGCGAAGGGCGACCTGACGGCCCGGTTCGCCGGCGCGGTGCGCTTCACCGGCGCACACGGCCTCGACCTGGCACTGAGCGGCTTCCGGGCCACCGTCGACGACGGCGAGGGCACCCTCTACGCCGACGTGGCGAGCGCGGGACTCACCGGGAAGAAGGTCGCGCTGGTCACCTTCACGGCCAAGGCGCTGAAGGACGACGACGGCCTCCCGTCCGGCGGTTCGGGCGGCACCGGAACCTCCGGCGGTTCCGGCGGCTCGGGTTCGAGGACGGACGGCGGTTCCTCGGTCGGCTCCACCACCGGCGGCACCATCGGCGGCAGCATGGCCTCGACCGGCTCGGACGTCCCCGTGGCCGCGGTGGGCGCGCTGGGCGCGGCGACCGTGGCGGCGGGCGCGGCCGTGGTGTTCGCGATGCGCAGGCGACGCACGGAGGCGTGATCCGCTTCGGGGACGGACCGGTGCCGTCCGGGCCGGGCGGCACCGGTCCGTCCCCCGTCGCGCCGGGTGTTTCAATGCCCGGGTGACTGACTACGACGTGCTGCGCGTGTTCTGCGCGGCGAACGGCGGATACGGCAACGAGCTGGGCGTCGTCCGCGAGGGTTCCGTGCTGCCGGAGCGGGACGACCGGCAGGCCCTGGCGGCGAAACTCGGTTTCAGCGAGACGGTGTTCGTGGACGACCCCGAGCGCGGGGTCGTCGACATCTACACGCCCACCCTGCGGCTGCCGTTCGCGGGCTACCCGTGCGTCGGCACGGCTTGGCTCCTCGACGTTCCCGAACTGGTCACGCCGGCCGGGGTGGTCGGGGCGCGACAGGACGGCGAGTTCAGCTGGATCGAGGCGCGGCCCGAGTGGGTCCCGCCGCGCACGCTGCGTCGGTACGCCACGGCCGCCGAGGTCGACGACCTCCCCGTCCCGCCGGCCGGCGAGTGGATCTACGCCTGGGCCTGGGAGGACGAGCCCGCGGGCCGCGTCCGCGCCCGTGCCTTCCCGGGCCGCGACGACGGTATCGAGGAGGACGAGGCGACGGGCGCGGCGGCACTGCTCCTGACCGAGCGGCTCGGCCGGGCGCTCAACATCACGCAGGGCGCGGGCTCCCAGATCCTCACCGCACCGCAGCCGTACGGGTGGGTGGAGATCGGGGGCCGGGTGCTCCTGGAGCGCTGAGGCGTGTCCCGTCCGGCCTCCGGGTGTACGACGCCACTTGCGAACCACGCCCCTAGGACAGGCTCCGCGGAGCGGTTCAGGCGCTGAGCGGGAACTCCTCGCCGAGCGCGTGGAAAACCGCCGTGTTCAGCGCGAAGGCCCGCTTGCACTCCGTCACGATCCGCTGCTTCTCCAGGTCGTCGGCCGGGACCGCGTCCAGCAGCTCGCGGTAACCCCGCTTGAACGCGGCCGGGTTGGAGATCCCCTCGAAGACGTAGAACCGGACCCCGTCGCCCTTGCGCTCGAACCCCCAGGTCCGCTCCGCCTTGTCGCGGATGATCTGGCCGCCGGAGAGGTCGCCGAGGTAGCGGGTGTAGTGGTGGGCGATGTACCCGGCGGGCCACCGCTCCGCGCACTCCCGCACCCGGTCGGCGTAGGCGCGGGTGGCGGGCAGCGCGGACAGGCCCGTCCGCCAGTCGGCACCGCGCAGATGCGCGAGATCCCGCTCCAGCGCGGTCAGCCGGTACAGCTCGGGCTGGACGAAGGGCCCGGCCACCGGGTCCGCGGCGATCCGCCCGGCCGTGGCCTCCAGCGCCTCGTACACGAACCACAGTTGCTCGGTGTAGCGCGTGTACGCGTCCACGCCCAGTCGGCCGCCGAGCAGGTCGCTCATGAACGTCGAGGTCTCCGCCTCCACGTGCTGCTCGTGCGAGGCGGTGCGGATGACTGTCGAGAAGGAGTCCATGTGCCGCATCATCTAAGGTAAGCCTTACCTAAGTCAACAGCTTTGCCGACGACCTGTCGGTAAAACCGTACCCCGGATCCCGGCCGGACTCACCTGAAGGGGCGAACCGGGGCCGGACCAGTGGCGGACGGGGCCCGCTCAGCGGCGGACCGGGGACAGATCAGGGCCGGATCAGGGGCCGGACCTGGAGCGGAACGCGAAAAAGCCCGCCCTCCGAGGAGGGCGGGCCGGGGTGGGTGAAGCGGCTACGGCAGCGTCAGGATGTCCGCTCCCGTCTCCGTCACCACCAGTGTGTGCTCGAACTGCGCCGTCCGCCTGCGGTCCTTCGTGACGACCGTCCAGCCGTCGTCCCACATGTCGTACTCGTGGGTGCCGAGCGTCAGCATCGGCTCGATCGTGAACGTCATCCCCGGCTGGATCACCGTCGTCGCGTGCGGGCTGTCGTAGTGCGGGATGATCAGCCCGGAGTGGAACGAGGAGTTGATCCCGTGGCCCGTGAAGTCCCGGACCACCCCGTACCCGAACCGCTTGGCGTACGACTCGATGACCCGGCCGATGATGTTGACCTGCCGGCCCGGCCTGACCGCCTTGATCGCGCGGTCGAGGGACTCCCGGGTCCGCTCCACCAGCAGCCGCGACTCCTCGTCCACGTCACCGACCAGGTACGTGGCGTTGTTGTCGCCGTGCACCCCGCCGATGTAGGCCGTCACGTCCAGGTTGACGATGTCGCCGTCGCGCAGCACCGTCGAGTCGGGGATGCCGTGGCAGATGACCTCGTTGACACTGGTGCACAGGGACTTGGGGAAACCGCGGTAGCCGAGCGTCGACGGATAGGCGCCGTGGTCGCACATGTAGTCGTGCGCCACCCGGTCGAGTTCGTCCGTCGTCACGCCAGGCGCGATGATCTTCGCCGCCTCGGCCATCGCCTGTGCGGCGATCCGGCCCGCGCGGCGCATCGCCTCGATCGTCTCGGGCGTCTGCACCTCCGGTCCGGTGTACGGCGTCGGCCCGGGCCTGCCGACGTACTCGGGGCGGCGGATGTTGCCGGGGACGGAACGGACGGGAGAGAGCTCCCCTGGTACGAGCAGCGACTGGCCAGACATGTCGGCGAGTCTATCCAGCGGGGATGGGGGAACATGTCGGTGGCGAGAGGAGCTGGTCATGGCCCTGTTCAAGAAGCGCACGGTCGGCAAGCCGGGCGAGTGGTACTACTGCCTGGAGCACAAGAAGGTCGAGGAGGGTCCGGACTGTCCGGGCAAGGACCGTTTCGGCCCGTACACCAGCCGCGAAGAGGCCCAGCACGCGATGGAGACCGCCCGCGAACGCAACCTCGAGTGGGAGAACGACCCCCGCTGGCACGACGCCCCGGCGGGCGGTGCCACGGACGACGACTGATCACGCCTGCGCGGGGCCCGGAGCGGGAGCGGAAACCGGATCCGGACTCGGCGTGGCGTCCGTGGCGGGCCCCGTGGTCGCGGCGGCGCGCCGGTCGCGCTGCCGCAGCGCGTGCTCGTTCGTCCGCACGTCGTACGTCATCAGCTTCGGCAGGCACAGGGCGAGCAGCCCCACCGCCCCCGCGCACATCAGGCCGCCGGACCACACCGACGTCCGCACGCCCAGCCAGGCGGCGACCCCGCCCGTGCGGACCTGGCCCAGCGTCGGCCCCACCGAGTAGGACAGCAGCTCGATCCCGGCGAGCCGGCCGCGCAGCTCGTCCGGGATCGTCTGGTTCCACATGGCCCCCCGGAAGATGCCGCTGACCATGTCGCAGCCGCCGGCCACGGTGAGGAACAGCAGCACCAGCCACACGTTGCCGACCACCCCGGCGGCCGCGATCGCCAGGCCCCACAGCGCGGCCGACAGCACCACCATCCGCCCGTGCCGGTGCACCCGCGAGGTCCAGCCACTGGCCAGGCTCACCAGCAGGGCCCCGGCCGGGATGCTGGCGTACATCAGGCCGAGCGACCACCGCGCGTCCAGCTCGTCCGCGAGGAACGGCAGGACGGCCAGCGGCATCGCGAGGAACATCGCCGCGAGGTCGACGGCGTAGGTGCCGAGGAGCTCCTTGCGGCTCCAGGCGTAGCGGGCGCCCTCGACGATCGAGCGCAGGGACGGCCGGGCGGCGTCGTGCGCGGCGGGGGAGGGCGCGATGCGCACGACGAGGAGCACGGAGACGACGAACGTGACGAGGTCGGCCGCGTACGCCGAACCGAGCCCCGCGTACGCCACCACCACGCCCGCGAGCGCCGGGCCCGCCACCCCGCTGACCGTCCAGCGGAACGAGTTCAGGGAGGACGCGGCCGGAAGATGCTCATGGGCGACGATCCGCGGCCACAGCGAGTCGAGCGCGGGCCTTTGCACCGAGACGAGCGCGGACGACAGCGCGGCGACGACGTACAGCGGCCAGACGGCGGGCCGCGGCAACAGGGCGTCGAGCAGCAGCACGGCGGAGAGCAGCCCTTGGCCGGCCTCCGTCCAGACGATCAGCTTCCGCTTGTCCAGGGCGTCGGCGAGCGCCCCGCCGTACAGCCCGAAGACGATCAGCGGCACCAGTTCCACCGCGCCGATCGCGCCCACCGCGGCGGCCGACCCGGTGAGGTCCTTCAACTGCACCGGCAGCGCGACGAAGGTCAGGAAGCTCCCGAAGTTGGAGACCAGCCCCGACAGCCACAGCCTCCGGAAGTCGAGCGAGGCCCGCCAGGGGGCGAGGTCGGGCAGCAGGGCGCGCAGGCCGGAGCGGCTCTCGGCTGGGGACGCGGGGGAGGCGGGGACTTCGGTCACGACAACTCATGATCGGACCCCGCCGGCGCGGGAGGCAAACCCTTTTCACCGGGCCGGAGCCCAGACCGGGTCCGGGTTCGGGTCCGGGTTCGGGTCCGGCCCCCGGTGGGTCAGCGGTCGCGGTCGCCCGCCACGGCGTCGACGGCGAAGCCGACGACCAGGAGCGTGACGGCGAACAGCAGCACCGTCACCCCGTCCCTTCCGGTTCCCGGGCCGGTGAACGCCTCGCCGCCGCCGTAGCCGACGGCCACCGCCGCACCGACCGGTGTCGAGCGCGGCAGGACGGTGCGGAACGAGGGCATGACCCGAGCCTTTCGCCGACGGGACGTCACCAGGGGGCCGGTGGCGGCGCCGTCAGCCGGTCCGCGAGCCGGGACAGATCATCGCGCAGCCGCCGACGGCGCCGGGGTGCCGGCAGCGCGTTCTCCCCGGCCCCGGCGCTGACCAGGTGCTGCACGGTGTCCAGGTCCAGGTCGGTGTGGTCCGGGACGGCGAGGGACTCATGGGACAGGGACACCAGGTCACGGCCCCCGGAGCCGAGCGCCAGGACCGTCGCCCCGGCCCGGCGCGCGTCGTGCACCCGCTCCAGGAGCGGACCGCCGGGCTCCTCGGGCGCCACCACCAACAGCGTCTCGCCCCGCCGCGCCGCCTCGATCCGCCCCAACCCGACCGCCAGTTGCGCCGGATCCGAGGCGCGCGCGTCGTGCCGTACGAGCGTCGGGGTCAGCTCCGGCGTCCCCGACCACGCGGCCTCGTCCACCAGATGGGCGGCCAGATGCCAGGGCTCGTACCCCGGTGTCCCCACCAGCAGCAGACCGCCCCCGTGCGACACCACGGACCCACGCAGCGCACCCGCGAACCGCCGGGTGGCGCCCAGCCACTCGGTCCCGGCGAGCACTTCGCGCAGCAACGCGACCCGTACGGCGTCCATACGACCGCATCCTGCCGCAACCGGCCACTCGTGACCCGGAGTTCACCTGAAATTCGCCCGACCCGGGGAAAGGGGAGACGTCCGGGGAAAGAGGGCCTGAGGAGTTCCCATGACGACCGAGACCACCGTTCCCTTCCGCGCGGGCCGCGAGGGCTACGCGAGTTACCGGATCCCGGCGGTGGTCCGCGCCGCCTCCGGCGCCCTTCTCGCCTTCTGCGAGGGCCGGGTCGACTCCGCGCGGGACCACGGGAACATCGACATCGTCCTGAAGCGCTCCACGGACGGCGGCCGCACCTGGGGCCCGCTCCAGGTGGCGGCGAACAACGGCGCGAACCTGGCCGGCAACCCCGCGCCCGTCGTCCTCGACACCGGCCGGATCCTGCTCGTCCACGTCCGGGCCTCCGGCGCCGTCAGCGAGGACGCCATCCTGCGCGGCACGGTCAAGGACGCGGACGGCCGCCGGGTGTGGGTGCAGCACAGCGACGACCACGGCGCGACCTGG
This sequence comes from Streptomyces sp. NPDC059582, assembly GCF_042735715.1. Classification (NCBI taxonomy): domain Bacteria; kingdom Bacillati; phylum Actinomycetota; class Actinomycetes; order Kitasatosporales; family Streptomycetaceae; genus Streptomyces; species Streptomyces sp. NPDC059582. The sequence continues at coordinate 14,953 of NZ_JBHWCC010000079.1, forward strand.
TCGGGCCTGAAGGAGATCACCAAGCAGGTGAAGCGAACGGGCTGGCGCTGGTACGCCACCACACCCGGCCACGCCCTCCAGCTGAGCACCGGCCGGGTCCTGGTCCCCGGCAACCACACCGTCCCGCCCGCCGGCGCCGACCTCGGCAACGAGTCGAAGTACAACAGCGGCCACTGCCTGCTCAGCGACGACCGGGGTGTGACCTGGTCCCTCGGCTACGTCGACGAGAACACCGACGGCTACGTCAACGTCAACGAGACCACCGCCGCCGAACTCCCGGACGGACGCGTCTACTTGAACACCCGTAACGACTCCCCGTCGCCCGGCAACCGCGCCGACGCCCACTCCGGGGACGGCGGGCGGACCCTGGTCAAGCCGTTCCGTCCGCAGGCCGGCCTGGTCGCCCCCGTCTGCGAGGGCAGCCTCCTCCAGCTCCGCGACCCCGACGTGCTGCTCTACTCCGGCCCCGCCGACCCCGCCGTACGCGCCCTGATGACCCTGCGCGCCTCCACCGACGGCGGCGTCACCTGGCGGCCCGCGTACACGGTGAACGGGCTGCCCGCCGCCTACTCCGACCTGGTGCGGATCGACGCCGACACCGTCGGACTGCTCTACGAGACGGGCGACTTCGGCGCCTACGAGACGATCGCATTCCACAGAGTGCCGGTGGCGGAGCTCACCTGACCCGGTGACCGGACGGACACGCACGTAAAGTCGGCGCATGACCTCAACCGACAGTGCACAGCAGGCCCCCGCCAAGGACCCCTGGGACCTCCCCGACGTCTCCGGACTCGTCGTCGGCGTGCTCGGCGGGACCGGGCCGCAGGGCAAGGGCCTGGCCTACCGGCTCGCCAGGGCCGGCCAGAAGGTGATCATCGGCTCCCGGGCCACCGATCGCGCCCGGGCCGCCGCCGACGAGCTCGGCCACGGCATCGAGGGTGCCGACAACGCCGAGACCGCGCGGCGCAGCGACATCGTGATCGTCGCCGTGCCCTGGGAGGGCCACGGCAAGACGCTGGAGTCGCTGCGCGAGGAACTGGCGGGCAAGCTCGTCGTCGACTGCGTCAACCCGCTCGGCTTCGACAAGAAGGGCGCCTACGCGCTGAAGCCGGAGGAGGGCAGTGCCGCCGAGCAGGCCGCCGTCCTGCTGCCGGACTCGCGGGTGGCGGCCGCTTTCCACCACCTGTCCGCGGTGCTGTTGCAGGACCCGGAGATCGACGCGATCGACACCGACGTCATGGTCCTCGGCGAGGAGCGCGCCGACGTGGAGATCGTCCAGGCGCTGGCCGGGCGGATCCCCGGGATGCGCGGTGTCTTCGCGGGCCGGCTGCGCAACGCCCACCAGGTGGAGTCGCTGGTCGCCAACCTGATCTCCGTCAACCGCCGCTACAAGGCGCACGCGGGACTGCGGGTCACCGACGTGTGAGCCGCCGGCGGGTGGGTCCGTCCCGGGCGGGCGGCTCCATGGGGGACACTGGACGGCGCCAGCAGTGTCCCCCGACAGGAGCCACCCCCATGCCCCCCTCGCTGCCACCCGAGCCGGCCCGGCGACTCGCCCGCTACAGCCTCGTCGTCTGCCTCCTGGCGACCGCCGCGGCCGTCGTCTCCTTCGTGCAGGGCAGCTGGCTGGGCGTCGTGTGGGTACTGATGGCGGGACTGTCGTCCAACATGACCTGGTACTACCTCAGGCGCGGCCGGGACCGGGCGCGGGGCGGCTCCGTCACGGGCTGACCGAGCAGAACTCGTTCGTGCCCTGCCAGAAGCGGTAGAGCGTCTGGCCGCAGTAAGTGTCGTCGCCGCCGATCCCCAGCCCGCGCAGGATCGCGTCGATCACGTCGAAGAAGACGCTGTTGACCGACGGAACCCACAGCAGCGCGAACACGAACAGCAGCCCGAACGGCGCGAACGGTTCCACCTGGCGCTTGACGCCGTAGGACAGCCAGGGCTCGATGACGCCGTAGCCGTCCAGGCCGGGCACCGGAAGGAAGTTCAGCAGCGCGGCCGTGACCTGGAGCAGGGCGAGGAAGGCGAGCGCGTACCGGAAGTCGCGCGGCACGCCGTCCAGCGCGTCCAGCCAGAACGGGGCGGTGCACACGGCGGCGAACAGCACGTTCGTCAGCGGTCCGGCGGCGGAGATCAGGCTGTGCCGCCAGCGCCCCCGGATCCGCCCGCGCTCGATGAAGACGGCGCCGCCGGGGAGCCCGATCCCGCCCATGATCACGAACAGCACGGGCAGCACGATGCTCAGCAGGGCGTGGGTGTATTTGAGCGGGTTGAGGGTCAGGTATCCCTTCTCGCCCACCGAGATGTCGCCGCTGTGCAGAGCGGTGCGCGCGTGCGCGTACTCGTGCAGGCAGAGCGACACGATCCACGTGGCCGTCACGAACAGGAACACGGCCACGCCGGGCTGCTCGGCGAAGCCGCTCCAGGTCGCCCAGCCGGTGACCGCCGTGACGGCCAGGATCCCGACGAAGACGGGACTGATCCGCCGGTCGCTGTGGCGGGTGGTGGCGGTGGTCATGGAGAAGGCTCCTGTACTGCGCTCGGGTACCGCGTTCGGGGACTGTCCGGGGGACTGTGCGGACGCCGGAGCGCCCGACCGTACCGGGCGTACGGGAAAACGTCTCGCGATCGGTCGCCGGTTCCCAGGAAGGTGGGGGCATGGTACTTCTGCGGGTGTTCTACGCGGACTGGCGCGGCGCACCCGGTTCCCGTGCGTGGGAGCCGGTGCCCGGGGAGCGGTGGCTGCGGCCCGTGGAGCGCCGCCCCGAGTGGTTCGCCCGCGGCGACCCGCGGACCGGGACGGACGGCGGGACGGACGGCGGGACGGACGGCGGGGACGGACGGCGGCACGACGAGGGGGTCCTGGTCACGCTGGAGGTGGCCGGTACGGACCCGGGGCCGGTGCTGGGTACGGTTCAGGGGAGGCGGCCGGAGTGAGGCGCGGGCGGACGGCGGCCGTAAGGTGCGGCGGAGGCGCCGCCGCGAGCATCGGCGCGGACAGCCGCCCGAGGTGCCGGGAACGCGACCGGGCCGCACCGCGGGCGGTTTCCCACGGCCCGCCCCCTCGGCGGCACGCCCCGCCGACCGAACCCCGTGACCGGCCCCGACGCCACCGGAGACAATGGACCCCGTGCGCTATCGCATTCTCGGCACCACTCAGGCACTCCGCCCCGACGGCACGCCCGTCGCGGTCGGCGGGGCACGGCTGCGCGCCCTGCTGACCGTGCTGGCCCTGCGGCCCGGCCGTACCGTGCCCGCGAGCCTGCTGGTCGACGAGGTGTGGGACGGCGACCCGCCCACCGACGCGCCGGGCGCCCTCCAGGCACTGGTCGGGCGGCTGCGCCGGGCGCTCGGCGCGGACGCGGTGGCCTCGGTCGAGGGCGGCTACCGGCTCACCGCCGCACCCGACGACATCGACCTGCACCGCTTCGAGCGGCTGGCCGCCGACGGCCTGCGCGCCCTCGCCGACGACGACCCCGTGAAGGCCGCCGGCGTCCTCGACGATGCCCTCGCCCTGTGGCGCGGCCCCGTCCTCGCCGACCTCCCCGACCGCACCGCGCAGGCCGCCCGCTGGGAGGCCCGGCACCTCGGCGCGCTGCGCGCCCGCCACACCGCCGCGCTCATCCTCGGCCAGGCCGAACAGTGCCTGCCGGAACTGACCGCCCTGTGCGACACCCACCCCCTGGACGAGCCCCTTCAGACGCTGCGCCTGCGCGCCCTGCGCGACGCGGGCCGCACCGCCGAGGCACTGGCCGCCTACGAGGACGTACGACGGCTGCTCGCGGACCGTCTCGGCTCCGACCCGGGACCGGAACTGCGGGCGCTGCACACGGAGTTGCTGAGCCCGCGGGCTGCGGCCCGGCCCGCGCCGCAGCGGGCGCCCGGTGTGCGCCCGGCCGCCGGCGCCGACGGCTCCCGCGACACCCCGCGGCTCGGCAACCTGCGCGCCCGGCTCACCTCGTTCGTCGGCAGGGAGGCCGACATCGCGACCATCCGGGCAGACCTCGACGGCGCCCGGCTCGTCACCCTGCTCGGACCGGGCGGGGCCGGGAAGACACGGTTGTCGCAGGAGTCCGCCGAGGCGGTGCGCGACGTGGCGCGCGACGGGGCGTGGCTGGCCGAGCTCGCGCCCGTCGACGACCCCGCCGCCGTGCCGGAGGCCGTGCTCACCGCCATCGGCGCCCGCGAGACCGTGCTGCACGGCGCCGGCGCCGAGGGCATCAGGGCGGCCGTCGCCGACCGGTACGACGACCCGGTGGAGCGGCTCGTCGAGCACTGCGCCAGACGCCGCATGCTGATCGTCCTCGACAACTGCGAACATGTCGTCGAGGCGGCTGCCCGGCTCGTCGGGGAGCTGCTGGAGCGCTGCCCGGAGCTGACCGTGCTCGCCACCAGCCGCGAACCCCTCGGGGTGCCCGGGGAGCTGCTGCGGCCGGTGGAGCCGCTGCCCGAGCCGGTCGCCCTGCGGCTGCTGGCCGAGCGGGGCGCGGCCGCCCGGCCCGGATTCCGGGTCGGGGACGATCCCGACGCCTGTGCCGAGATCTGCCGACGGCTCGACGGGCTGCCCCTCGCCATCGAGCTCGCGGCCGCCCGGCTGCGGATGCTGACGCCACGCCAGATCGCCGACCGGCTCGACGACCGCTTCCGGCTGCTCACCTCGGGCAGCCGCACCGTCCTGCCCCGCCAGCAGACCCTGCGCGCGGTCGTCGACTGGTCCTGGGACCTGCTCGACGAGGACGAACGGGACGTCCTGCGCCGCCTGTCGGTCTTCGCGGGCGGCTGCGACCTCGCCGCCGCCGAGGCCGTGTGCGGTCCGGCCGCGCTGGAGGCGCTGGGCTCCCTCGTCGACAAGTCCCTCGTGGTGGCGGCGCCGTCGTCCCCCGTGTCGCCCCTCACGTCGGACCAGGGCGCGGCGCGGGGACCGGAACGGGCTTCGGCGCCGGGACCGGAACAAGTCCCGGCGCCGGGACCGGACCAGGGTTCGGGACACGTCGCGGCGCGAGGGCCGGAGCAGCAAAGGCCGGAGCGAGGACCGGAACAGGGCACCGACGGTGAGATGCGCTACCGCCTCCTGGAGACCGTCGCCGAATACGCGGGCGAGCGGCTCGACGAGGCGGGGCAGCGTGCCGAGGCGGAGCGCGCGCACCTGACGTACTACCGCGAACTCGCCCGCACCACCGACCCGTTGCTGCGCGGCCCCGGCCAGCGCGCCGCCATCGAGCGGTTCGAGACGGAGTACGAGAACCTGCGCACCGCCCTGCGTCACGCCGTCGCCGCCCGCGACGAGCAGGAAGCCCTGTGCCTCGTCCTGTCGCTCGTCTGGTACTGGCAGATGCGCGATCTGCGTATCGAGGCCCGCAGCTGGTGCACCGAGGTCATGACCCTCGGTCCGGACCCGTTCGCCGAGCCCGTCCGCCCGGCCGCCGCGGTGTGGCAGCGCTGCACGGACGCGCCGCCGCCGATGACCGGCGAGGTCCTCGCCGAGGCCCGGCGCGGCCTCCACCTCGCCCATCTCGCCTGTATGGACACCGAGCTGGCCGCCTGGCAGACCCCGCAGGCCCAGGCCAAGCTGCGCGTCATCACCGAGACGTACGAGCCCGGAATGCCGCAGATCTGCCGCGCCCCCGGGATGCTCTGGTTCTTCGCCGTGATGCTCACCGGCGACATGGACCGTATCCGCGTCATCGTCGACGCCGCCGTACAGACCTGCCGGGCCACCCCGGGCTTCGAGTGGGAGCTCGCGGGCAGCCTCCAGATGCGGGCCAACCTGCTGGCCAACCGCATCGAGTGGGTGGGCGACGCGGCCCGGGACGCCGACGAGTCGCTGGAGATCTTCAAGCGCCTCGGGGACGCCTGGGGCACCGCCGAGGCGCTCTCCGCCCGCGGTGAGGCCCATGAGCGCAAGGGCGCGTATCTGTCGGCCGCCGCCGACTACGAGGCCGCCGTCGAGCACGCCGACCGGCTGGGCGCCCGCGCCCAGGTGGAGATCCTCACCGCCCGGCTCGGCAGCGCCCTGCTGGAGGCGGGGCGGCACGAGCAGGGCGAGCGTCTGCTGCGCGAGGTGATCGACCGGCAGGACGGCGCCGCCCACGAGGCGATACCGTTCGCCCGGCTCTTCCTGGCCGGCTGGCTCGGCGTCACCGGCCGGGTGGCCGAGGCACGCGAGCATCTGCGGCTGATACGCGAGGAGTTCGGGCTGTCCCACTTCGTCGTCTTCGACGCCATCATCCTGGGCGCGGAGGCCTGGCTGGACGCGGTCGACGGCCGTCACGAGGAGGCTCTCGCCGCCGTTCGACAGGCCCTGGAGAAGGCCGGTGACCCTCTCGCGCAGACCATCGCCCCCCATATGCGCTCCATCTATCTGTGCGTCGCCGCGATCGCCCTCACCGGGGCCGACGGCGGCAGCCGCGCCCACGACGCGGCCCGCTTCCTGGGCGCAGCCGCCGCGCTCCTGCCCGTCGGCCATGTCGCCGGCGTCCTGGAGCGCGCGGCGCTCGAACGGGCGGTGGAGACCACCCGGACCGCCCTGGGCGACGCGGAGTACGAGGCGGCGTACGCGCGAGGCGCCGGGCTCTCCTACGAGGAGGCCGCGGCCCTGGTGTGAGCGCCGCCCGCCGGGCCGGTGTCGCCGCGGCGCTCGCGTGACGTACGCGCAGGGCGGCGGACCCTCCCCCGGGAGAGTCCGCCGCCCTGCTGTGACCCGAACCGCATGGGACGCGTCCCGCAGCGGGTGGGCGTCAGCTCTTGGTACGGAACTTGTGGATCGCGATCGGTGCCATCACCACGGTGAGGGCCACCGACCAGCCCAGCGTCACCCACAGGCCGTGCGCGACCGGGCCGCCCACCATCAGCCCGCGCGCGGCGTCCGCGAGCGAGGAGAGCGGGTTGTAGTCGGTGAAGTTCTGCAGCCAGCCCGGCATCGACTGGGTCGGCGCGAAGATGGACGAGCCGAACTGGAGCGGCATCAGCACCAGGAAGCCCATGGCCTGCACGGACTGCGCGCTCTTCATGATCACGCCGAGGGTGAGGAACACCCACATCAGGGCCGAGCCGAACACCGCGGACAGGCCCACGGAGGCGAACAGTCCGGGCCAGTTGGTGATGTCGAAGCCGACCAGGACACCGACGATCATGAGCACCGCGGTCGCGATCAGCATCCGCATCAGTTCCACCGCGATCTTGGCGAACAGCACCGAGCCGCGCCCGATCGGCAGGGACCGGAACCGGTCCATGACACCGGAATTGAAGTCGGTGTTGAAGCCGGTGCCCACTCCCTGGGCCATGTTCATGCCCATCATGGCCATCAGGCCGGGCACGACGTACTGCACGTACGCCTGCTGGCCGCCGCCGAGCGACTGCCCGATGGAGCCGCCGAAGACGTACACGAACAGCAACGTGAAGATGACCGGGAACAGGATGGCGTCGAACATCGACTCCGGGTCCTGGCGGATCCACAGCAGGTTGCGGCGGATCAGCGCGCCGGTGTGGCGCAGATGGGCGCGCAGACTGATCGGCGCGTCGGCCTTGAGATCGGCCGGATGGAGAGTGGCGGCGCTCATACGGCGACCTCCTCGCGGTCTTCGGCGGGCGTGGCATCCTGCGGGGCACTGGCGCGGTGGCCGGTGAGGGACAGGAACACCTCGTCCAGGCTGGGCAGTTCGGTGCTGATGGAGGCGAGCGTGATACCGCGTGCGGTGACCGCGCCGACCACGGCGGTCAGCTGCTCGTCGCTCAGGATGGGCACGAGCAGATCGCCGGCGGCCGAGTCCACGATCGTCGTGGCGAGCCCGGTGATGCCGAGCTCGTCGAGCATCGCGGCGAGCGGGCGCAGCTCCAGCGGATCGGCCGGCCGCACGCGCAGGGTCCGGCCCCCGACCCGGGCCTTCAGCTCGTCGATGGCGCCGTTCGCGATCACCTTGCCGCGGTCGACGACGGTCAGTTCGGAGGCGAGCTGCTCGGCCTCCTCCATGTACTGGGTGGTCAGCAGGACGGTGACACCGTCCCCGACCATGGTCTTGACCTCGCTCCACACCTCGTTGCGGGTGCGCGGGTCGAGTCCGGTGGTCGGCTCGTCCAGGAAGAGGACGGCCGGTCGCCCGATCATCGAGGCCGCCAGGTCCAGCCTGCGCCGCATACCGCCGGAGTACGTGCTCGTCGGCCGCTTGGCCGCCTCGGTGAGCGAGAACCGCTCCAGCAGCTCGTCGGCACGGGCGCGGGCGTCCTTGCGCGACAGGTCGAGCAGCCGGCCGATCATGTAGAGGTTCTCCCAGCCGGGGAGCTTCTCGTCCACGGAGGCGTACTGCCCGGTCAGTCCGATCACCCGGCGCAGCTGCCGCGGCTGCCGTACGACGTCGTAGCCGGCGACGGTGGCGTGTCCGGCGTCGGGGGCGGTGAGCGTGGACAGGATGCGGACGAGGGTGGTCTTCCCGGCGCCGTTCGGCCCGAGGACCCCCATCACGGTGCCCTCGCGCACGTCCAGGTCGACGCCGTCCAGCGCCTTGGTCTCCCCGAAGTGCTTCACCAGCCCCCGTACGGTGACGGCGGCCTGCCCGCCGGCGGGGTTCTTGTCGATTCGCGTCATGCCGATGACAGTGCCAGCCGCCACCGACAAACCACCTACAGGCCACCGACACCCGTGCCGACACCCGTACCGACAGCGCCGACACAAAGCCGACACGAAGGGGCGCAGCCCCGCCGATGGGGGATGGTCGGCGGGGCTGCGTGGTGCGGCGATGGCTTCAGAGGGCGGTGTTGCTTCGGGCGCCCTAGTGGACGGAGTGCTCCTCCAGCGGGAACGTCCCGCCGACGACATCCTCGGCGAACGCCTTCGCCGCGCTGCCCATGACCTCACGCAGGTCGGCGTACTGCTTGACGAACTTCGGCACCCGGCCGCCGGTCAGTCCCATCATGTCCGTCCACACCAGCACCTGGGCGTCCGTGTCCGGTCCCGCGCCGATGCCGACCGTCGGGATGTGCAGGACCCGGGTCACCTCGGCCGCGAGCTCCGCCGGGACCAGTTCCAGCACGACCGCGAAAGCGCCCGCGTCCTGCACGGACTTCGCGTCGCGCAGCAGCTGCTGGGCGGCCTCCTCGCCGCGGCCCTGGACCCGGTAGCCCATGGCGTTGACGGACTGCGGGGTGAGGCCGATGTGGGCCATCACGGGGATGCCGGACTCCACCAGCAGCCGGATCTGTTCGTGCGAGCGCTCGCCGCCCTCCAGCTTGACGGCGCCGACCCCCGCCTCCTTCACCAGCCGGGTCGCCGAGCGCAGTGCCTGCACCGGGCCCTCCTGGTAGGAGCCGAAGGGGAGGTCGCCGACGATGAGCGCGCGCTGGGTGCCGCGCACGACCGCGGCCGACAGCATGGTCATCTGGTCGAGGGTGACGGGCACGGTGGTCTCGTACCCGAGGTGGCAGTTGCCCGCGGAGTCACCGACGAGCATGACCGGGATCCCGGCCTCGTCGAAGACGGACGCGGTCATCGCGTCGTAGGCGGTGAGCATGGGCCACTTCTCGCCGCGTTCCTTGGCGGTGGCGATGTCGCGAACGGTGATACGGCGTGTGCCCTTCCCCCCGTACAGCGCTTTGCTGCCGTCGGAGGGCTTCGTCTGGGCAGCCGAAAGCTGCGTCATTGCAACGGCTCCTTACGTCATCTCGAGGCACCCTTACGGCGTCCCCGGATCACCTCCATGGTGGCATCTCGCGTCGGGTAGGGCCAGGGGACCCCCTGTGAGGTTTCAGCCTGCGTAAGGTCTCGGTAAAGGATTTCCGATACGAGACGGTATCGTATCGGAACGCGCCTAGGCTCGAATCCATGACTACTCCTGCCGTCCCTGCCTCCCGGATACCGGAAGAGGTGCACCGGCGACGCTGGGCGATCCTCGGTGTGCTGATGCTCAGCCTGCTGATCGTCGTCCTCGACAACTCCATCCTGAACGTCGCGATCAAGACCATCTCGACCCCGGCCCCCACCGGCCTGGGCGCCACGCAGAGCCAGCTGGAGTGGGCGATCAACGCCTACACCCTCGTCTTCGCGGGCCTGCTGTTCAGCGCCGGACTGCTCGGCGACCGCCTGGGCCGCAAGCTGGTCCTGCTCGGCGGGCTCGTCGTCTTCGGCCTCGGTTCGGCGCTCGCCGCCGAGTCCGGCTCGCCGGGCCAGCTGATCGCCTTCCGCGCGGTGATGGGCCTGGGTGCCGCCTTCGTGATGCCCGCGACGCTCGCCGTCCTCATGAACGTGTTCGAACGGGACGAGCAGCCGAAGGCCATCGGCATCTGGGCCGGCGGTGTCGGCCTGGCCATCGCCATCGGCCCGATCACCGGCGGAGTGCTGCTCGACCACTTCTGGTGGGGCTCGGTCTTCCTCATCAATGTGCCGATCGTGGTGCTCGCGATCGGGCTGATGGTGTGGCTGGTGCCCGACTCCCGCGACCCGAACCCCGGCCGTATCGACCCCGTCGGAGTGGTCCTGTCCGTCGTCGGCCTGGTCCTGCTCGTCTACGGCATCATCAAGGGCGGCCAGCTCGCCGACTTCACGGACCCCACGGTGCTGGCGACCGTCGCCGCCGGTCTCGCCGTCCTCGCCGCCTTCGTGGTGTTCGAGAAGCGCAGCGACCACCCGTCCATCGACATCACGTACTTCCAGAACAAGGTCTTCTCGGCGGCGATCGCCGTCATCGCGCTGGTCTTCTTCGCGCTGATGGGCGTGACCTTCTTCTCCGTCTTCTACACCCAGAGCGTGCGCGGCTACTCGCCGCTGCAGACCGGCCTGCTGATGCTGCCGCTCGCCGCCGCCCAGATGATCTTCGCGCCCCGGGCCCGGCTGGTCGTCGACCGCATCGGCATCAGGGCAACGACCACGAGCGCCATGCTCCTGATCGCCGCGACGCTGGCCGCGTTCGCCTCGTTCGAGGCCGACACGCCGATCTGGCTGCTGGAGGTCGTCTTCTTCCTCATGGGCACCGGCATGGCGCACATCATGACGCCGACCAGCGTCGTCATCATGCAGGCCCTGCCCCGCGAGAAGGCCGGCTCCGCGTCCGCGCTCAGCAACACCTTCCGGCAGGTCGGCGGCGCGCTCGGCATCGCCGTCCTCGGCTCGGTCCTGTCGGCGTCCTACCGCAGCGGCGTCGAGGACGAGCTCGGCGCGCTGCCGGCCGGGCTGCGCGACACGGCCGGTGAGTCCATCGAGGCCACGCTGGGCGTCGCCGCCAAGCTGGGTGCCAGGGGCGAGGCCCTGGTCACGCCCGCCAACGACGCGTTCCTGCACGCGATGCACGTCACCGCGCTGTGCGGCGCCGGCATAGCGCTGGTGGGCGCGGCCGTCGTGGCGCTGTTCCTGCCGGGCCGGCCGACGTCCGGTCAGCAGGGCGAGAAGGAGACGGAGTTGGTGGTGGCGGGGGAGTAACGGAGGGTGGTCCGGGGGGCAGACCTCAGGAAGCCGGGGGGAATCGCCGAGAATCATCCCAGTGCAACGAAGGGACGGACGACAGTGAGCCTCGCCGACACCAACACCGCTTCGGGGGCCCCCGCCAGGGGGCGCCCCCGGAGCGAGGCCGTGGAGCGCGCCATCATGGAGGGCGCGATGAAGCTCCTCGAGGACGGAGTGTCGCTGGCGGAGCTGTCGATAGAGCGCATCGCCCGCACCGCCGGCGTCGGCAAGGCCACCATCTACCGCCGCTGGAGCGGCAAGGAGGCCCTCTTCGTCGACGTGCTGCGCGCCGCCGAGCCCCCGGACCCCGTGCTGCCCGGCACCTCGATGCGCGACGACCTGATCGTCCTGCTGGAGTCGCAGCGCCGACGCGGCCTGGCCAGCCGCTCCTCGGCCATCCTGTACAACGTGCACGTCCAGATGAAGAGTTGCCCGAAGATCTGGGCCGCCTACGACAGCACCGTCATCGCCCCCCGGCGCCGGCTCGCCGCCGAGATCCTGCGCCGGGGCCAGGAGAACGGCGAACTGCGCGCCGACATCGACGTGGAACTCGCCAACGACCTGTTCATCGGCCCCGTTCTCGTCCGTTCCGTCATGCGCCCGGACGGCGACCTGCCCGAGGACCTCGCGCAGCGGGTGGTCGACACGCTGCTCCAGGGGCTGCGGCCGGTCGGTCCTCCCGGCCCCCAACACCCGGCACCGTAGCCCGAATGTGCGCGTTTCGTCACAGACCCCTCGGTCCCGTCCGTAAGCGGAACTCCCGACGCCGCCCCGGGCGTCTTCGTGCCCGTACGGCCGCCATGGGGCGGCGGGGATCGGAGCCGATCATCCCCTAGGGTCTTAGGACGTGGGGGGACGACGGTGTGCTCGGCAGGTAGTGAGGCGACGGTATGGCGCAGCAGGCGTATGTGACGGAGACGGACAACGGCGGCTCGGGGGACGAGCGCCGGGGCTCCCGGCTCCGGCGCCTCGCCAGGCGTCTGCTCGGCGGCTGGCGGGGCGACCCACGGATCTGGCGGCGCGGCCTCGTCCTCGCGGCGATCGCGCTGCTGCTGGCCCTGGTGATGCTGCTGCACTCGCGCATCCCGAACACCATCGGCAACCTCGGCAGCCTCACGGAGACGTTCCTGCCCTGGTGCGGCGTGCTCGTGCCGGTGCTGCTCGTCCTGGCACTGGTGCGCAGGTCCGCGACCGCGCTGATCGCGGTGCTGCTGCCGGCGATCGTGTGGCTGAACCTCTTCGGCGGTCTGCTCACCGACAAGGCGGCCGCCGGCGGCGACCTCATGGTGGCCACCCACAACGTCAACGCCGACAACACCGACCCGCAGGGCACCGCCCGTGAGGTCGCCGCGTCCGGCGCGGACGTGCTGGCCCTGGAGGAACTGAAGGCGTCCGCGGTCCCGACGTACGAGAAGGCGCTCACGTCGACGTACAAGTACCACTCGGTGCAGGGCACCGTCGGGCTGTGGAGCAAGTACCCGCTGAGCGGTGTCGCGGCCGTCGACATCAAGCTGGGCTGGATCCGGGCGATGCGGGCGACGGTGGCGACCCCGGCCGGCGAGGTCGCGGTGTACGTCGCCCACATGCCCTCGGTGCGGGTGAAGATGAACGCCGGGTTCACCGCCCGGCAGCGCGACAAGAGCGCCGACGCGCTGGGCGAGGCGATCGCGGACGAGAAGCTGAGCCGGAAGATCCTGCTCGGCGACCTCAACGGCACCATGAACGACCGCGCGCTCACCGCCGTCACCTCCCAGATGCGCTCGACGCAGGGCGCGGCGGGCAGCGGGTTCGGGTTCAGCTGGCCGGCGTCGTTCCCGATGGCGCGGATCGACCAGATCATGGTGCAGGGCGTAGAGCCGGTCAGCTCGTGGACGCTGCCGGCCACCGGCAGTGACCACCTGCCGGTGGCGGCGCGTGTGAACCTGGCCACAAACGGCTCCTGAGAGGCCGCCGCAACCTCGTCGTCACCCGTTGGAATACTCGGCCTGAGAGACTTTGTTCCGTACTTGAACATACGATGTGCGGAACTCCCCTCGAAAGGCCCCTCATGCCCCTCGCCCTGCTCGCCCTCGCCGTCGGTGCCTTCGGCATCGGGACGACCGAGTTCGTGATGATGGGGCTGCTCCCCGAGGTCGCGGACGACCTGAACATCTCCATCCCCGGCGCCGGACACCTCGTCTCCGCCTACGCGCTCGGCGTCGTCATAGGCGCCCCGCTGCTGGCCGCCGCCACCGCGCGACTGTCCCGCCGTACCGTCCTCATCGGCCTGATGGCCCTGTTCGTGGCCGGCAACGCCCTCTCCGCCTTCGCCCCCGACTACCACTACCTGCTGGCCGCCCGCTTCCTCAGCGGTCTTCCGCACGGCGCCTTCTTCGGTGTCGGCGCGGTCGTCGCGACGAACATGGTGGCCCCGGAGCGCAAGGCCCGTTCGGTCTCGCTGATGTTCCTCGGCCTGACCGTCGCCAACATCGCGGGCGTACCGGTCGCCACCCTCATGGGCCAGCACCTCGGGTGGCGGGCCACGTTCCTCGGCGTCAGCGCGATCGGGCTCGCGGCGATCGTCTCGCTGGCGCTGCTGATCCCGCACGACCACGCGCACGCGCCAGCCACCGGGCTGCGCGGCGAACTGGCCGCGCTGCGCTCACTGCCGGTGTGGCTGGCGCTCGGTACGACGGTCGCGGGCTTCGGCGCGCTGTTCTCCGCGTACAGCTACATCACGCCGATGCTCACCGACGCGGCCGGGTACGCGGACTCCAGCGTCACGCTGCTGCTGGCGCTGTTCGGCGTGGGCGCCACCGTGGGCAACCTGCTCGGCGGGCGCCTCGCGGACCACGCGATGCGCCGCACGCTCTTCGGCGGCCTGGCCGCGCTGGTCGTCGTGCTGGCCGTCTTCCCGCTGCTGATGCGTACGCAGTGGAGCGCGGGGCTGGCGGTGATCCTGCTCGGTGTCGCCGCGTTCGTCACCGGGTCGCCGCTCCAGCTGATGGTCATGGAGAAGGCGACGGCGGCGCCCTCCCTGGCGTCCTCCGCCAACCAGGCCGCGTTCAACCTGGCGAACGCCGGCGGCGCGTGGATCGGCGGGCTGGCGCTGGCGGCGGGCTTCGGCGTGACCTCCCCGGCGCTCGCCGGGGCCGGGCTCGCGGTGCTGGGCCTCGGGGTGGCGGCCGCCGCCTACGTGGTGGACGCCCGCCGCACCACCCCGCCGGCCGGGCGGGAGCGCGTGGTCGCCGCGCACGTGGTCGACCGCCCCGGCGTCCTCCACCACTGAACGGCCACGGCCCCGTCCGCGGGGCCGGTCAGCGCCCCGGCTCCGGGGGGTCGAAACGGGCGAGGTCGCGCAGCCAGGTCCCGGCCGTGCTGTCGGACGGTGCGCGCCAGTCGCCGCGCGGTGAGAGCGAGCCACCGGCCGAGACCTTCGGCCCGTTCGGCATGGCCGAGCGCTTGAACTGCGCGAACCCGAAGAAGCGCCGGCAGAACACCTCCAGCCAGCGGCGGATCTCCGGCAGGTCGTACGCCACCCGTTCGGCCTCGGGGAAGTTGGGCGGCCACGCACCGCTGTCCGGGTCGTGCCACGCGTGCCAGGCCAGGAAGGCGATCTTCGACGGCCGGAAGCCGTACCGCAGCACGTGGAACAGGGTGAAGTCGTGCAGCGCGTACGGGCCGATCTTGGACTCGGTGGACTGCATCTCCTCGCCCGGTACGAGCTCCGGGCTGATCTCGGTGTCCAGGATCGCGGCGAGCGTGGCGTCGGTCTCCTCGCCGAACTGGCCGCTGCCGATGACCCAGCGGATCAGATGCTGGATCAGTGTCTTCGGCACACCCGAGTTGACGTTGTAGTGACTCATCTGGTCGCCCACGCCGTACGTGGACCAGCCGAGCGCCAGCTCCGACAGGTCACCGGTCCCGAGCACGATGCCGCCGCGCTGGTTGGCGAGCCGGAACAGGTAGTCGGTGCGCAGTCCGGCCTGCACGTTCTCGAAGGTGACGTCGTACACCGCCTCGCCGGAGGCGAAGGGGTGGCCCATCTCCTTCAGCATCAGCCGGGCGGTCGGCGTGATGTCCAGCTCGGCCGCCGTGACGCCGAGGGAGCGCATCAGCTTGTGCGCGTTGTCCTTGGTGTGGTCGCTGGTGGCGAAGCCGGGCAGGGTGAAGGCGAGGATGTCGCTGCGCGGGCGGCCCGCCCGGTCCATCGCGCGGGCGGCGACGATCAGCGCGTGCGTGGAGTCGAGCCCGCCGGACACCCCGATGACCACCTTCGGGCCGCCGATCGCCGCGAGCCGCTGCTGCAGCCCCGCGACCTGGATGTTGTACGCCTCGTAGCAGTCCAGGGCCAGCCGGTCGGGGTCCGCGGGCACGAACGGGAAGCGCTCGACGCGGCGCCGCAGACCCAGGTCACCGGTCGGCGGGTCCAGCCTGAACGACACCGTCCGGAAGTCTGCGGTGCGGGCGGCGTGGGTGCGCCGGTTGTCGTCGAAGGTGCCCGTCCGCTGCCGCTCCTGCCGCAGCAGGTCGAGGTCGACGTCGGCCACGGCGAACTGGTCCTCGAGCGGGAAGCGTTCGGACTCGGCCAGCAGCGCCCCGTTCTCGTAGACCATGGTCTGGCCGTCCCAGGACAGGTCGGTGGTCGACTCTCCCAGGCCGGCCGCCGCGTAGACGTACGCGGCGATACAGCGCGAGGACGCCGAGCGGCACATCAGCTTGCGGTCCTCGGCCCGGCCGACGGTGATCGGGCTGCCGGAGAGATTGGCGAGGACGGTGGCGCCCGCCAGGGCCGCCTCGGCGCTCGGCGGCACCGGCACCCACATGTCCTCGCAGATCTCCGTGTGCAGCACCAGGCCCGGGACGTCGTCCGCGGCGAACAGCAGGTCCACGCCGAACGGCACCGACTCCCCGCCGACCCGGATCGTGCCGCCGCGCTCGTCGTCGCCCGCGGCGATCTGCCGGCGCTCGTAGAACTCCCGGTAGTTCGGCGGGTAGGACTTGGGCACGACTCCGAGGACACGGCCGCGGTGCGCGATCACCGCGCAGTTGTAGATCCGGTTGCGATGGCGCAGGGGGGCACCCACGACCAGGACCGGCAGGAGGTCCGCCGAGCCTGTCACCACCTCCCGGAGCGCTTCCTCGACCTGATCGAGCAGCGCGTCCTGGAGCAGCAGGTCCTCGATCGAGTAACCGCACAGTGCCATCTCCGGGAAGACGGCGACGGCGACACCCTCCCCGGCGCACCTGCGCGCGTGGCGCAGGACCGCCTCGGCGTTGGCGTGCGGGTCCGCGATGACGGTGTGGCCCGTGCAGGCGGCGACGCGTGCGAAGCCGTGCTGATAGAGCGACCGGAAGTTCAGAGGAGGCACGGGGCCAGTGTAATCGTCAGAGCGACGCGATGGGGTGGCGGGGGCGGGGCGCGGCCCACCCCGCGCACGCGAAGGGGCGCGGAACGATCCGTTC
>NZ_JBHWCC010000080.1:0-31604 GCF_042735715.1 Streptomyces sp. NPDC059582
CCCCGAGCCCGTACGGGCTCGGGGCGCACGTCGCTACGGCAGGGGTCAGCCCATGTCGAACGTCGCCGGGTCGGGACCGACCCGCCGGTCCTCGTTGAGCGCGCTGATCGCCGCGAGGTCCTCGGCGTCCAGGCTGAAGTCGAACACGTCGATGTTCTCCTTGATCCGCGACGGCGTCACGGACTTGGGAATCACGACGTTGCCGAGCTGGAGGTGCCAGCGCAGCACGATCTGGGCCGGGGTGCGGTTGTGCTTCTGGCCGATGGCCACGATCGCCGGGACCTCCAGCAGGCCCTTGCCCGAGCCCAGCGGGGACCAGGCCTCGGTGGCGATGCCCTGCTCCGCGTGGTACTCGCGGGCCGCGTGCTGCTGCAGGTGCGGGTGCAGCTCGATCTGGTTGAGCGCGGGGATCACCGAGGTCTCGGAGATCAGCCGCTCCAGGTGCTCCGGCAGGAAGTTGGAGACACCGATGGCGCGGACACGGCCGTCCGCGTGAAGCTTCTCGAACGCCTTGTAGGTGTCGACGTACTTGTCACGGGACGCCAGCGGCCAGTGGATGAGGTACAGGTCGAGATAGTCCAGGCCCAGCTTCTGGAGCGAGGTGTCGAACGCGCGCAGTGTCGCGTCGTACCCCTGGTCGCTGTTCCAGAGTTTGGTGGTGACGAAGACGTCCTCGCGGGGGATGCCGGCGGCGGCGATGGCCTTGCCGGTGCCCGCTTCGTTGCCGTAGATCGCCGCCGTGTCGATGCTGCGGTACCCGGCCTCCAACGCGGTGGCGACCGCCTGCTCCGCCTCGCCGTCCGGCACCTGCCAGACGCCGAAGCCCAGCTGGGGCATCTCGACGCCGTTGTTGAGGATGATCGGGGGGACCTTGCTGCTCACGAGCTCTTGATCCTTCGGTTGTCCGTCAAGTGGTACTCCCATCGTGAACGATCACGGGCCGTGATGCATTCCTGACGAGGAATCCGCCCGGACCACCAGGATGGGGCTCAGGCCTGGTAAAGCGCCTGGACTTCGGTCGCGTAGGCGTTCTCGATCGCTTTTCGCTTGAGTTTGAGCGACGGGGTGAGCAGACCGTGCTCCTCGGTGAACGGCTGGGCCAGAATGCGGAACGTGCGGATCGACTCGGCCTGCGAGACGAGCGTGTTCGCCGCGACCACCGCGCGCCGCACCTCGGTCTCCAGGTCCGCGTCACGCACCAGCTCGGCGGGGGACAGCTGTGGTTTGCGGCGCATCTGCAACCAGTGCTCCACGGCCTCCTGGTCGAGGGTGACCAGGGCCGCGACGTACGGACGGTCGTTGCCGACGACGATGCACTGGTTGACCAGGGGATGGTCCCGGACGCGTTCCTCCAGGACCCCGGGGGAGACGCTCTTGCCGCCGGAGGTGACCAGGATCTCCTTCTTGCGGCCGGTGATGGTGAGGTAGCCGTCCTCGTCCAGGGAGCCCAGGTCGCCGGTGGCCAGCCAGCCGTCGTGCAGGGTCTCGTCGGTGGCCTTGGGGTTGTTGAGGTAGCCCTGGAAGATGTTGTCGCCGTGCAGCCAGATCTCGCCGTCGTCCGCGATGTGCACGCTCACGCCGGGGATCGCCTGGCCGACGGTGCCGTAGCGGGTGCGGTCGGGCGGGTTGGCGGTCGCTGCGGCGGTCGACTCGGTGAGCCCGTAGCCCTCGTAGATCTGCACCCCGGCGCCCGCGAAGAACAGGCCGAGGCGACGGTCCATCGCGGAGCCGCCCGACATCGCGTTGCGGATGCGGCCGCCCATCGCGGCCCGCACCTTGGAGTACACGAGTTTGTCGAAGACCTGGTGCTGCATGCGCAGGCCCGCCGAGGGGCCGGGCCCGATGCCCCACGCCTTGTTCTCCACCGCGTCGGCGTACTTCACGGCGACCTCGACGGCCTTCTCGAACGGGCCGGACCTGCCTTCCTTCTCGGCCTTGCGGCGGGCCGCGTTGAACACCTTCTCGAAGATGTACGGCACGGCGAGGATGAAGGTCGGTCTGAAGGCGGCCAGGTCGGGCAGCAGGGCGGCGGCGTGCAGCTGCGGCTGGTGGCCGAAGCGGACCCGGCCGCGGATCGCGGCGACCTCCACCATCCGGCCGAAGACGTGCGCGAGCGGCAGGAACAGCAGGGTCGCCGCCTCGTCGCCCTTCTTGGTGTGGAACACCGGTTCCCAGCGGTCGATGACGGTGTCCGCCTCGAACATGAAGTTGGCGTGGGTGAGGACACAGCCCTTGGGCCGTCCCGTGGTGCCCGAGGTGTAGATGATCGTGGCGATCGAATCCGGGGTGACCGCCTGCCGGTGCCGGTGCACCAGCTCGTCGTCGAGGTGGGCGCCGGCGTCGTACAGCTCCTGCACGCAGCCGGCGTCGAGCTGCCACAGCTGGCGCAGCCGCGGCAGGCGGTCGATGACGGTGGCGATCGTCATCGCGTGGTCCTCGTGCTCCACGATCGCCGCCGCCGCGTCGGCGTCGTACAGCATCCAGGAGCACTGCTCCGCCGAGGAGGTGGGGTAGATCGGCACCACCTGGGCGCCGATGGCCCACAGCGCGAAGTCGAACAGTGTCCACTCGTAGCGGGTGCGGGACATGATGGCGACGCGGTCCCCGAAGCGGATGCCCTGGGCCAGCAGCCCCTTGGCGAGGGCGAGCACCTCGTCGCGGAACTCGGCGGACGTCACGTCCCGCCACTGCCCCTGTTCGTCCTTGCGGCCGAGCGCGATGTGCAGCGGGTCCTCGTCGGCATACCGGAAGACGACGTCGGCCAGGCCGCCCACGGGCGGTGCCGACGCCGACGGAGGGTTGGTGAACTCGTGCAAACCCCGCTCCCCGCTCGTTGTGGCACTCCGCACAGCGCCGTGAAAGCTACCCCACGGGGCGACAGGGCGGGAGGGGGTGCGAAGTCGAGTGGTGCTCAGGTTCGCCCTGGTCAGTCGAGGAAAATGGGCTCACATGGGGAAGGGTCGGACAGAAAGCTGACGGTTGAGTAAGTTTCGGGACCGTAATCTCCACTGAATCTGTACGACGTTGTACGACCCGAAGGCCGTACAACGTCGTCCGTCGGGCTGTCGTCCGTCCGTCGGGCTGTCGTCCGTACGTCCGGCTTTCGTCCGTACGTCGGGCTGTCGTCCGTCCGGCTGTCGTCCCCCGGGCGGTCGAGGTCAGCCGCGGGGCGCAGTCGCGCCCGGCGCCGGCGCGGCGGAGTTCGCCGCCGCGGCCGCTCGCGCGGTCCGTTCCGCGGCGGTGGGCCGCACCAGCAGCAGCACCAGCGCCCCGGCCGCCATGCCCGTGAGCCCGGCCGCCACCAGCGCGGTGTCGAGGCCCGAGGCGAAGGCGGAGCGCAGGGCGTGCTCCGAGAACGTGCCCCGCAGCGCGCCCGCCCCGCCGCCCGCCAGCGTGTGCGCCGCCTCGTGCGGCAGGGTGTCGGTCATCCGGGAGGTCACCACGGTGCCGAAGACGGCGACGCCCAGCGCGTAGCCGAGCTGGCGGACCGTGTTCACCGCGCCGCCCGCCATACCCGCCCGCTCGGCCGGCACCGCGGCCAGCGCCGCGCCCGCCACCGTCGGCGAGACGAAGCCCGTACCGATGCCCACCAGCACGAACCCGGGGACCAGCGCCGTCCACGACGAGCCCGCGTCGAGCACGGCCTGACAGAACGACCCGGAACCGATCAGCAACAGTCCGCCGCCTATGGTCAGCCGCGCAGGCACCCCGTGCAGCAGGCGCCCCACCAGCACCGCGGCCGCCATCGCGGCGACGGTCAGCGGCAGCAGCGTCAGTCCGCCGCGCACGGGGCTCATCCCCAGCAGCGTCTGCATCCAGATCGACAGGTACGGCGTCACCCCGAACGCCACCCCGTTGAAGGCCATCGCGCCGACCATCACCCCCACGAAGGCGGGCCTGCGCAGCAGTCCCAGATCCAGCAGCGGATGCGCGGCGCGCCGCTCCACCAGCACGAAGCCGACCAGCGCCAGCGCGGCCGAGGCGAACGAGACCAGGGTGGCCGGCTCGCTCCAGCCGTCCGTCCCGGCCCGCACCACGGCGTACGTCGTCCCGCCCGCGAAACCGGCGAACATGACCGTGCCCGCCCAGTCGACGCGCATCCCGCGCGGCCCCCGCGACTCCGGCACCAGCCGCAGGGACAGCCACACCGCGAGCACGCTCACCGGCAGGTTCACGAAGAAGATCCACCGCCAGCCGGGCCCCTCGGTGAGCAGCCCGCCGAGCACCGGTCCGACGGCCGCGGCCGCGCCGCTGACCGCGCCCCACACCCCGAGCGCCGCCGACCGCTGCCGCCCCTGGTAGACCGAGCCGAGCAGCGGCAGCGTCGTCGCGAACATCGCGGCCGCGCCCACCCCCTGCACGGCCCGCGCGGCCACCAGCGTCCCCGGCCCGGACGCCAGCCCGCACAGCAGCGACGCCACCGCGAACAGCACCACGCCCGCCACGTGCACCCGCCGCCGCCCCAGGATGTCGGCCGCGGCCCCGATCCCGAGCAGCAGCGCGGCCAGCGCGAGCGCGTAGCCGTCGACCACCCACTGCAGGTCACTCAGCGACGCGTGCAACGCCCGCGCCATGTCCGGCAGCGCGACTACCACGATCGTCACGTCCAGCAACAGCATGAACGTGCCCAGGCACACCGCCGTGAGCGGCCCCCATGTACGCATGTCCCAACCCCCTGTACTTCCCGTGCGATGACTGCGTATGCCCTCGTACGATGACCGGGCGGCGGACGATCACGGCGGTGACCGGTGACCGGCCGACGGAATCCGATGCGGGAAGGCGTCATGGAGAAGGAATCCCACACGATCGACGATCTCGACCTGAAGCTGCTGGCCGCGTTGGAGGTGGACGGCCGGGCCTCCTTCAGCCGCATCGGTGCGGTGCTCGGCGTCTCCGACCAGACCGTCGCCCGCCGCTTCCGTCGGCTCAGCGCGGAGGGCGGGCTGCGGGTCGTCGCGGTCCGGGACGCCGTCCGGCTCGGCCAGGACCAGTGGATGCTGCGGCTGCGCTGCGCGCCCGACAGCGCCCTGGCCATCGGGGACGCGCTCGCCAAGCGCCCCGACACCTACTGGATCGGGCTGGCCTCCGGCGGCACCGAGGTCCTCTGCCTCACCCGGCCGCGCAGCCCCGGCGACCACGACGACCTGCTGCTCGGCAAGCTGCCCCGCACTCCGAGCGTCGTGGAGATCCGCGCCCATCAACTGCTCCACCGGTTCTACGGCGGCGTCAACGGCTGGGTCCGCAAGCTCGCCTTCCTCACCGAGGATCAGATAGCCGCCCTGAGCCCCGAACCGGCGCAGTCGCCGACACCGGCGCCCGACCCGGGCGCCGCCGCCCGGATCCCAGGGTTCGCCCGCATCGATCCGCAGGACGAACCCCTGCTGGCCGTCCTGGAACGCGACGGACGCGCCACCTACCCCGAACTCCAGCGCGCCACCGGCCGCTCCGAGTCCGCGGTCAAACGCCGCCTCGCCGCCCTGCTCGCCTCCGGCGCGGTGTACATCGACATCGAGTACAACCCCGAGATCTTCGGCCATCCCGTCGCCGCCGTCCTGTGGATCACCGCCGCCCCCGGCGCCCTGCACTCCGTCGGCGAGGCCCTCGCCACCCACGACGCGATCGCCCACGCCTCGGCGACGGCCGGCCCCTCGAACATCGTCGCGACCGCGCTGGCCAGGAGCACGGCGGACCTGTACGCCTACCTCAGCGGGCCGCTGGGCCGCCTGGAGGGGGTCCAGCACGTGGAGACGACACCGTTCCTGCGCCGGGTCAAGCAGCTCACGTACCCGCTGCCGTCGCGTTAGGACCGGGGGGAGACAGAAGACGGAGTGCGGGGCAGGCGTTACGGACGGCTCCGGTGCAACCGGTCCCCGCCCGCGAGGATCGTCCCCGCCAGCGCGTCCGCCGCTCCCTGTGCCGCCGTCCGCCGCCGCCCGTGCACCAGGACGAAGTCGACCCGCCCCAGTACCGGCAGCCCCGCCCGCTCCGGTACCCGCACCAGGCCCGGTGGGACGAGCCCCCGTGAGTGCGCCATCACGCCGAGTCCCGCGCGGGCCGCCGCGATCAGCCCGTTGAGGCTGCCGCTCGTGCACGCGATGCGCCACGGCCGGCCCTGCCGCTCCAGCGCCTCCAGAGCGAGCGCCCGGGTGATCCCCGGCGGCGGGTAGACGATCAGCGGCACCGGACGGTCGGGGTCGAGCCGCAGCCGTTCCGCGCCGATCCACACCAGCCGGTCGTGCCACACCAGCTCGCCGCGCGGGTCCTCGGGGCGCCGCTTGGCCAGCACCAGATCGAGCTTTCCCGCCGTCAGCTGCTCGTGCAAAGTGCCCGACAGCTCGACGGTCAGCTCCAGATCGACCTCGGGATGGTCGTGCCGGAAGCCCTCCAGGATCTCCGGCAGCCGGGTCAGCACGAAGTCCTCCGACGCGCCGAACCGCAGCCGGCCGCGCAGCCGGGTCCCGGCGAAGAACGCCGTCGCCTGCTCGTGCACCTCCAGGATCCGGCGGGCGAAGCCGAGCATCGCCTCGCCGTCCTCCGTCAGCTCCACCGAGTGGGTGTCCCGGGTGAACAGGGTCCGGCCCGTGGCGTCCTCCAGACGGCGCACGTGCTGGCTGACGGTCGACTGACGCAGGCCGAGCCGCCGGGCGGCCTGCGTGAAACTCAGCGTTTGCGCCACGGCGAGGAAGGTACGCAGCTGGGATGGGTCGTACATCCGCACAAAGTACCTGGTCATTGCGAAGCGTGATGACAGTCAGAGCGGTATGACGGATTCCCGATCACGGGCCGGAAGAGGACGATGGAGGGGGGACCCCTTGTGGCGGCCCCGCCTCTCACGCACGAGCAAGTGGAGCACCGTGAAACGCCTGCGCCGGCCGAGCCGGATGCCGATCGACCCGTACATCCTGCTGCTGCTCGCAACGGTGGGCGTCGCCGCGCTCCTGCCCGCGCGCGGAGCCGCCGCCGACGTCGCCTCCGGCGCGTCCACCGCCGCGATCGCCTTCCTCTTCTTCCTCTACGGCGCCCGGCTGTCCACCCGCGAGGCGGTCGAAGGACTGCGCCACTGGCGGCTGCACGTCACCGTCCTGGTCTGCACCTTCGCCATCTTCCCGCTGCTGGGCCTGGCCGCCCGCGGACTCGTCCCCGTGCTCCTGACCCACCCCCTCTACCAGGGGCTGCTCTTCCTCACCCTCGTCCCCTCCACCATCCAGTCGTCGATCGCCTTCACCTCGATCGCCCGCGGGAACGTGCCCGCCGCGATCTGCGCCGGCTCCTTCTCCTCGCTCGCGGGCATCGTCGTCACCCCGCTCCTGGCGGCCGCCCTGCTCGGCGGCAGCGGCGGGTTCTCCGCCGACTCCCTCGTCAAGATCGTGCTCCAGCTGCTGGTGCCGTTCGTCGCGGGACAGGTGCTGCGCCGCTGGATCGGCGGCTTCGTCACCCGGCACAAGAAGGTCCTCGGCTACGTCGACCGCGGCTCCATCCTGCTCGTCGTCTACACGGCGTTCAGCGAGGGCATGGTCCAGGGCATCTGGCACCAGGTCAGCCCGCTGCGGCTCGGCGCGCTCCTCGTCGTCGAGGCGGTGGTGCTCGCCGTGATGCTGGCCCTGACCTGGTACGGCTCGAAGGCCCTGCACTTCGGCCGCGAGGACCGCATCGCCATCCAGTTCGCCGGCTCCAAGAAGTCCCTCGCCTCCGGGCTGCCGATGGCGAGCGTCCTGTTCGGCGCGCACGCCTCGCTGGCCGTGCTGCCGCTGATGCTCTTCCACCAGATGCAGCTGATGGTGTGCGCGGTGATCGCCAAGCGCCGGGCGCACGACCCGGAGGCGGTCGCCGCGTCCGCGTCGGCGGCACCGCCACGCACCGCGGTCGGTACGGGGCAGGGGCCGCGTCCGCGCTGACGCCCCGCCCGCCCCGCCGCGACACAGGCCGTACGGCGGGACGGGACTTGCGAAACACGCCCTAGTGGCCGCCGCTCACGTGGTCCATGGGCAGCCACAGCACGGTGTCCCGGTAGGAGGCGGCCGGCCCGGCGGCCAGTTCCTCGTCGGTCAGAGCCCGGTCCCAGACGTGGACTTCGTCGATCGACCCGGTGAAGAACTCCCGGCCGTCCATACGCTGGCCGATGTGTACGCCGAACGGGGAGTTCCGGCTGACCGAACCCGCTACATCGGTCACCGCGGCCTGCGTGCCGTCGACGGAGAGCGTCAGCAGGCCGCCACCGCGACGCAGGGCCGCGTGGTGCCACTGGCCGTCGTTGTAGGCACCGGCGACACTCACGGAAGCGGTCCGTACGGCCGTCGCGCCGTCCCGCACGGTGATCAGTCCGCGTACCCGGTTGCTCGCCGGCTCCCCGCGCAGCCAGACCTGGGGCTGGGTGGTGCCGACGCCCCCCATCCAGAGCAGTGGCTGCGATCCGGTGGTGGCGCTGTAGCGGAACCACAGGGACGCGGTGAAGTCCTTCGTACCGAGCGGGAGTCCGTCGCGGTACGGCAGGCGTACGGCGTCGTCGACACCGTCGAAGGACAGCGCGCGGCCGGACACCCCGTCCGTGGCCCCGGCGCCACCCAGCACGGCCGCCCGGTCCGCGTGCCGGGCGAGGTCGGCGGTGGTCGGGTCGGGCCCGCGGCGCGGCGCGAGCCAGTCCTGGTCGAAGCGGGCGAAGCGGATCTCGTCACGGGCGTCGACGGCGCCGCCCTCGTACAGCAGCCCCACGGTGTCCCGGTCGACGCGCGCCAGGTCGGAGTAGCCGGACCAGTCCGAGGTGACGGTCGTGCCGCGGTCCAGGCTGTCCCAGGTGCGGCCACCGTCGTAGGACGAGCGGATCATCATGCTCCGGCGCCGGTCGGGGTCGCCGGGGCAGGCCAGCAGGATGCGGTCGCCGAGGCGGAGCGTCGAGCACTGCACCTGGGGCGCGTAGAGGTCGGGGAGGTCCCGGAACGGGGCGGCGAAGCTGTCGCCGCCGTCGCGGCTGACCGCCTGGGTGCGGTGGCCGAGGTCGGTGCCGTCCTGCTCCCGGCCGCTGACCAGGACGGAGCCGTCGGTGCGCTCGGTGAGGGTCATCTCGGAGGGCTTCTGACGGAACGTGCCGTCGTCCGCGATCGGCCACGAGTCGACGGCTCCGGGCCGCCAGTGGTCGCCCCCGTCGTCGCTGACGATGAGTGCCGCGTGGTTGGCGGAGACCCTGCTGCCGTTCCACGTCTCGGTGTTGACGCCGAGGACGAGCCGGCCGGCGTGCCGGCCCCGGGTGAGCTGGATGCCGTGCACCGGGCCGGTCGCGTACCAGGAGTTCCAGTCCGCGGGCAGGATCTCGGAGCTCAGGTCGCGCGGCTGGGACCAGGTGAGCCCGTCGTCGTCGCTGTACTGGAGGTGCGGGGTGCGGTCGCAGGGGACGGAGCAGCCGGCGCCGTCCGTACGCCCCGTGTTGTAGGTCTCCGCCAGCAGGATGCGCCCGGTCTCGCGGTCCACGACCGGCGCCGGGTTGCCGTGGGTGTCGCCACCGCCCTCGTTGACGACCTGGAGCGGTCCCCAGGTGCGGCCGCCGTCCGTGGAGCGCTTGACCACGATGTCTATGTCGGCCGCGTCGCCGCAGTTGAGGACGCGGCCCTCGGCGAACGCCAGGAGTGTGCCGTCGGTGGTGGTGACGATCGCCGGGATCCGGAAGCAGGCGTAGCCGGGGTCCTGGGCGGCTTTGAACAGGACCTGTTGTTCGAACGCAGGTGTGGTGCCGGTGGCACGGGCGTGCGCCGGACTCGGTAACAGCAGCAGCGAGACGGCGGCCGATGTGGCGGTGAGGGTGGATCTCAGACGTGTGCGAACACGTGACGGCATGGCGCGACCTGCCCTTCATGCGTGTGGACATCAATACGTCTGTACATCTGGAGGTCTGGACATCCCATGTCCCAAAGGGTGTTTCACAGACGTTAGTTGCGGCCTCCGGTGCCCCACAAGAAGCGTGCGTCAGAGATCAGGGCGAGCTTGCCTCCGGACACCGTTGACCCCATGAAATCATGGGGAGGGCCAACGGTATCGTCGCATCATGGGGAAGTCCAATGAATCGTCGCTAAACTGACGTCATGTCCGAAGCAGCGCTCTCCGCGATCCGCTCCCTCCCCAGCTGGCGCCTGGGCCGCGTGGCCGCCCGGGGCCGGACCCTGGTCGCCGAGGCGTTGGCGGCGGAGGGCGTGAAGACGTGGCATCACGTGGTGCTCTCCGCCGTCCGTGACCTCGCCCCCGTCGCCCAGGCCGACCTCGGCCGGGGTGTCGGACTCGATCCCAAGGACCTGGTCGGCGTCCTCAACGACCTCCAGGCCGGGGGCCATGTCGTCCGCGCGCCGGATCCGAAGGACCGCCGTAAGAACGCCGTGTCGCTCACGCCCGACGGCGAGCGACTGCTGCGGCGCTGCGAGGCCGCCGTGCGGACGGCGAACGAGACACTCCTCGCCCCGCTGTCGGCCGCCGAACGCGACCGGTTCATGTCCCTGTTGATCCGGATTTCCGATCTGGACGCGTGACGCGGGCTAACGTTCCGTCATGAACGCACCGCAGACCTCCGAACCCCGGCTCGCGCTCGACCCCGCGCGCAGCGCCCTCGTGCTCGTCGACCTGATGGACCGCATCGTCGCGCTGCCCCTGGGTCCGCACAAGGGCTCCGAAGTCCTGTCCGTCGCGCAGGAGTTGGCGGCCGGGTTCCGCTCCGCCGGCGCGACCGTCGTCCTGATCCGCGTCGAGCGGTCGGGTATCGCCGAACAGCCGCCCGGCAGCGGCCTTGCGGCCGGTCTCGCCGCGGACGGCGACCTGGAGATCGTGAAGCGGACGATCGGCGGCTTCCAGGGCACGGGCCTGGACGAGCGGCTGCGGGAGCGCGGCGTGAGCACCCTGGTGTTCGGCGGGATCGCCACCAACCTCGGCGTCGAGTCCACCGCCCGTGCGGCGGGCGACCTCGGCTACGACCTCGTCTTCGTCGAGGACGCCATGGCCGCGTTCACCGCCGCCGAGCACGAGGCCTCGGTCACGCTGGACTTCCCCCGGCTGGGGACCGTCGTGAGGGCCTCGGAGGTGCGCTTCCTGGCGGGGTGAGCGGCCGGCCCCGGGCCGTGCGCGCCGCGGGCTCAGACCAGCACCGTACCCCCGTCCACCAGGACCACCGAGCCCGTGCTGAAGCCGGACCGCATCAGGTACAGATAGGCCTCGGCGATGTCCTCGGGCTCGGCCACCCGGCCCAGCGGCAGCGACTCGGCCGCCGACCTGTAGAGCGCGTCCCGCTCCGACCCGGGCAGCTCGCGCCACAGGTCGGTGCGCACCACACCGGGGGCGACCGTGTTGACCCGGACCGGAGCGAGTTCCAGGGCCAGTGCCCGGGTGAGCGACTCCATCGCCCCGGCCAGGGCCGCCGCCACGCTCGTGCCCGGCATCGGACGGCGCGCGACGGTGCCCGTGGTCAGCACGATGGAACCGCCCTCCCGGATCTTCGGGCCGCCGTACTTGACCACCGTGCAGGTGCCCCACAGCCGGGTCTCCAGAAAGCCGCGGGCCCGGGTCAGGTCCGTGTCGGCCAGCGGCTCGAACCGGAGGGCGTCGCCGGCCGTGAAAACCAGGTGGTCGAAGGCGCCGACCCGCTCGAAGAAGGCCTGCACGTCCGCCTCCGCCGTCACGTCGACTACGTCTCCGGCGGCGCCCGCGGGCAGCCGCGTCAGCGCGTCGTCCACGCGTGAGCGGCTGCGTGAGGCGACCACCACCTCGGCGCCCTCGAGTGCGGCGGCCCGCGCGACCGCGAGGCCGATGCCCGACGTGCCGCCGATCACGACGACCCGCTGTCCCTGCACACTCATGTCGTTCTTCCCTTCGGGTGATCCGTCTCCATCCGGTGTCCTCAAGCCTGCTGCCGGCGCGGCCCGGCCGTCCAAGACCTCTTTCGCCCGTGGCGATACCCTCGAGGTATCGCCACCGCACGAGGAGTGACCGGCATGGACCCGGATCTGGACCTGCGGAAGATCCGCTACTTCGTCGCCGTGGCCGAACTGCTGCACTTCGGCCGGGCCGCGGAACGGCTGCACATCGCCCAGCCGGTACTGAGCCGGCAGATCCGCGCGCTGGAGAAGGACCTGGGCGCCGAGCTCCTCACCCGCGACAGCCACGGGGTACGGCTCACCGCGGCCGGGACGCAACTCCTCGAAGACTCACGGCACTTGCTCGCCACTGCCGAGGCCGCCCGCCGTCGGGTGCGCGGCGCGTCCCGTGGCCCGCGCCGGCTCGTCGTCGGCTTCCGGGCGGGCGTCGTGGTGACCAGGGCCCTGCGCGCCTTCAGCGCCGACCACCCCGACGTCGGCGTCGAGGCCCGGCGCGTCGAATGGGACGACCAGGCGGACCTGATCCTCGACGGCACCGTCGACATCGCCTACGTCCGCCCGCCCGTCCCCGAGCGGGGCCTGACGCTGGTGCCCCTGTTCACCGAGACACGGGTGGCGATGCTCCCGGCCGACCACCCGCTCGCCGGCAAGCCGGAACTAGCGTCGGCCGACCTCGCCGGTGAGCGCCGGCTGCGCTACTCGGACGCCGGGCCGGACGACCCGCAGATCCGTACGATCGAGGAGAAGTTCGAGCGCGTCGCGGCCGGGTACGGCATCACGCTCGTCCCGCGGTCCGTGGCCGAGCAGTACTCACGCCCCGACATCACCTACGTGCCCGTGACGGACGCCGAACCCGACCAGGTGTTCCTGGCCTGGGCGGCGAACCGCGACTCACCCCTGGTGGCGGCCTTCGCGCAAGCCGCACAGGCGCCGAGCTGAGGCGGGGCCCCTGCGGCGCAGGGGGCGCTCCCCGCCGGTCGGGGCCCCGCCGCCGTGCCGCGGGGAGCCGGGTCAGCCCTGGGCGGCCGCGGCCCGCAGAGCGATACGGCTCTCACCCGCGTACACGTTCATGGAACTGCCCCGCAGAAAACCCACCAGGGTCAGTCCGGTCTCGGCGGCCAGGTCCACCGCCAGCGACGACGGCGCCGAGACCGCCGCCAGCATCGGGATCCCGGCCATGACCGCCTTCTGGGCCAGCTCGAACGACGCCCGTCCGGACACCAGCAGGATCACCCGCGACAGCGGCAGATCGCCGTTCTGCAGGGCGCGGCCGACCAGCTTGTCGACCGCGTTGTGCCGGCCCACGTCCTCGCGGATGTCGAGCAGTTCGCCGTCCTCGCTGAACAGGGCCGCCGCGTGCAGACCCCCGGTCCGGTCGAACACCCGTTGAGCCTCGCGCAGCCGGTCGGGGAGGCTCGCGAGCAGTTCGGGGTCCACCCGGACCGGGGGAGCGTCGGCGATGGGGAAGCGGGCCGTCGTACGCACCGCGTCCAGGCTCGCCTTGCCGCACAGTCCGCACGACGAGGTCGTGTAGACGTTCCGCTCCAGGGTGATGTCGGGGAGGGTCACGCTCGGCGTGGTCCGTACGTCGACCACGTTGTAGGTGTTCGAGCCGTCGGCCGTGGCACCCGCGCAGTAGACGATGTTCTGCAGATCGGACGCCGCGGCCAGTACGCCTTCGCTCACCAGGAACCCCGCGGCCAGCGCGAAGTCGTCACCCGGGGTGCGCATGGTGATGGCGAGGGGTTTGCCGTTGAGCCTGATCTCCAGCGGTTCCTCGGCGACGAGCGTGTCCGGGCGGGTGGAGACCGCACCGTCCCGGATCCGGATCACCTTGCGTCGTTCCGTGACTCGTCCCATGTCCCTCAGCCCCGGTTCTGTACGTGCTGGTAGCCGAAACGGCCCTTGATGCAGAGATTGCCGTGGGTCACCGGGTTGTCGTGCGGCGAGGTGACCTTCACGATCTCATTGTCCTGCACGTGCAGTGTCAGGTTGCAACCCACACCGCAGTACGCGCACACCGTGGTCGTCTCGGTCTGCGCCGACTCGTCCCAGGTGCCCGCCGCCCGCAGGTCGAACTCCGACTTGAAGGACAGGGCGCCCGTCGGGCACACCTCGATGCAGTTGCCGCAGTACACGCACGCCGATTCGGTGAGCGGCGCGTCGTGCTCGACCGCGATCCGGGCGTCGAAGCCACGGCCCGACACGGAGATCGCGAACGTGTTCTGCCACTGGTCGCCACAGGCGTCCACGCACTTGTAGCAGAGGATGCACTTGTCGTAGTCGCGCACGTACAGGTCGTTGTCGACCCTCGGCTCCTCGTTCAGCCGGGCCGCGTCGGGGCCGAAACGGTCCGGCTTCGCCTCGTACTCCTTGAGCCACTCGGCGACCCTCGGGGTCGTCGACAGATCGACCGACGAGGCGAGCAGCTCCAGGACGATCTTCCGGCTGTGCCGGGCGCGCTCGGTGTCGGTCCGTACCTCCATGCCGGGCTCCGCCCTGCGGGAGCAGGCCGGCACCAGGGTGCGCGAGCCCGCCACCTCGACGACACAGACCCGGCAGGCGTTCTTCGGGGTGAGCGTGTCGCCCTGGCAGAGCGTCGGCACGTCCTTCCCGGCCGCCCGGCAGGCGTCCAGGAGGGTCGAGCCCTCGGGCGCCCGCACCGGCTCCCCGTCGATCGTGAACTCCAGCAGACGGCGGGGGATCCCCAGCGGTGTCACGGTCATTCGTACGCCCCCAGACGGTCGATGGCGGATTCCACGGCGTTCCACGCGGTCTGTCCGAGGCCGCAGATCGAGGCGTCCCGCATGGCTCGCCCGACCTCTCTGAGCAGGGCGATGTCGTCGGCCGCGGCCGCGCCTGTGCGCTCCGCGATCCGGTGCAGGGCCTCCTCCTGGCGCACGGTCCCGACCCGGCACGGCACGCACTGCCCGCACGACTCGTCCCGGAAGAACTCGGCGATCCGCAGCAGCAGCCGGGGCAGCGGGACCGTGTCGTCGAACGCCATCACGACCCCCGACCCCAGGGTCGTGCCCGCCTCCCGGGTGCCCTCGAAGGTGAGCGGGACGTCCAGCTCGTCGGGCCGTACGAAGCCGCCGGCCGCGCCGCCGAGGAGCACCGCCCGCAGCCCCTCGCGCACACCCGCGAGCGTGAGCAGCTCGCCGAGCGTGGCGCCGAAGGGCAGCTCATAGACGCCGGGGCGCCGCACACTGCCCGACACGCAGAACAGCTTCGGACCGGTGGACCGGCCGGTCCCGATCGCCGCGTAGGCGGTGGCGCCCATGGTCAGGATCGGCAGGACGTTGACCAGCGTCTCGACGTTGTTCTCGACCGTCGGCTTGCCGAACAGTCCCTTCTCCACCGGGAACGGCGGCTTGGAGCGCGGCTCGCCCCGGTACCCCTCGATGGAGTTGAACAGCGCGGTCTCCTCACCGCAGATGTACGCGCCGGCGCCCCGCCGGATCTCGATGTCGAAGGCGTAGCCCTGGCCGAGGACGTCGTCGCCGAGCAGGCCGCGGGCACGCGCTTGGTCGACGGCGTGCCGCATACGCTGTATCGCCCGCGGATATTCGCCGCGCAGATACAGATAGCCCTGACGAGCGCCGACCGCGTACGCCGCGATCGTCATCGCCTCCACGAGCGCGTACGGGTCGCCCTCCATGATCACGCGGTCCTTGAAGGTGCCCGGCTCGGACTCGTCCGCGTTGCACACCAGGTAGTGCGGATGATCGGGCTGCGACGCCGCGGCCTGCCACTTGCGGCCGGTCGGGAAGGCGGCGCCACCGCGCCCGACCAGACCGGAGTCGGTGACCTCGCGGATGACCCCGGCGGGACCGAGCTCGAACGCGCGGCGCAGGGCGGTGTAGCCGCCGTGGGCGCGGTAGTCGTCGAGACCGGAGGGGTCCACCACGCCGACGCGGCGAAGCAGCGTCAAGGACGCGTCCCCCGCCTGCGGGACCGCCAGTCCCGCCGGCGGCTCCTCGGGCGCCGAGTCGGGCGAGCGCGCCGCGAGGACGGCCGCCGCCACCGTCGCCGGCGCCGACACGGCCGTACGTACCGGATCCCCGGCCCGGACCGCGAGCGCCGCCGGAGCCCGCTCGCACAGGCCCAGGCAGGGACTCCGCTCGACGCTCACACCGTCGCCGACACCCAGCCCGGCCTCGACGCCCGCGCACAGCTCCGAGGCCCCGGCGGCCGTGCACGCGAGGTCCGTGCACACGTGGAGCACGGTCGCGGGCCGGGGGGCGACCGAGAACATCGCGTAGAAAGTGGCGACGCCGTACGCCTCCGCCGGTGGCACGGTCAGCCGGCGGCACAGGTAGCCGAGGGCGCCCTCGCTGATCCACCCGATCCGGTCGTTGATCGCGTGCAGCCCCGGCAGCAGCAGGTCGCGGCGGTCCCGGGCCGCTCGTCCGCCGCGTGCCCACCGCAGGTCCGCGACCCGCATCTCGTCGCGGGCCGCTCCTTCCCACGAGGACTGCGCGGGGCCGAGCAGGGCGTCGACGGCCGCCCGCTCCTCGTCCGTGGGTTTGCTGTCGCCGAAGTGCAGATCCACCACATCACCTCACCTGGGTCGCAACCGGAAGCTTCTCGATCCGGATCGCCGACGCCTTGAACTCCGCCGTCCCCGCGATCGGGCAGTTCGCCTCGATCGTCAGCTGGTTGGTGTCCACCTCGTCGGGAAAGTGCATGGTCATGAACGCCAGTCCGGGGCGCAGGCCGAGGTCGATCCACACCGGCGCGACCACCGCGCCGCGCCGCGACGACACCCGTACCTCCTCGCCGACCGCCACCCCGTAGCGCTCGGCGTCCTCCGGGCACAGCTCGATGTACTCGCCGCGGCGCAGCGGGGACGCGAAACCCCCGCTCTGCACACCGGTGTTGTACGAGTCGAGTCGCCGCCCGGTGGTCAGCCGGACCGGGTACTCCTCGTCCGTGAGGTCGACCGGCGGATCGTGCCGCACCAGCCCGAACGGCGCGGCCGGCCCCCGCCGCTCCGGGTCCCGCTCCCACAACCGTCCGTGCAGATAGCTCGGTTCGAGGCGGTCGGTGCTCGGGCACGGCCACTGGATGCCCTGGTGCTCCGCCAGGCGTTCGTATGTCATCCCGTAGTGGTCCGGCGACACCGACCGCAGTTCGTTCCAGACGGCCTCGGAGTCGGCGTACTTCCAGTCGTGGCCGAGCCGGCCCGCCAGTTCACAGAGGATGTCGATGTCCTCACGTGCCTCGCCCGGCGGGGTGACCGCCCTGCGCACGCGCTGGACCCGCCGCTCGCTGTTGGTGGTCGTGCCGTCCGTCTCCGCCCAGCCGGCGGTGGCGGGCAGCACCACGTCGGCGAGTGCGGCCGTCTTGGTGAGGAAGATGTCCTGGACGACGAGGAAGTCGAGGGCGCGCAGCCGCCGTACCGCCTGTTCGCTGTCCGCCTCCGACTGCGCCGGGTTCTCGCCGATGCAGTAGACGGCCTTCAGCGTGCCGTCCTCCATCGCCTCGAACATCTCCGTCAGGTTCAGCCCGTAGTGCGGCTGGACGACGGTGTCCCAGGCCGACTCGAACTTCAGCCGCGCCCGCGGGTCGAGGATGTCCTGGAAGCCGGGCAGACGGTTGGGAATGGCGCCCATGTCGCCGCCGCCCTGCACGTTGTTCTGTCCGCGCAGCGGCTGCAGACCGGAGCCGAAGCGGCCCACATGGCCGGTCAGCAGGGAGAGGTTGATCAGCGCGCGGACGTTGTCCGTGCCGTTGTGGTGCTCGGTGATGCCGAGGGTCCAGCACAGCTGGGCGCGTTCGGCCCGGGCGTAGGCGTGCGCCAACTCCCTTATCGCGGCAGCGGGTACGCCCGTCACCTTCTCGGTGAGCGACAGCGTCCACGGCTCGACGAGCGCGCGGTACTCCTCGAATCCGCTCGTCGCCCGTTCGACGAACGTCTCGTTGACCAGGCCCGCGTGGATGATCTCGCGGCCGATGGCGTGCGCCATCGGGATGTCGGTGCCGACGTTGAGGCCGAGCCAGCTCTCGGCCCACTCGGCGGTACTCGTCCGCCGGGGATCGACCGCGTACATCCGGGCGCCGTTCCTGATCCCCTTCAGCGCGTGCTGGAAGAAGATCGGGTGCGCGAAGCGGGCGTTGGAGCCCCACATCACGATGACGTCCGTGTGCTCGATCTCCTCGTACGACGACGTCCCGCCTCCGGAGCCGAACGCGGCCGACAGGCCCGCGACGCTCGGCGCGTGGCACGTGCGGTTGCAGGAGTCGACGTTGTTGGTGCCCATGACGACGCGGGCGAACTTCTGCGCAACGTAGTTCGTCTCGTTGGTCGCCCGGGCGCAGGAGAACAGGCCGAACGCGCCGCGTGCCGCGGCCAGGCCCCGGGCCGCCCGGTCCAGCGCCTCCTGCCAGGTCGCCCGCCGGAAGGGCTCGTCGCGGGAGTCCCTGACGAGCGGATGGGTGAGCCGGGTGTAGGTCGTCGGGGTACGGTCGCGTTTCCTCATGCGGCGCTCCTCAGCGCGAGCAGGTCAGAGATGGCGTGCACGGTGCGCAGGGTGGGCACGTCGACGCCGGTGATCTCCGCCAGTTCGACGACGGCGGCGAGCAGGACGTCGAGTTCCAGCGGCTTGCCGCGCTCCAGGTCCTGGAGCGTGGAGGTGCGGTGGTCGCCGACGCGTTCCGCGCCCGCGAGGCGGCGTTCGATGGAGACGCCGACCTCGCAGCCGAGCGCCTCGGCGACCGTGAGCGTCTCGCGCATCATCGTCTCGATGACCTTGCGGGTGCCGCCGTGCAGGCACATCTGCCGCATGGTCGCGCGGGCGAGCGCGCTGATCGGGTTGAAGGAGATGTTGCCGAGCAGCTTGACCCAGATGTCGTTGCGCAGGTCCGGTTCGACGGGACACTTCAGCCCGCCGGCCTGCATGGCCTCGCTGAACGCCAGACACCGCGCCGAGACAGCGCGGTCGGGCTCGCCGATCGAGAACCGGGTGCCTTCCAGGTGCCGTACGACACCGGGAGCCTCCAGTTCGGTCGCCGCGTAGACGACACAGCCGACGGCCCGTTCGGGCGCGAGCACCGCGCTGACCGTGCCGTCCGGGTCCACGCTGTCGACGCGGTGGCCGTCGTGGGGGCCGCCGTGCCGGTGGAAGTACCACCAGGGGATGCCGTTCTGGGCGGCCA
Source organism: Streptomyces sp. NPDC059582 (assembly GCF_042735715.1). Lineage (NCBI taxonomy): Bacteria > Bacillati > Actinomycetota > Actinomycetes > Kitasatosporales > Streptomycetaceae > Streptomyces > Streptomyces sp. NPDC059582. The sequence continues at coordinate 19,005 of NZ_JBHWCC010000080.1, forward strand.
CGACCGCCGTGGTGTCGTGCAGGAGAGGCTCGATCAGCGGCCCGCACGCCGCGTACGAGTTGGCCTTCAGGCCCAGGAAGACGAAGTCGACCGGGCCGACCTCGGCCGGGTCGGAGGTGGCGTGGGCGTGGGCGGCGAAGTCGCCGCGCGGGCTGAGCACCCGCACTCCGTCCCGCCTCATGGCCGCCAGATGCGGTCCACGGGCGATGAGGTGGACGTCGGCGCCGGCCCGGTGGAGTGCGGCACCTACGTAGGCGCCGATCGCACCGGCGCCGAGGACTGCGACTTTCACGGGAACGCTCCGTTCGGTCGAGGGAGTACCGCGGAGGCAGGAGAGCGTCGACGGTGGAACTGCGTGTCGACGAAATATTGTCTACAGTATGGAGGATGCTCCAGCAAGGGTCTGCGCCATGACCGTTCAGCGCACACCGGATACCGCTCACCGCATACTGTCGACGCCGCGCTTTCTCAACTCCCGGGCGCCTCCCTACCGTCCGGGCACATGAGTCCCCCCGTCGCGCCTGCGGGCTGGAGCCGCTGGCTGGTTCCGCCCGCCGCGCTCTCCGTTCATCTCTCCATCGGCCAGGCCTACGCCTGGAGCGTGTTCAAGCCACCCCTCGAATCCGCGCTCGGCCTCAGCGGCACCCAGAGCGCCCTGCCCTTCCAGCTCGGCATCGTGATGCTCGGCCTGTCGGCCGCGTTCGGCGGCACGCTGGTGGAGCGCAACGGGCCGCGCTGGGCGATGACCGTGGCCCTGGTCTGCTTCTCGTCCGGCTTCCTGATCTCCGCGCTCGGCGCCGCGACCGAGCAGTACTGGCTGATCGTCCTCGGCTACGGCTTCGTCGGCGGGATCGGCCTGGGCATCGGCTACATCTCGCCCGTCTCCACGCTGATCAAGTGGTTCCCGGACCGGCCCGGCATGGCGACCGGCATCGCCATCATGGGCTTCGGCGGCGGCGCGCTCATCGCCTCGCCGTGGTCGGCGCAGATGCTGGAGTCGTTCGGCTCGGACAGCTCCGGGATCGCGCTCGCGTTCCTCGTGCACGGGCTTTCGTACGCGGTGTTCATGCTGCTCGGCGTGCTGCTGGTGCGGGTGCCGCGCGGCGAGAAGCCCGTGGCGACGGCGCCCAGCGTGGTCGAGGGCGTGCAGGTGTCGGCGCGCAGCGCGGTGCGCACTCCCCAGTTCTGGTGCCTGTGGATCGTCCTCTGCATGAACGTCACCGCCGGCATCGGGATCCTGGAGAAGGCCGCCCCGATGATCGCGGACTTCTTCGCCGACACCTCCACCCCGGTGTCCGCGACGGCGGCCGCCGGCTTCGTCGCCCTGCTCTCGGCGGCCAACATGGCCGGCCGCATCGGCTGGTCGTCGACCTCCGACCTGATCGGACGCAAGAACATCTACCGCGTCTACCTCGGTGCCGGGGCCGTGATGTACGCGGTGATCGCGCTGTTCGGCGACTCCTCGAAGCCGCTGTTCGTCCTGTGCGCGCTGGTGATCCTCTCCTTCTACGGCGGCGGCTTCGCGACGATCCCCGCCTATCTGAAGGATCTGTTCGGCACCTACCAGGTCGGTGCCATCCACGGCCGGCTGCTCACCGCCTGGTCCACGGCCGGTGTCCTCGGACCGCTGATCGTGAACTGGATCGCCGACCGTCAGGAGGAGGCAGGCAAGCACGGCTCCGCCCTGTACGGACTGTCGTTCTTCATCATGATCGGGCTGCTCGTGATCGGCTTCGTCGCCAACGAATTCGTCCGGCCCGTCCACGACCGTCACCACATCCCCGCCCCGAGAAAGGCCGCCGATGTCGGACAACGACAGCAGCCAGAGTCCGCCTGACCGGCGGGGGCTGATCGTCTTCGCCTGGCTGTGGGTGGGTGTGCCGCTCGCCTACGGACTGTACGAGCTCGTACAGAAAGCCACGAAGCTGTTCACCGGCTGACACCCCGCGCGGGATACGTGTTCCCCAGGTGGGCGGACGTCCGAGACCCTGACAGAAGCCGACAACCCTGGCTCGGGTTTCCTGTGGCATCACCCGTCCTCGTACCCGTGAGTCACTGATCAGACTGGAGGATCCCGCTACTCACGGCAACGAGGGGACCCCCCATGCACGGCTCGCGCATCGCCGCCGTCGGCCACTACCAGCCCGCCAGGGTGCTCACCAACGAGGAACTGGCGGGCATGGTCGACACCAGTGACGAGTGGATCCGGTCCCGGGTGGGCATCCGGACCCGGCACATCGCAGGCCCCGACGAACCCGTGGACGAGCTGGCCGCGCACGCCGCCGCCAAGGCGCTCGCGGCCGCCGGTCTGACGCCGGCCGACATCGACCTGGTCCTCGTCGCCACGTCCACGGCCGTCGACCGTTCGCCGAACATGGCCGCCCGGGTCGCCGCCCGGCTCGGCGTCCCCTCGCCCGCCGCGATGGACGTCAACGTGGTGTGCGCCGGCTTCACCCACGCCCTCGCCACCGCCGACCACACCGTCCGCGCGGGCGCCGCGACCCGCGCCCTGGTCATCGGCGCCGACAAGATGTCCGAGGTCACCGACTGGACGGACCGCACGACCTGCGTGCTCGTCGGCGACGGGGCGGGGGCCGCCGTGGTCGAGGCCTGCGCGGCGGGCGAGGAGCCGGGCATCGCGCCCGTGCTGTGGGGGTCGGTGCCCGAGATGGGGCACGCCGTGCGCATCGAGGGGCAGCCCGCGCGGTTCGCGCAGGAGGGGCAGAGCGTCTACCGGTGGGCGACCACCCAGCTGCCGCCGCTCGCCCGCCGGGCCTGCGAGCGGGCCGGGCTCACGCCCGAGGACCTCGCCGCCGTCGTCCTGCACCAGGCGAACCTGCGCATCATCGAACCGCTGGCCGGGAAGATCGGCGCGGTCAACGCCGTCGTGGCCCGCGACGTCCGCGAGTCCGGCAACACGTCCGCGGCGAGCATCCCGCTGGCCTTCTCCAAGCTGGTCGAGCGCGGCGAGATCAGCTCGGGAGACCCGGTGCTGCTGTTCGGCTTCGGCGGAAACCTGTCGTACGCGGGGCAGGTCGTGCGCTGTCCGTGAGCTGTCACGCGGTCCACTCGTGCGCGCGGATGACGCCATCTCGCCGTCCCGTCGGCCACTGTGCGCCGTAGACTGTAGACGAAAACCAATCCGCACAGGCTTCGTGGCCGCTGCGCACGGGCCGACGAGGAGGGGGACGGCGATGTTGTCGACAGGACTGCCGCAGGGGGCGGTACCCAAACTGGAGCGGCCCGGGCCGCTGCGCGACCGGGTCTACGAGGCGTTGCTCGAACTCATCACCACACGCGCCCTCCAGCCCGGCCAGCACCTGGTCGAGAGCGAACTCGCCGGGCACCTCGGCGTCTCCCGCCAGCCGGTGCGTGAGGCGCTGCAAAGGCTCAACACCGAGGGGTGGGTCGACCTGCGGCCCGCGCAGGGCGCCTTCGTGCACGAGCCGACGGAGGAGGAGGCCGACCAACTCCTCACCGTGCGTACCCTGTTGGAGGCCGAGGCCGCCCGGCTGGCCGCGGCGAACGCCGACAGTGCCGGCATCGCGGCCCTGGAGGAGCTGCTGGGACAGGGGCTCCGGGCCGTCGCCTCCGACGACGTGGACGCCGCCGTCACCCTCAACGCCCGCTTTCACGCGAAGATCATGGAGCTGGCCGGCAACGCGGTCCTCGGTGAACTGGCGGCCCAGGTCGACCGGCGGGTGCGCTGGTACTACACGCCGGTCGCGCGGCAGCGTGGCCAGCAGTCGTGGATCGAGCACCGGGACCTGATCGCCGCGATCGCGGACGGCAACCAGCAGGAGGCCACCGAGCTCATGCGCCAGCACACGGAGCACACCCGGCGCTCGTACCACGCCCGCGCCGAGTCCTGAGGCCGCGTCAGGCCCTGCCCGGTCCGTGTCCTGAGCCTGCGTCACGTTCTGCCGGTCCGTGCCGGGAGCCCGCCGCGGGTCCTGGCCGGCCGTGTCCTGAGCCCGCGTCAAGCTCTGCCCGGTTCGTGCCCTGAGCCCGCCGCGGGTCCTGGCCGGTCCGTGTTCTTATCTCGCGTCAAGTCCCCTGCCCGCGTGCGGCCCTGAACCCGCGCCGGGCGCGTTCCCCGGCGGTCGGCGTTCCGACCTGTGCGCACCGGCGGTCGGCACACGGTGACGTACGGCCCGCCTTTGTCCTGTCAGTGGAGAAAGTGTGCGGCAATCCGTGCAGAGCTTCTTCCCAGGTTCGGCGGCCGCTGCTACGTTCCCCTCGAAAGCCCGACACCAGCGGCCGAGTCGAGGCGGGGAGGGGCACGTGAGACGCATGACCGCACGACCGGCGAACGCCCACCAGGCCCGTCTGCTCAAGCTGTTGCGTGACGGCGGCCCCAACTCCCGTGCCCAGCTGGGTGACCAGGTCGACCTGTCCCGGTCCAAGCTGGCCGTGGAGGTGGAACGGCTGCTGGAGACGGGCCTGGTCGTGGCCGACGGACTCGCCGCCTCGCGCGGCGGCCGGCGCTCGCACAACGTCAGGCTCGCTCCCAACCTGCGTTTTCTCGGCGTCGACATCGGCGCGACCTCGGTCGACGTCGCCGTCACCAACGCCGAACTGGAGATCCTCGGACACCTCAACCAGCCCATGGACGTACGCGAGGGCCCGGTCGCGGTCTTCGAGCAAGTGCTGTCCATGGCAGCCAAGTTGAGGTCCTCGGGGCTCGCGGAGGGCTTCGACGGCGCCGGTGTCGGCGTCCCGGGGCCGGTCCGCTTCCCCGAGGGCGTCCCGGTCGCGCCGCCGATCATGCCGGGCTGGGACGGCTTCCCGGTGCGGGAGGCGCTCAGCCAGGACCTCGGCTGCCCCGTCATGGTCGACAACGACGTGAACCTGATGGCGATGGGGGAGCAGCACGCGGGCGTCGCCCGCACCGTGGCCGACTTCCTCTGCGTCAAGATCGGCACCGGAATCGGCTGCGGCATCGTCGTCGGAGGTCAGGTCTACCGCGGCACGACGGGCAGTGCCGGCGACATCGGACACATCCAGGCCGTGTCCGACGGACATCCGTGTGCCTGTGGCAACCGGGGCTGCCTGGAAGCCCACTTCAGCGGCGCGGCACTCGCCCGCGACGCGTTGCAAGCGGCCCGTCAGGGCCTGTCGGCGGAGCTCTCCGCGCGGCTGGAGGCGCACGGCGGCCTCACCGCGGTGGACGTCGCCGCCGCGGCCGCCGCCGGGGACGCCACCTCGCTCGACCTGATCCGCGAGGGCGGCAACCGCACCGGCCAGGTCATCGCCGGCCTGGTCAGCTTCTTCAACCCCGGCCTGGTGGTGATCGGCGGCGGGGTGACCGGAGTCGGCCACACCCTGCTCGCCGCGATCCGGACCCAGGTCTACCGCCAGTCACTGCCGTTGGCGACCGGCAACCTGCCCATCGTGCTGGGGGAGTTGGGACCCACCGCCGGCGTCATCGGCGCGGCCCGGCTCATCAGCGACCACCTGTTCTCACCCGCCTGAGCACGCACCGCCCAAGCACGCACCGCCCAAGCACGCACCGCCCAAGCACGCACCGCCCAAGCACGACCCGCCGGAACTCGCACCGCCCGGCCCGCACCCGCGTACGCCTCACCCGCACGACGTCCTGCTCCGCCCTGCCCTGAATCCGGCCCGCACGCCCGCCGAGGGGAACCGTCATGGCACCACGACCACCGCTGCTCAGCATGTCCGGCATCACGAAATCGTTCCCCGGAGTACGGGCCCTCGACGGCGTCGACCTCGACGTCCAGGCCGGTGAGGTGCACTGTCTGCTCGGCCAGAACGGCGCCGGGAAGTCGACCCTCATCAAGGTCCTGGCCGGTGCCCACCAGCCCGACGACGGCACCGTCGTCTGGCGCGGCGAGCCGGTCACCCTGCGCTCGCCCAGCGCCGCCATGCGCCTCGGTATCGCCACCATCTACCAGGAACTCGACCTGGTGGAGCACCTGTCGGTGGCCGAGAACGTCCACCTCGGCCACGAACCCACGGCCGCCGGATTCGTCGTCCGGGGCAGGGCCGCGCGCGCCTCGACCGCCGCTCTGCTCAAGCGACTCGGCCACCCGGAGATCGATCCGGCCCGCCTCGTCGGCGCGTTGTCGGCGGCGCAGCGGCAGATCGTGTCGATGGCGCGGGCGCTCTCGCACGACGTACGGCTGATCGTCATGGACGAGCCGTCCGCCGCCCTGGACCCGGGCGAGGTGGACAACCTCTTCCGCATCGTGGGCGACCTCACCGCCGCCGGGGTGGCCGTCGTCTACATCTCGCACCGCCTGGAGGAGATCCGCCGCATCGGCGACCGCGTGACCGTCCTGAAGGACGGGCGGGCGGTGGCCGGCGGACTGCCCGCGAAGACCACGCCGACGCGCGAGGTCGTGGCGCTGATGACGGGACGCAACGTCGAGTACGTCTTCCCGGACCGGCCCGTGTCACCGCCGCGCGGCACACCGGTGCTGGAGGTGCGGGGGCTGGCGAGGGACGGCGAGTTCGAACCCCTCGACCTGGACGTCCGCCCCGGCGAGATCGTCGGTCTCGCGGGGCTCGTCGGCTCCGGGCGCTCCGAGATCCTGGAGACGATCTTCGGCGCCCGCCGGGCCGGTGCGGGTCAGGTCCGCGTCGACGGGCGCCCGCTGCGGCCCGGCAGCGTGCGCGCGGCCGTGCGGGCCGGGCTCGGCCTCGCCCCCGAGGAGCGCAAGGCGCAGGCACTGCTGATGCTGGAGAGCGTCACCCGCAACGTGTCCGTCTCCTCGCTGGCCCGCTTCGCCCGCGGCGGCTGGATCGACCGGCGTGCCGAGCAGCGCGCGGCCCGGGCCGCGACCCGCGAGCTGTCACTGCGGCCCGACAACCCGTCCGTGCCGGTGCGCACCCTCTCCGGCGGCAACCAGCAGAAGGCCGTGCTGGCCCGCTGGCTGCTGCGCGGCTGCCGGGTGCTGCTGCTCGACGAACCCACGCGCGGCGTCGACGTCGGCGCCCGCGCCGAACTGTATGCGGTGGTCCGCCGGCTCGCGGACGAAGGCCTCGCGGTCCTTCTGGTCTCCAGCGAGGTGCCCGAGGTGCTCGGCCTCGCCGACCGGGTGCTGGTGCTGCGCGAGGGCCGCGTCGTGCACACGGCACCCGCCCGGGAGCTCGACGAACACCGTGTACTCGACCTCGTCCTGGAAGGAAGCCCGGCGTCATGACGCAGCCCGTCTCCCCGCCGCGGGACGGCACCGACAAGGTGCCGTCGGCCGGCGCCCGCCCCGCCTGGCGCACCCTCGTGGTCCGCGCCGACGTCCGCACCCTCTCCCTCCTCGGCGTGCTCGCCGCACTGGTCGTCATCGGCGGGGTCACCAGGCCCGACGAGTTCCTCGACACCCGCAACCTGCAACTCGTGCTCACCCAGGCCTCGGTGATCGGCGTCGTCACCGTCGGCATGACCTTCGTCATCACCTCCGGTGGCATCGACCTGTCGGTCGGCGCGATCGTCGCCCTCGCCTCCGTGTGGGCGACCACGGTCGCCACCCAGGACTTCGGCTTCGGCGGCATCCTGCTCACCGCGGTGCTCGTCGGACTCGGCTGCGGCCTGGTCAACGGGGTGCTCATCGCGTACGGCGGGATGGTGCCGTTCATCGCCACCCTCGCCATGCTGGCCTCGGCGCGCGGCCTCGCCCTGCAGATCACCGACGGCCGGACCCAGATCGTCACGGTGGACGACGTCCTGAAGCTCGGTGAGCGCGACTCCTACGTGCTGGGCGTCCCGCCCCTCGTCCTGGTGTTCGCGCTCGTGACGGTCATCGGCTGGCTGCTGCTCAACCGCACCACCTTCGGCCGGCGCACGGTCGCCGTCGGCGGCAACGCGGAGGCCGCCCGGCTGGCCGGCATCGACGTGCGCCGCCAGCGCCTGTACCTCTACCTGCTGTCCGGGCTGTGCTGCGGCATCGCGGCCTTCCTGCTGGTCATCCTGTCCGGCTCGGGCCAGAACACCAACGGCAATCTCTACGAACTCGACGCCATCGCCGCCGCGATCATCGGCGGCACGCTGCTCAGCGGGGGCCGCGGCACCATCACCGGTTCCGTCCTCGGCGTCCTGATCTTCACCACGATCACCAACATCTTCGCCCTGAACAACCTGCAGAGCGACGTCCAGCAGATCGCCAAGGGCGCGATCATCGTCGCCGCCGTGCTGGTCCAACGCCGAACCGCGAGCACCACCTGAGGAAAGGGTTCACCGCCATGCCACAGCTCACCAGCCGCACCACGAGTCGCAGGGGACTCCTCTTCGGAACCGCGGCGGTCTCCGCCGGCGCCTTCCTCACGGGTTGCACGAGCAACGAGACCAAGGACGAGAGCCCGGCCGGCAGCGACCGGCCGGCCGCCGACGACCGGCCCGGCAAGCCCGTCACCATCGGCTTCGCCGGCCCGCAGGCCGACCACGGCTGGCTCAACGCCATCAACGACAACGCCCAGAACCGCGCCAAGAAGTACTCCGACGTCACCCTGGAGATCACCGAGGGCTCCAACGACACCGCCGCGCAGATCGGCCAGATCGAGACCCTGATCAACAAGAAGGTCGACGTGCTGGTCGTGCTGCCCGCCGACGGCAAGGCCCTCACCCAGGTCGGCCTGAAGGCGATGCGCGCGGGCATCCCGGTCGTCAACCTCGACCGGATCTTCAACACCCCGCAGGCGTACCGCTGCTGGATCGGCGGCGACAACTACGGCATGGGCTTGAACGCCGGTCACTACATCGGCGAGAAGCTCAAGGGGAAGTCCGGCGCCCGTGTCGTCGAACTCGCCGGACTCGACAACCTCGAACTCACCAAGCAGCGCACCCAGGGCTTCGACGACGCGCTGAAGAACTACCCCAACATCACGAAGGTGGCCCGTCAGGCCGCCGAGTTCACGGTCGAGTCCGGGCAGGCCAAGATGGCCCAACTCCTGCAGGCCCAGTCCAAGTTCGACGCGTTGTGGAACCACGACGACGACCAGGGCGTGGGCGCGCTGCGTGCCGTCGAGCAGGCCGGACGGGACGACTTCCTCATGGTGGGGGGAGCCGGCGCGCTCTCCGCCTTCCAGGCCATCCAGCAGGACGACGGCGTCCTGAAGGCGACCGTCCTCTACCCGCCGTCCATGGCGGCCTCCGCCATCGACCTCGCCCGCGCCCTCGGCCAGGGCAAGGGCGTCGGCGGCCTCGCCGAGTTCGAGATCCCCGCGTCGATCACCCTCTACTCGGCCGTCGTCGACAAGGACAACGTCGACCAGTACCTGTCCACCGGCTTCAAGTGAGGCGCCCGCCACGACGGGCCTGACCCGGACCGTCGGGCCGGGCCCCACCCCCCACCGCGCCACGTCGACGAGGAGGACCCATGGGACAGCCGCAGCAGTCAGAGGAACCCGAGTCCGCGAAGCCGCCGCTGCGCGTCGGCATGGTCGGTTACGCCTTCATGGGCGCCGCCCACTCCCAGGGCTGGCGCACCGCGGGCCATGTCTTCGACCTGCCCCGGCGGCCGGTGATGGCCGCGATCTGCGGCCGCGACGCCGCCGCCGTTCGGGCGGCGGCCGACCGGCACGGCTGGGCGGCGACGGAGACCGACTGGCGTGCGCTGGTCGCCCGGGACGACGTCGACCTCGTCGACATCTGCACCCCTGGTGACAGCCACGCCGAGATCGCCCTCGCCGCGCTCGCGGCCGGCAAGCACGTGCTGTGCGAGAAGCCCCTCGCGAACACCGTCGAGGAGGCCGAGGCGATGACCATGGCCGCCCAAGACGCCTACGAAAAGGGCCGGCTGGCGATGGTCGGCTTCAACTACCGTCGCGTACCCGCCGCCGCGCTGGCCCGCCGGATGGTCTCCGAGGGCCGGCTCGGCACCCTGCGGCACGTGCGGGTGACGTACCTTCAGGACTGGCTGACCGACCCTGCGTTCCCGCTCACCTGGCGACTGCGCAGGGAGCACGCCGGTTCCGGGTCGCTCGGCGACCTGGGCGCCCACATCGTCGACCTCGCCCAGTACCTCGCGGGCGAGCCGCTCGCCGGGGTCTCCGCGCTCACCGAGACCTTCGTACGCGAGCGTCCGCTGCCCGGCGGGCCGACGGCGGGCCTGAGCGCCGTGTCCGCCGCGGGCACCGGACCGGTCACCGTCGACGACGCGGCAGTCTTCACCGGCCGGTTCTCCTCCGGCGCCCTCGCCTCCTTCGAGGCGACCCGGTACGCCACCGGCCGCAAGAACGCCCTGCGCATCGAGCTCAACGGCGCCCGCGGCTCGCTCGCCTTCGACCTGGAGCGCCTCAACGAACTCTCCTACCACGACGGCACCGAGCCCGCGACGCACGCCGGCTTCCGCCGCATCCTCGTCACCGAACCCGATCACCCCTACCTGGACGCGTGGTGGCCGCCCGGCCACGGCCTCGGCTACGAGCACACCTTCGTCCACCAGGCCCGCGATCTCGTCCACGCGATCGCCGAGGGCCGCCGCCCCGAACCCTCCTTCGCGGACGGGCTCCAGGTGCAGCGCGTCCTCGCCGCGGTGGAGGAGAGCGCCGCGAAGAACTCCGTCTACACCCCCATAGCGGTCTGAGGAGGCCCCCGACATGCCGCGCACCTTCACACTCTTCACCGGCCAGTGGGCCGACCTCCCGCTCGAGGAGGTCTGCCGCCTGGCCCGCGACTTCGGCTACGACGGACTAGAACTCGCCTGCTGGGGCGACCACTTCGAGGTCGACAAGGCTCTCACCGATCCCACGTACCTCGCCTCGCGCCACGAACTCCTCGACAAGTACGGTCTGAAGTGCTGGGCGATCTCCAACCACCTGGTCGGCCAGGCGGTCTGCGACGCCATCATCGACGAGCGCCACCGTGCCATCCTCCCGGCCCGGATCTGGGGCGACGGGGAGGCGGAGGGGGTTCGGCGGCGGGCCGCCACCGAGATCGCCGACACGGCGCGGGCGGCGGCCGCGTTCGGCGTCGACACCGTCATCGGTTTCACCGGCTCCGCCATCTGGCACCTGGTCGCCATGTTCCCGCCCGCACCGGAGTCGATGATCGAGCGCGGCTACACGGACTTCGCCGAGCGCTGGAACCCGATCCTGGACGTGTACGACGCCGAGGGCGTGCGGTTCGCGCACGAGGTCCACCCCAGCGAGATCGCGTACGACTACTGGACGACACAGCGCGCACTGGAAGCGGTCGACCGTCGGCCGGCCTTCGGTCTCAACTTCGACCCCTCCCACTTCGTGTGGCAGGACCTCGACCCGGTCGGCTTCCTGTGGGACTTCCGCGACCGCATCTACCACGTGGACTGCAAGGAGGCCCGCAAGCGCCTCGACGGCCGCAACGGCCGCCTCGGCTCCCATCTGCCCTGGGGCGACCCGCGGCGCGGCTGGGACTTCGTGTCCGCCGGGCACGGCGACGTCCCCTGGGAGGACGTCTTCCGCATGCTGCGTTCCATCGGCTACCAGGGCCCCGTCTCCGTGGAGTGGGAGGACGCCGGCATGGACCGCCTGCAGGGCGCCCCCGAGGCACTGACCCGGCTCAAGGCCTACGACTTCGAGCCGCCGTCGGCCTCCTTCGACGCGGCGTTCGCGAACTGACCCATCCGTCCCTGGCACCCATCCGTCCCTCGCACTCGCCCGTCCCTCGCACCCCCCGTCCCTCGCACCCCCCGTCCCTCGCACCCCCCGTCCCTCGCACCTTCCCCTGCCTGTCACCCCGGCCGTCTCCTCACGAGGGAGCACCCCATGCACCCCATGAGCCACCCGCCCGGCACCTCGGGGGGCCGGGCGGCGGGCGGCCGGGGCGCCGTCCTCGCCCGTACTCCGCCCGGCGAGCTGCGCGCCCGACTCGAAGCCCGCCTCGGCGCAGCCGCCCGCAGCTGGCTGGGCCGGGCCCTGGACGAGGCCGCCGCGCACCCCGGTACCCACGGACCGATCTCCGTGTGGGAGCTGCGCCTGGCCGAGGCCGGGCGCCGCTGCGGCGCCGCGCACGCCGACACCGCGCGTGTCCTCATCCTCGACGCGGCCCGCGCCGACGCGGCCGCCCTCACCCGGGTCTGGTCCCAGGGCACCGCCGACGAACGGCGCGCCGTCCTGCACGCCCTGCCCCGCCTCCTCCCGGGCCCGGAGGGCCTGCCGATCGTCGAGGACGCCCTGCGGACGAACGACGCCCGGCTCCTGTGCGCGGCCGTCGGTCCGTACGCGGCCCGGCACCTCGCCCCGCACCCCTGGCGGCACGCCGTCCTGAAGTGCCTGTCCGCCGGAGTGCCCGTCGCCGAGATGGCCGAGCTGGAGCGACGCGCCCGGGGAGACTCGGAACTCGCCCGTATGCTGGACGACTTCGCCGCCGAACAGGCCGCAGCGGACCGGCCCGTCCCCGCGGACCTGGACCGCGTACTGGCCCTGACGAGGTCCGGCACCGCGCCGCGCGGCACGGCCGACCCCCACGGCACGTGAGCCTGGCGTACACGCGAGCCCGACGTACGTCCTGACGTACACGCGAGCCCGACGTACACGCGAGCCCGACGTACGCCCGAACCTGACGTACACGCCAGCCCGACGTACGCCCGAACCTGGCGTACGCCCGGGCCCGACATACACCCGAGCGCGTGCGGCGGCCCTCCCCGTCTCCCAGGGAGGGCC
>NZ_JBHWCC010000081.1:0-30848 GCF_042735715.1 Streptomyces sp. NPDC059582
TTGGGGGGGGGGGGGTATGGGGTTGTCGTTTTTCGCGTTTTATTCGGGGCTTCACCGGGGCGTTTTTGGGGGTGCGCCCGCCCGCATGGCGTCGGGACCCACCCATATTCTGTGCCCTGTCACTGCGGTCGTCAGGTTTTTCCGCAAAGTTGATGTGTGCGGTCCGGGAGACAGGGCACTCGGCTTGCTGAGGGAACGTCACCGAATTCGATGACTCCTTTGAAAAACTCCGCAGTTCTGCTGTGGGGTGACAATGAATTCCGATGAGGGAGCCGTTCTTCATGAGTGACAGCATCTGGGGCTACCAGCCGACCGCCGGCCACACCGCGGGCACCGACCTGACCGGATACAAGGTCGAGGCCACCGACGGAAGCATCGGGAAGGTCGACAAGCACTCGGACGAGGTCAACTCCGCGTACCTCGTCGTCGACACCGGCGTGTGGATCTTCGGCAAGCACGTCCTGCTTCCGGCCGGGACCGTCAGGACGGTCGACCAGGCCGAACGGAAGATCTACGTCGACCTCACCAAGGACCAGATCAAGGCCTCCCCCGAGTTCGACAAGGACAAGCACGTCGGCGACGCCGGCTACCACGAGCAGGTCGGCGGCTACTACCAGAGCCACCGGCCCGTCTGACCTCAGCAACAGCCCAGAAGTGGGGCCGCCCGCAGACTCTGCGGGCGGCCCCGCTTCCCGTGTGCCGGGTGCCTCGCTGGCGGCGGTGGCTGCCTTCCTCGCCGTCGGCGCGGCAGATCACGGGTTGCCGTCGGCGGCCGCGACGTCTTTCTGCCTGGCGGCCGACTGCCCGGCCGCGGTGGCCAGGAGCACGGGACTGGCCTGCGGGCTTCGGGGAACCCCACAGGGCAGGCGCCGCGGTCAGGCGCGCAGGGACCACGCGTAGCCGGGCGAGAGGTTCGAGCGGTGAACGAGGCTCACAGGCCGTTGCTGGACGGGCTCACCGTGGACGAGAGCAGTCCCGAGCAGCCAGTTCTGCTGGACGCGTCCGGCCGCTCGATCGCGACGTGGCGGGAGAACTATCCCTACGACCGGAAAGTACGGCGCAAAGACTATGAACGGCAAAAGCGCGTCCTGCAGATCGAGATGCTCAAGCTGCAGCGCTGGGCCAGGGACACCGGTGCCCGCCTGATCGTCGTCTGCGAAGGGCGCGACGCCGCGGGCAAGGGCGGAACGATCCACCGGTTCACGGAACGGCTCAATCCCCGCAGTGCCCGCGTCGTCGCCCTGGACAAGCCCACCGGCCGGGAAGCGGGACAGTGGTACTTCCAGCGCTATACCGCGCACCTGCCCGCGCCGGGCGAGCTCGTCTTCTTCGACCGCTCCTGGTACAACCGGGCCGGTGTGGAGCGCGTCATGGGCTACTGCAGCACGTCCCAGTACGAGCTTTTCCTCCAGCAGTGCCCCCGCTTCGAGGAGATGCTCATCGAGGACGGCATCGTGCTGGTGAAGTTCTGGTTCTCCGTCTCGCGCAGCGAGCAGCGCACCCGTTTCGCGATCCGTCAGGTCGACCCCGTTCGGCAGTGGAAGCTCTCCGCCACCGACCTCGACTCCCTGGACCGCTGGGACGACTACACCGTCGCGAAGGTAGAGATGTTCCGTGCCACCGACACCGGACATGCTCCCTGGACCGTCGTGAAGAGCAACGACAAGCGCCGGGCCCGTCTCGAGGCCATGCGCAGTCTCCTCGCCCGTATCGACTACACCAGCAAGGACTGCGCAGCGGTCAGGACGCCGGACCCGCTCGTCATCGGGCCGGCCGACACCCTGCTCGAGGCCGGCGAGGAAGACACGGCCGCCCTCTCCCCCACTCCTCTCGCCGCCCACGCGGAGGGTCCCGGGAAGCACCCGGCCGGCTGACCGCTCCCGCCGGCGAGGCCGGCGGGAGCGGGAGGTCCGTACGGGCGGAGTCTCTTTCCGTGCCGCTCGCGGCGGGACTGCGGGGGTGTCAGAGCATCTGCAGTGCCGTTCGCAGGGCGAGGGGTGTCGCCGCGGCCCAGGCCTGGGGCGAGCAGGAGTGGGGGTAGGGCACCGGCCGTGCGGTGGCGGTGCGGTCGTAGCCGGCGAGTACCTCGGGCAGGCGGTAGCCGTGGTGGGCGGCTGCCGCGATCAGGCCGTCGGTGACGGTGCGGGCCTGTTCGGCGAGTCCGTGGCGGGCCAGGCCGAGCACGATGACCGCGTTGTCGTGCGGCCATGCGCTGCCGCGGTGGTAAGACAGCGGGTGGTAGGGCGTCTGTCCCGCGGCGAGGGTGCGGATCGCCCAGCCGGAGAAGAAGTCGGGCTGCAGCAGGCGCTGTCCGACCTGGCGGGCGAGGTCCTGGTCGAGGATTCCGGACCACAGCAGGTGGCCGGCGTCCGAGGCCAGAGCGTCGACCTGGCGTCCCTGGCCGTCGAGGGCGAGAGCGGGGAAGCCGGCGTCCGGCATCCAGAAGTCGGTGGCGAAGCGGGTGCGCAGTGCCGCGGCGGCTTCGTGCAGCCGGCGGGCGTAGGGCTCGTCCTGCCAGACGGCGGTGGCGAGTTGGGCGGTGCGGATCAGGGCGTCGTAGGCGTAGCCCTGTGCTTCGCAGACCGCGATGGGGCCCTGGGCCTGGGTGCCGTCGGTGAAGCAGACGGCGCCGGCGGAGTCCTTCCAGTTCTGGTTGACGAGGCCGTTGGGGTCGGGCTGGTAGGTGAGGTAGCCGTGCTCGTCGAGGCCGCCGTCGGTGAACATCCAGTCGACGGCTTGCCGGGCGTGCTGTTCGAGCCGGACGGCGAGGGCCCTGTCGCCGGTCGTCTCGTAGTGGGCGTGCAGCAGTACCAGGAAGAGGGGGGTGGCGTCGACGGCGCCGTAGTAGCGGCCGTAGGGGATCTGCCGGAAGTGGGCGAGCTCGCCGTGGCGGGTTTCGTGGACGATGCGTCCGGGCTGTTCGCCGCTGGTGGGGTCGTGGTCCTGGCCCTGGGTGGCGGCCAGCGCGCTCAGGGTGGCGGCGGCTGTCTGCGGGCGGTAGGGCAGCAGGAAGTAGGAGGTCAGCAGTGAGTCGCGGCCGAAGAGGGTGAGGAACCACGGGATGCCGGCGGCGGGGACGGCGCATGTCTCGCCGTCCACGCCGGTGACCGGGATGGTCAGCAGGTCCACGTCGGCCAGGCCGCGTTCGCAGGTGCGGGCCAGGTCGTCGTCGGCGGCCGGTGCGGCGGGCCGGTGGGGCCGTGCGGCGGTGGGGGTCTGGGCCGGCAGTCCGTGCGGTCGGGCGCGGACGGTGAGGTGGAGGTCGGCGTGGCCGTGGGCGGCCAGGGGCAGCTGCCAGCTCAGGGTGCGGGCGGTGGGTGTGTCCGGGGCGGTGTCGAGGCCGGTGGGAGCGGGGCGGGCGGCGACGGTGGTGCGGGAGTGCCAGTCGGCCCGCCGGTAGTCGAAGAGGAGTCCGTCGTCGGTGGGGTGGCTCTCGTGGCGGGCGCCGGGTTTGTCGTAGTGGCGGTCGTCCGCGCGCAGTTCGAACAGGTCGGCGAAGTCGGCGTCGACGGTGATCTCCACGCGGGCGGTGACCGGGTCGGGGCGGTTGCTGACCAGGCGCAGGTGTTCGGTCAGCGTTGCGGCGCTGACGCGCTGTTCGCGGAAGACGGTGTAGGCGGGCGGGTTGTCCCGGCTGCCCTGCGGGGTCAGGACGGACAGGGCCGTGTCGTCGGTCTCGGCGGTGGCGGGCACCAGGGCGAGGGGTGCGGTGCCGTCGACGGTGAGGTGCCAGCGGCTGAGGTGGCGGGCGTCGCGCAGGAACAGTCCGTCGGGTGCGCTGCCGCGGGTGCCGGTGATGTCGCCGGAGCCGTCCACGCGGGCGAAGGTGGCGTCCCGTACGAGCTGGACGCGGTCGTCGGCCGGGGTCATGGCGTGGGCTCCTTGAGGTCGGCGCTCAGGAGGTCGAGCGTGAGGGCGGCGGTCCACGAGAAGTGCCGGGCGCCGCGGGCGGCGCCGGTGGTGGGGTCGATGTACTCGGCGAAGTCGGAGTGCGCCGCTTCCTGGAGGATGCCCTGGCGCAGGCGTTCGGCCTGCTGTGCGCGGCCGTGGGTGCGCAGTCCCCGGTGGATCAGCCAGGCGGTGTTGAACCAGGCGGGACCGCGCCAGTAGCGCTGGGCGTCGAAGGCGTGGCCGGTCAGGGCGTAGCTCGGCACGAGGCGTGTGGCCGGGGCGTCGAACTGCGGGCCGGTGAGGGTGTCGACGAGGCGGCTGACGACGGGCTGCGGCAGGTGCGGGACGAGGAGCGGGACGAGGCCGCTGACGCTGTTCTCCTCGACCAGGGTGTCGGTGGCCAGGTCGCGGACGCGGAACAGGCCCGCGTTCTCGTCCCACAGCCGGGTCACCAGGTGGCGGGTGAGTGCGTCGGCGCGGGCGGTGTGGGCTGCGGCGTCGGTGTCGGCGCCGCTCTCCTGGGCCATGGCGGCCAGGGCGCGTTCGCTGACGATCAGCAGGGCGTTGAAGCAGGGGTCTTCCACCGCGAAGGAGTGCCGTGCGGCGCGGTCGTCGTAGCCGGCTTCGCGGTAGTCGCTCACCAGGCGGACGTAGCGGCCGTAGTCGAGGTCGGTGGGCCGGTCGGCGGGGTGGCCGTGGTCGAGGTCGGCGCGCTGGAAGTCCTCGGGCGCGGCGGGGACGACGCGTTGCAGGGCCTCATCCCAGCAGGGGCTGTTGTCCATGCCGGGTTCCCAGGGGTGGACGACGGCGGCCAGGCCGCCGCCGCCGAGGTCGCGGCGGTCGAGGAGGTAGTCGTGCCAGGCGGCGAGGCGGGGACGGACCCGGGCGAGGAAGCCGCGCCGGTGGGACTCGCGGGGGTCCGCGCGGTGTACGAGCCAGGCCGCCAGCGCGTGCACCGGGGGCTGGACGATGCCGGAGGTCTCGGCGGTCGCCGGTGCGCCCGCGGCGCGGCCGGCGGTGGAGGAGTGCCAGAAGTCGGGGCTGGGGAAGTAGGCGTCGTTCGGTACGGCGGAGTTGAAGACGATGTGCGGTATGCGTCCGTCGGCCCATTGCGCGGACAGCAGCGATTCCAGTTCCTGCTGGGCGCGGCGTACCGACAGGTGGCGCAGGCCGATGGCGATGAAGGCGGAGTCCCAGCTCCACTGGTGGGGGTAGAGGGTGCGGGAGGGAACGGTGGAGGTGCCGCTCCAGTTGTCGAGCAGGACCCGCGCCGCGCCGCGCCGCACTGTCAGGGGTGCGGCGGCGGCGGGCACGGGCCGGTCCAGGAGGGACTTCACGCGCCGGACCTCTTGAGGAAGGCGGGCACGGAGCGGACGGCCTGGTCGGGGTCGCCGGTGAGCCGGCACTCGAGGGCGAGGTGGCCGTCGTAGCCGATGGTGTGCAGGGCGCCGAGCCAGGCGGGCCAGTCGAGGTGGCCGGCTCCGGGCTGGAAGCGGTTGGAGTCGGAGACCTGGGCGTGTCCGATGACGTCGGCGTGGGCGAGGATGGCGGCCGCGGGGTCGCTCTCCTCGATGTTCATGTGGTAGCTGTCGATGCCGATCCTGACCGAGTCCAGGCCGACGGCGCGGATCAGGTCGGCGGCCTGTTCCAGCCGGTTGACCATGTGGTCCTCGTAGCGGTTGAGCGGCTCCAGGAAGAGCGTGACGCCTTCCTTGCGGGCGTGCTCGCCGAGGTCGGTGAGGCCGGTCAGCAGGACGTCGAGGTCCTCGGCCTCGCTGCGCGGGGGTTCGAAGGGGGGCAGGCGGCGGGAGAACATGCCGTAGGAGGCCGGGCTCTGGGCGCCCACGCCGCCTATCTCGGCGATCACGGTGAGCTGGGACTTCATCTGGGCGATGGCGTCGCGGCGCAGGTCGTCGTCGAAGGCGCCGAGGAAGTGCAGCATGTCGACGCACACGGTGGGCATGACCACGCCGTCCTTGCGGGCCTGCTTCAGTTCGTCGAGGCGGGAGGCGAAGTGCAGGTCGCCCTTGCCGCGCAGTTCGATGGCGTCGTAGCCCGCCTCCTGGGCGAACTCCCACTTGGCCTGCAGGGTGTTTCCGGGCAGGAGCTGTTCCTGCGCCGCGGTCTTGAGCATGATGAGGGGGCCTTTCGAGACGTTCAGAATTCCAGCACGACCTGCAGCGCCTCGGCGGGGCGCTGGTCCAGCAGCTCGTAGGCGTCGGCGGCGGCGTCGGCCGGGACGACGTGGCTGACGAGGGAGGTGACGTCCACCTGTCCCTCGGCGACCAGCCGCAGGAAGGTCTGCTGGAGGCGTTCCACGCTCCAGCGGTGGGACAGCTGGGGCGGGACGCCGCCGATCTGTGAGCAGATGAGCTGGACGCGGTTGTGGTGGAACTCGTCACCCAGGCGCAGCCCGATGCCGTCGCCCTGGTAGAAGCCGGAGGCCACCACGCGGCCGCCGACGGCGACCGAGCGCAGCGCGTCGTGCAGGGCGGGGTAGGCGCCGCTGATCTCGATGGCGAGGTCGGCGCCGAGGCCGCCGGTGGCCTCGCGGACGCGTTCGGCGACGGCGTCGGTGCGGGCGTTGAGGGTGTGGTGGGCGCCGTAGTGCCGGGCGGTCTCCAGGCGGCCGTCGAGGGCGTCGACGGCGGTGACGCGGGCGCCGTTGAGCTGGGCGAGGCGGGTGGTGAGCAGCCCGATGACGCCCTGGCCGAAGACGGCGACGTCCTCGCCGAGGTGGATGTCGCCGGCCAGGACGGCGTTGTAGGCGATGGCGCCGACCCGGGCGAAGGCGCCGGCCAGCGGTTCGAGGCCGGCGGGCAGGGTGTGGCCGATCATGCGTTCGGCGGGGACGATGCCCTCGCTGCGGTGGCCCCAGATGCCCCACACCAGGTCGCCCGGCTGCGGCAGGCCGGGGGTGCCGGCCAGGTCGGGAGCGATCTCGACGACCTCGCCGACCTCCGAGTAGCCCCAGCCGGCCACGGGGTACTGGATGCCGGCCGCGCCGTCGCGGAACAGCCGTGCCTGCGGATCCCAGGTGCGCGTCAGATACGGGTTGGTGCCGCGGTAGGCGGTGAGCTCGGTGCCGGCCGAGATGCCCGAGTAGCGGGTGCGGACCCTCAGGTGTCCGGCGGGCAGATCGGCTCTGGCCTGCTCGGTTACCTCCACCTGGAGGGGGCCGGTGAATTGGACGACGCGTTCCACGGATGGCTCCGGAAGGGGTTGCTGATGCGGTTGCGTCGACAATAACCCTGTCTTATGTCTTGTCAACCAGCAAAAGTGATGCTGTGATGCGTGTCCAGTAGACGTAAGTCGGAACGAGGACAGGCAATGCGCACCAAGAGCCGGCGATCGAAGGCGATCGCGGTGGGCATCACGGCAGCCTTGGGTCTGGGGCTGCTCACGGGCTGCGCCAGCAGCTCGGGGCCCGCGAAACCCGACCGTGAGATAACGGTCTGGTCACAGGAGAATCTCCCGGACCGCGTCGCCGCGACGCAGAAGATCATCAAGGGGTTCGAGCAGAAGACCGGCATCAAGGTCCATCTCGTCGGTGTCGACGAGGGCCAGATGCCCCAGCTGATCATGTCGGGCGCCGCCTCGGGCACGCTGCCGGACGTCATCGGCGCCGCCCCCATGGGCCAGGTCTGGCAGATGTACAGCAATGGCCTGCTCAACACCGAGATCCCGCAGCGGATCATCGAAGAGCTGGGGCCGAAGACGTTCAACGCCAACGCGCTGAAGCTGACCTCCGACGCCGGCACAACCCTCGGCGTCCCCTCCAGCGCCTGGCTGCAGCTGCTGGTCTACCGCAAGGACCAGCTCGACCAGAAGCACCTTGCGGCCCCGGACACCTACGCCAGGGCGCTCGCCGCGGCGAAGGCGCTGACCACGAAGGGCCGCTACGGCATCTCCGCCGCCACCGACCCGTCGGACGCCTTCACCTCGCAGAGCTTCGAGAGCCTCGCGCTCGCCGACGACTGCCAGCTCGTCGACGGCCACCGCCAGGTCGCCCTCGAGTCCCCGCAGTGCCAGACCGCGTTCGCCACCTACGACCAGCTCGCCCGCGCCTACGGCGCCCCGGGCACCCAGACCGTGGACTCCACCCGCGCCACCTACTTCGCGGGCCAGTCCTCCATGGTCATCTGGTCCTCGTTCCTCCTGGACGAACTCGCCGGCCTGCGCAAGGACGCCCTGCCCAGCTGCCCGCAGTGCAAGGCCGACCCGCAGTACCTCTCCAGCAACAGCGGCATCACCACCGCGATGCAGGGACCCGACGCCGCCGACGCCGCCCAGTTCGGCGAGATCACCTCATGGGTCACCACCAAGACCGCCGAGACGGCGGCCTCCCGCGAGTTCATCGAGTACATGATGAACACCGGCTACGAGTCCTGGTTCGGCATGGCCCCCGAGGGCATGATCCCCGTCCGCACGGGCACCGCCGCCCAGCCCGAGCGCTACCTCGACGCCTGGCGCCACAGCACGATCGGCGTCGACACCAAGAAGCCCTTCGACCAGGTCTATCCCCCGGAGCTGCTCAACAAGCTCGCGGCCGGAGTCAGCAACATGCGGCGCTGGGGCATCACCCAGGGCGAAGGCGCCCTCGTCGGCGCCACCAACGGCGAACTGCCCGTGCCGAAGGTGATCGGCGCCATGACCAGCGGCCAGATCTCGCCCTCCGAAGCGGCCCACGAAGCCGACGACGAAGTCGCCGCCCTGCAGAAGTCCCTCCAGTAGCCGCCCGCGCCCTCCTGCACGTCACGAAGGTCCCTCATGACAACAGCACCAGCCGGTACACGACAGCGCCGTCACACCGGCGGCGGACCCCCCCAGCAGCCCGCCGAAAAAGGCCGCCGCCCGATGACGGCGAGCCGCCGCGCCAACCGCGCGGGCCTGGCGTTCGTCTCCCCCACCTTCATCGTGGTCCTCGTGGTGGTGATCCTGCCCATCCTGTGGACCATCCTGCTGGCCTTCCAGCACGCCAAGCTCGTCGACATCCAGGACATGGGCCTGTTCGGCCACTGGTCCCTGGACAACTTCGACCAGGTCTTCAACTCGGCCGGCTTCTGGTCGAGCCTGGGCACGACCCTGCTGTACACCATCGGCGCCACCGCCGGATCCATCTGTCTCGGCCTCATCGCCGCCCTCGCCCTGCGCAAGCCGTTCCGCGGCCGCGGCCTGCTGCGCGCGGCGATGCTGCTGCCCTACGTCGCCCCCGTCGTCGCCGTCTCCTTCGTCTGGGAAGTGGCGCTCAGCCCCCAGTACGGCGTGGTCAACAGCTGGGGACAGCGCCTGTTCGGCTGGGACGACCCCATCGCCTTCCTGTCCACCCGCGCCTACGAAGTCCACGTGCTGGGCCTGCACTTCGACATCCCGCTGGCGCTGCTGACCGTCATCGCCTTCGAGACCTGGCGCTACTTCCCCTTCGCCTTCCTGTTCATCCTGGCCCGGCTGCAGGCGGTGCCCGACGGCCTGGAGGAGGCCGCCCTCGTCGACGGCGCGACCCCCACCCAGCGCTTCCGCCACATCCTGCTGCCCCAGCTGATGCCCGTCATCTCCCTGCTGTGCGTGCTGCGCTTCATCCTGACCTTCAACAAGTTCGACGACGTCTACCTGCTGACCGGCGGCGGCGCCGGCACCGACGTCGCCGCCGTACGCGTCTACGACTTCCTCACCGCCCGATACGACGTGGGCGCCGCGGCCGCCCAGGCACTGGTCCTGGCCGTCGCACTCATGATCCTGATGGGCCTCTACTTCAAGTTCTTCGCCAACAAGGTCCAGGAGGAGTCGTGATGAGCCGCGCCCAGTTCGAGGAGAGGTTCTTCGGCACCCTGCGCTGGTTCGTCATCGCGTTCCTCGCAGTGATCACCGTGGTGCCCTTCTACTACATGCTGCTGCTGTCGCTGAAGCCCATCGACGCACTGCTGCTCGACCCCGGCTCCCTGTGGGTCTCGACCAAGGACTTCACCCTCTCCACCTACCGCGACGTACTGCGCTCCACCGACGACGGCGGCCAGGGATTCCTGAAGTTCCTGCTCAACTCCGCACTGGTCTCCCTCGGCACCGTCGCCCTGACACTGCTGGCCGCGGTACCCGGCGCCTACGCGATCAGCCGGCTGAAGTTCTTCGGCCACCGCCAGGTCAGCGCCCTCTTCCTCGCCGTCTACCTGTTCCCGGCGACCCTGCTGGCCGTCCCGCTGTTCGTCGTCTTCGCCAAGCTGCACCTGTCCTCCAGCCTGGCCGGACTCGCCATCGTCTACGTCGCACAGACCGTGCCGGTGGCCATCTACATGCTGAAGAACTACCTCGTCACCATCCCCTACTCGATCGAGGAGGCGGCAGCCCTCGACGGCCTCACCCGCCTGCAGACCCTGCGCAAGGTGATCCTGCCCCTCGCCCTGCCCTCCCTCATGGCGACCGGCCTGTACGTCTTCATGATCGCCTGGAACGAGTTCCTGTTCGCCCTGCTCTTCCTGGCCGCCGACCCCGGCAAGTGGACGGTGCCGCTGGGCCTGGCCCAGCTGTCCAACGGCGTCGAGGTCCCCAAGACCGTACTGATGGCCGGATCGGTGGTCCTGACGATTCCCGTGATACTCCTGTTCTTCGCCGCCGAGCGGCTGCTCACCGAGGGCCTGACCAGCGGTGCCGACAAGAGCTGAGACCATGGGGGAACCGATGCTGACACCGACTCAGATCAGCGCGGGCGACATGCTGCACCTCATCCGCGGGGGCCGCGCGAACACCCGCGCGGACCTGCAGCGGATCACCGGACTGTCCCGGTCGACCGTCGGCCAGCGGCTCGACCTCCTCAACCAGGCGGGATGGCTCAAGCACATCGCCGGCTCCTCGACCGGCGGCCGCCCCTCCCAGCAGATCGTCTTCGATCCGCGGCACGCCTCGGTCATCGCCGTGGACCTCGAGATCACGCACGCACGGGCCGCGGTCCTCGATCTCGGCGGCACCATCCTCGCCGAGAACACCGGCCCGCTGGACATCAGCGAAGGCCCGGAGGCGGTCCTGGACCAACTGGCCCGCTGGTTCCCCGACCTGATCGCCGCCGCCGGCGTGGACGCCGCCCGCGTCTGCGGCATCGGACTGTCCGTCCCCGGCCCCGTGCAATGGGAGACCGGTCTGGTCATCGACCCCCCGGTCATGCCGGGCTGGGACCGCTACCCCATCCGCCGGCGCCTGCAGAAGGCCTACGCCGAACACGTGGGCCCCAGCATGGAAGACGGCCCGATTCCCGTGTTCGTCGACAACGACGCCAACCTCATGGCGCTCGCCGAGCACCAGGCAGGCCACCGGGACTGCACGGCCTTCGTCCTCGTGAAGGTCTCCACCGGCATCGGCGCCGGCGTCGTCGTGGACGGCACCGTCTTCCGCGGCATCGACGGCGGCGCCGGCGACATCGGCCACATCCGCCTGCACGACCGCTGCGACGTCCTGTGCATGTGCGGCTCCCACGGCTGCCTCGGCGCCGTGGCCAGCGGCCGGGCACTGGCCAGGGACCTGAGCGCCCTCGGCACCCCCGCCACCTCGGCCTCCGACGTCCAGCGCCTGCTCGCCGACGGCCACCCGGACGCCCTGCGCCTGGCCCGCGAGGCCGGACGCAGGGCGGGCGAAGTCCTGGTGACCGTGGTCAGCCTCCTCAACCCCGGCGTCCTCATGATCGCCGGCGAGCTCTGCGGCGCCCCCTTCATGACCGGCGTCCGGGAGCTGCTCTACCAGCGCGCCTTCCCCCGCGCCACCGCCAACCTGCAGGTCGTCACCTCACGCCTGGGCGATCACGCGGGCGTCATAGGGGCGGCCGCCATGGTCGTCGAGATCCTCTACTCCCCCGACCGCGCCGAAGCCCGCCTCAACCGCCTCGCCGCCTGAACCGGCCACCCCGCACCCACCCGCAGCAGCAGACGAGGGGGCCGGCACCCGCCCGCAGCCCTCGGACAGACAGGAACACCGTGATCGTCACCTCTGCCCCCTGGACGGACCGGCCCGTCGAGGTCGGCCTCGTGGGCGCCGGCCCCTGGGCCCGGGCCATGCACGCCCGGATGCTCGCCGCCGGACCCGAGACCCGCCTCGCCGCGGTGTGGGCCCGCCGCACCGAGGCCGCGCAGGAGACCGCCGCACCGTACAACGCACACGTCGCCGCTTCCTTCAGCGAACTCCTCGACCGGTGCGAGGCCGTGGCGTTCGCCGTACCGCCGGCCGTGCAGGCCGAACTGGCACCCCTGGCCGCACGGCAGGGCAAGGCCGTGCTGCTGGAGAAGCCGCTCGGCCCCGACCTGGCGGCCGCGCAACGCGTCGCCGACGCCGTCCTCGACGCCGGCGTGGTCTCCCAACTCGTCCTGACCAAGCGCTACCACCCCATCACCGACGCCTTCCTCGACGCCGCACGCACCCGCGAGGTCACCGGCGCACGCTCCTGCTACCTCCACGGCGCGTTCCTCGGCGGCGACTTCGCCACCGGCTGGCGCCTCGAGCACGGCGCGCTGCTCGACCTCGGCCCGCATCTGCTCGACCTGCTGGACCTCGCCGTCTCCCCCATCACCGGCATACACGCCACCGGTGATCCCCGCCGCTGGATCGAACTCACCCTGGAGCACGAGAACGGAGCCGTCAGCCAGGCCTCCCTGTCCGGCTCCGTCACCGTGCAGCGCGCTCTGACCCGCGTCGAACTCTTCGGCCCCGAAGCGCCGTTGACCTACGACACGGCCGAGATCGACCACGAGGAATGCTGGCCGATCCTGCGCCGCACCTTCGCCACCGCCGTACGCACCGGCCGGCCGACCGACCTCGACGCCGCACGCGGCCTGTACCTGCAGCGCCTCATCGACCAGGCGGCCCGGGCAGCGCAGTAGGGCCTGGCCAAGGCCCTCCCCGGCACCGGGCGGCCACGGCGCCCGCCCCGGGGCCGCGCTGAGCGGCGCCGCCGAAGAATGAGGCGGCGCCGCCGGTGACGGCCACACCGGCGTCCGGCCGCCCGGTGTCCGGCCTGGGCGCAGGCCAGTGGGCCAGAAGCCGAGGGCTCTCAGATGGGCTGGACGTAGGGGGCCCGCCACGCGGGTGAGGGGTCCGAGCCGGGTTCGGTCCAGTATTCGCGGCCACTGGTGATCAGGCCGTTGTGCACGGTCCAGAAGGACGCCACCCGGTGCACGCCCATCGTGTCGTGCGGGACCTCGACCTCGGAGACGACTTCGCTTCCGGACGACACGATGCGCAGGACGTTGATCGACCACCCCTGCGGATACTCCGCGTTGATCCGCAGGTAGTTCTCGCGGCCGAGGATGCGTTCACCGCTGACCGGCCACTCCACGACGACGTCGTCCGCCAACAACTCGCCGACACCTGCCCAGTCCCGCTCCTGCATGCGGTCCCAGAGCATCCGAACAGCCTTCGAAGCTTCCATCACCGCATCCTGCACCGCACCACTGACAATGGCCGCGCTGTCCCGGGAGCTGCTCCGCTGACGGCTGCTGCGGCGGGTGGAACCCCTCCCGCAAAAGTTGCCCGGCCAGGCGTCGTGCGAGGCCGGCTGCTGCGCTCGGCAGCGACCGCGTCAGGGTGCTGGGCGCCTCGGTAGCCTGCTGCTTTTCGGCGGCGGACAGGCCCTGGCGAGCACGGACCGGCAGGCCCGGTGCCCTTGGGGCCCGCCCTCAGATCCTGGGGGCCGCTCCTGTCCGGGGGCGCAGGTAGACCGTCCAGGTCACGGCGAAGCAGACCGCGTACGCGGCCAGGAACGCCCAGTAGGCCGCGTCGCCGCTCGCGCCGGTCAGGAAGGACTGGCGGAAGGCGATGTTGACCAGGACCCCGCCGAACGCGCCGATCGCGCCGGCCAGTCCGATCAGTGCCGAAGACCGGCGCCGCGCGTCGCGCTCGGCGGTGTCGGGGTCGGCTCCGGCCGCGACCGCGAGGTGTGCCTTGGCCTGGAAGATCGCGGGGATCATCTTGTAGGTGGAGCCGTTGCCGATGCCGCTCAGTACGAACAGGGCCACGAAGCCGGTCAGGAACAGCGGCAGCGAGTGGTGGTGGGAGGCGACCAGGACCACGCCGGTGCCTGCCGCCATCGCGGCGAAGGTCCACAGCGTCACGGTGGCGCCGCTGAAGCGGTCGGCCATCTTCCCGCCGAACGGGCGCACCAGTGAGCCCAGCAGGGGGCCGAGGAAGGTGAGGTAGGCGGCTTTGACGGGGGTGTCGAACTGGTCGTGGAACTGCACCTGCAGGACCTGTCCGAAGGCGAAGCCGAAGCCGATGAACGAGCCGAAGGTGCCGATGTACAGCAGTGACATGACCCAGCTGTGCGGTTCCCTGGCCACTTCGCGCAGGGCCCGCCGGTCGTTCTTCAGTGCCGTCAGGTTGTCCATCTTCAGGCCGGCGCCGAGTGCTGCCAGCACGATCAGCGGCAGGTAGACGAGCGGGACGAGCCGGGGGTGGGCCGCGCCCGCCGTGGCGAGCACCAGGAGGCCGATGAGCTGTACCACCGGGACGCCGAGGTTGCCGCCGCCGGCGTTGACGCCGAGTGCCCAGCCCTTGAGGCGCTGCGGGTAGAAGGCGTTGATGTTGGCCATCGAGGAGGCGAAGTTGCCGCCGCCGACGCCGGCGACGCAGGCCACGGCCAGCAAGGTGGCGTAGGAGACGCCGGGTTGGAGCACGATGCCGGCCAGTGCCGTCGGGACCAGCAGCAACAGGGCGCTGAACACGGTCCAGTTGCGGCCGCCGAACCGTGCCACGGCGAAGGTGTAGGGCAGGCGCAGTACGGCGCCGAGCGCGGTCGGTAGGGCGGTGAGGGTGAACTTGCCTGCCGCGTCGATGTGGTACTCGGGTCCGAGGAACAGCACCAGCACCGACCACAGGCTCCACACCGAGAAGCCGATGTGTTCGGACAGGACCGAGAAGACGAGGTTGCGGCGCGCGACGCGGGCGCCGGTGCGTTCCCAGAACGCCTCGTCCTCCGGGCGCCAGTGCGTGATGTGGTGCGGACGGTCCGCGCTTTCGGCGGCACTCGGGCTGTCTGGGGCGCTCGTGCGCCCGGTGGTTTCCTCGGTCGCGCCTTGTGTATCGACCACACTGGCCATCAGTTGTCACCCGCTGTCGTGAGGTGGGGTAGTGCGTTGCGATGACGCTAGGAGCGGCGGGTTACGTGGTCCGCCTCCCCGCAGATCGGCCGTGCTACGGCCCGTGCACGCCCGCTGCGGCCGGCTGTGAGGTCGCCTCCGCGCTGTCGCGTACGGGCCAGACCCGCAGCGCGGCCGGGGTGCCGTCCGGGGCGGTGTGCTCGTCCAGGCAGCGTCCGTCGCGCAGGTCGAAGACCTGCTTGTACATCGGCGACGCCACCGTGGGGATGTCCCCTCGGCTGCCGAGGAGGCCGCGCGACATCACGTGGGCGCCGCTGAACGGGTCGCGGTTGTCGACCGCGTACAGCGTTCCGGCCCGGTCGCGGAAGAGCGCCACCTGCTCTGCGCGGGCGCTGAGGACCGTCACCCCCCGTCCGGGGATCAGGTCTTCGTAGCGGCAGGCCCGTGTCCACTGTGTGCCGTCGAAGATCTCCACATAGCCGCTCACGCGGTACGCACCTCCAGTCGGGGGCCGGCCACCAGGGCCGGGGAAAGGATGGTTCCGTGCTCGTCGGGCCGGGCGGGGCGGATCTGGCCGCGTTCCGGCACGAAGGTCACGGCGGGGTCGGGTGTGCCGGGGGCGTTGACGAAGGAGACGAAGCGGCGCAGCCGTTCGGGGTCGGCCAGCACCGCGGCCCACTCGTCCTGGTAGTGGTCGACGTGACGTTCCATCAGGGCGTCCAGTTCCGTGCACAGGCCCAGCGAGTCGTCCATGACGACGGCGCGCACGTGGTCGAGGCCGCCTTCGATCCGCTCCAGCCAGACGGAGGTGCGCTCCAGGCGGTCGGCGGTGCGGATGTAGAACATCAGGAAGCGGTCGATGCTGCGGATCAGGGTGTCGCGGTCCAGGTCGGCGGCGAGCAGATCGGCGTGGCGGGGTGTCATGCCGCCGTTGCCGCCGATGTAGAGGTTCCAGCCGGTGGAGGTGGCGATGATGCCGAAGTCCTTGCTCTGTGCCTCCGCGCACTCGCGGGCGCATCCGGAGACGGCGGACTTGAGCTTGTGGGGTGAGCGCAGGCCCCGGTAGCGCAGTTCCAGTTCGATGGCGAGGGCGACGGAGTCCTGTACGCCGTAGCGGCACCAGGTCTGGCCCACGCAGGACTTCACCGTGCGCAGGGACTTGCCGTAGGCGTGGCCGGACTCGAATCCGGCGTCCACCAGGCGCCGCCAGATGGCGGGCAGTTGGTCGACGCTGGCGCCGAAGAGGTCGATGCGCTGGCCGCCGGTGATTTTCGTGTAGAGGCCGTAGTCGCGGGCGATCTCGCCGATCGTGATCAGGCCGTGCGGGGTGATCTCGCCGCCGGGGATGCGGGGCACGACGGAGTAGGAGCCGTTGCGTTGCAGGTTGGCCAGGAAGTGGTCGTTGGTGTCCTGGAGGGCGGCCTGTTCGCCGTCGAGGATGTGGCCGTTGTCCAGGGCGGCCAGGATGGAGGCGACGGCGGGTTTGCAGATGTCGCATCCTTCGCCGGTGCCGTGCCGGTCGACCAGGTCGGTGAACGAGGTGATGCCGGCGACCCGGACGATCTCGTAGAGCTCGGTGCGGGTGTGCGCGAAGTGTTCGCACAGGCCCTTGTCGACGGTGACACCGCCGGCCTGCAGTTCCTCCGTCACGATGGTGCCCAGCAGTTTGACGCAGCTGCCGCAGCCGGTGCCCGCCTTGGTGCATTTCTTGACCTCGGGGACGGTGGCGCATCCCTGGTCGTGGACGGCGGCACGGATCTGTCCCTTGCTGACGTTGTGGCAGGAGCAGACCACGGCCTCGTCCGGCAGCGTGAGCGGTGCCGCGGGGCCGAGTCCGGCGGGGAGCACCAGCTGTTCGGGGGCGGTGCGCAGGGGCCGGCCGCCGATCGCCAGCGGGCGCAGCAGTTGGTAGGCGTCGGTGTCGCCGACCAGGACGCCGCCCAGGAGCTGTCCCTCGCGGCCGATGACGAGTTTCTTGTAGATGCCGTTGCGGCTGTCGCTGTAGAGGACGTCGAGGGCGCCGTCGGTCGCGCCGTGCGCGTCGCCGAAGCTGGCGACGTCGACGCCGAGGAGCTTGAGTTTGGTGGAGGTGTCGGCGCCGGTGAAGGCGTCCTGGTCGCGGTGTTCGCCGGCCACGGTGCGGGCCGCGGTCTCGGCCATCGCGTAGCCGGGGGCGACCAGGCCGTAGACGCGGCCGTCCGCCGCCAGCGCGCACTCCCCGATGGCGTAGACGTGCGGGTCCGTGGTGCGGCAGCGTTCGTCGACGACGATGCCGCCGCGCTCGCCGACGGGCAGGCCGCTCTCGCGGGCCAGTTGGTCGCGCGGTCGCACGCCGGCGGAGAAGACGACCAGGTCGGCGGAGAGTTCGCGGCCGTCGGAGAGTCCCATGCCCCGTACGCGGCCGTCGTCGTCGAGGAGGATGGTCTGGGTGCCGGCTCCGGTGTGGACGGTGACGCCGAGCTCTTCGATCTTGCGGCGCAGCAGCTGTCCGCCGCCTTCGTCGACCTGGAGGGCCATGAGGCGGGGCGCGAACTCGACGACGTGGGTCTGCAGGCCGAGCGCGGTGAGCGCGCCGGCCGCCTCCAGGCCGAGCAGGCCGCCGCCGACGACCACGCCCGTGCGTGCGTGCCGCGCGTCGGCGCGGATCGCCTCCAGGTCCTCGATGGTGCGGTAGACGTGGCAGCCGGCCGCGTCGTGGCCCGGTACGGGCGGCACGAACGGGTAGGACCCGGTGGCCAGTACCAGTGCGTCGTAGTGCAGGACCTGCCCGGACGCGGTGGTGACGCTCCGCGCGGCGCGGTCGATGGCGCGGGCCGGTTCGGCCAGGCGCAGGTCGATGCCGTGCTCGCTCAAGAAGCCCGGTGGCGTCAGTGACAGCGCGTCGGCGTCGGTGCCGGAGAACCACGAGGTCAGATGTACCCGGTCGTAGGCGGGGCGCGGTTCCTCGGCGAGGACGGTGATCCGCCAGCCTGCCGCTCCGGGCTGCTCGGTCAGCGCCTCCAGGAAGCGCTGGCCGACCATGCCGTGGCCGACGAGGACGAGATCCTTGAGCGGGCCGGTCGGCGGGCCGGGCGTCTGGCGGTGTGTCATAGCGGGGCTCCGTATGAGGTGAGCAGGTGCAGGGGTCGGTCGGGTATCGGCGCGTCGCGCTCGTAGGCGCGGGTGAGCTCACCCACGGTGGCCAGGTCGCCGAGGAGGATCGCGCCGACGAGGCGCTCGCCGCGCAGCACGAGCTTCTTGTAGCTGCCGCGCGTGGCGTCGGACAGGCGCAGCACGCTCAGCTCGGGGTCCGCGGCCTGGTCCTGGGCGTCGAGGTGCGCTTCGCCGAAGGCCGCGTACTCCAGCGGGCCGGCGCTGAGCCGGGCCAGGGGGCGCGAGCCCTGGTAGAGGGCGCCGGGGTCCGTGCCCGACAGGCGTGCCGCGAGGACGTCGGCCTGTTCCCAGGCCGGGCCGGACAGCCCGTGCACCGTTCCGCGGTGCTGGGTGCAGTCACCGATGGCGTGAACGTGTGGCGCGGACGTGGCCAGGGTGTCGTCGATGACGATTCCGGTGTCGACGGTGAGCCCGGCGGCGTGGGCGAGCGCGGTGCGGGGGCGCACACCGCAGGCGAGGACGACCAGATCGGTGCTGAGGCGGTAGCCGCCTGCCAGCTCGACGGCGCTTTCTCCGCTCCCGTGCCGGCCGGTCACCGCGCGGGCGCGGTTGCCGGGGTAGACCTCGACGCCCATCCGCGCCAGCCCGCCGCGCAGCGCGGCCGCGGCGTCGGCGTCGAGCTGGCGCTCGATGAGGTGGGGTCCTTGGTGGACGATCTCGACGGTGAGGCCGAGAGCGCCCAGTGCTCTCGCGACGCTGACGCCGAGGACGCCGCCCCCGATGACGACGGCGCGCCGCGCCGTGGCGATGTCCTCGCTCAGCCGCGCGCAGTCGGCAAGGGTGCGCAGGCTGTGGACGCCGTCGCGCAGTCCCGTGCCGTCCGGGCGGCGCAGTCCGCGGATCGGTGGGAGTACCGGATTGGCGCCGGTCGCCAGGACGAGCTCGTCCCAGGTCTCGCTGTGGCCGTCGGCCAGTGTCAGCGTGCGCGTGGCGGGGTCGACGGCCACGGCCTCGCTGCCGGTGCGCAGTTCGGCAGCGCCGGCCGGCAGTGTCACCGCTTCCGCCGCGTAGCGTCCGCTCAGCACGTCGGCGAGGAGTACGCGGTTGTAGGGCGGGCGCGGCTCGGCCCCGTAGAGGGTGACGTGGGCGCTGCCGCCGTGGGCGTGGTAGCGCTCGGCGAAGCGTGCGGCGGCCATGCCGGCTCCGACGACCGCGATGTGACGAGTGTCGCTCATGCGTGCTGCTCCTGGTCCGGCTTCGCCGTCGCGGCGGTGCCCGCGGCTTCCACCCGCACCGCGCAGAGCTTGAACTCGGGCATTTTCGAGGTCGGGTCCAGCGCGGGGTTGGTGAGTGTGTTGGCGCGGCCCGCGCCCGGCCAGTGGAAGGGCATGAACACGGTGTCGGGCCGGATCGTGTCGGTGATGCGGGCCGGTGCGATCGCCCGGCCGCGTCGTGAGGTCACCGTGAGCACATCGCCTTCCGTCACGGCGAGTTGGCGCGCGAGCAGGGGGTGCAGCTCGACGAACGGCCCCGGTGCGGAGGCGTTCAGCGCGCCGACGCGGCGGGTCTGAGCCCCGCTCTGGTACTGGGAGAGCACCCGTCCCGTGGTGAGGTAGAGCGGGTAGGCGGCGTCGGGTTCCTCCGCCGCCGGGCGGTGGGTGACCGGGGCGAACCGGGCGCGGCCGTCCGGTGTGGCGAAGGTGTCCAGGAACAGCCGCGGCGTGCCGGGGTGGTCTTGGGCGGGGCACGGCCAGAAGACTCCGTCCTCGGCGCGGATCCGGTCGTAGCTGATGCCCGCGTAGTCCGCCGGGCCGCCGGCCGAGGCGCGGCGCAGTTCCTCGAAGACCGTCTCCGGGTCGTCGTCGAAGCCGTGCTCGACGCCGAGCCGTTCGGCGAGCTCGCGCATCAGCCACAGGTCGCCGCGCACCCCCTGCGGTGCGTCGACCGCCTGTCGGCGCAGGATCACCCGGCCTTCCAGGTTGGTCATCGTGCCGCTCTCCTCCGCCCACTGGGCGCTGGGCAGGACGACGTCGGCGAGCTGCGCGGTCTCGGAGAGCACGAGGTCGCTGACCACCAGCAGGTCCAGTGAGCGCAGCCGCCGGGTCACATGGGAGGCGTGCGGGGCGGAGACGACGGGGTTGGAGCCCATGAGCAGCAGCCCGCGCAGGCCGTCAGGCCCCGGCTCGCCGAGGCTGTCCAGCAGTTCGTAGGCGGAGCGGCCCGAGCGTGGCAGGGCGGCCGGGTCCACCCCCCAGACGCGGGCGACGTGTTCGCGGGCGGCGGGGTCCTCGATCGAGCGGTAGCCGGGGAGCTGGTCGGCCTTCTGGCCGTGCTCGCGGCCGCCTTGTCCGTTGCCCTGGCCGGTGAGGCAGCCGTAGCCGGAGTAGGGCCGGCCCGCCTTGCCGGAGGCGAGGCAGAGGTTGATCCACGCGCCGACGGTGTCGGTGCCCTTGCTCTGCTGCTCCGGTCCCCGTGCGGTCAGCACCATGCCGCTCGCGGCCTGTCCGAAGCGGTGCGCGACCGCTCGTAGTTGACTCGCCGCGATGCCGGTGAGCCGTTCGACGCGCTGCGGCCAGTGGGCCATCGCGGCGGCACGTGCCGGCCCGTATCCGGTGGTGCGGGCCTCGATGAACTCGGTGTCGGCCAGCCCGTCGGCGATCAGCAGGTGCAGCAGGCCGAGGGCGAGCGCCAGGTCGCTGCCGGGCAGCGGTTGCAGGTGGATGTCGGCCTGTTCGGCGGTCCTGGTGCGGCGCGGATCGACGACGATCAACGTGCCGCCGTTCTCTCGCAGTTCGCGGAAGTAGCGCAGGGCGGGCGGCATCGTCTCCGCCGGGTTGGCGCCGACCAGGATCAGGCAGTCGGTGCGCGGGATGTCCTCCAGCGGGAAGGGCAGACCGCGGTCCAGGCCGAACGCGATCCGGTTCGCCGCCGCGGCCGACGACATGCAAAAACGCCCGTTGTAGTCGATGTTGGCGGTGCCGAGCGCGACCCGGGCGAACTTGCCGAGCTGGTAGGCCTTCTCGTTGGTCAGCCCGCCGCCGCCGAAGACCGCGACAGCGTCGGCGCCGTGCTCGGAGCGGATCGCCGAGAAGCCGCGCGCGACCCGGTCCAGCGCCTCGTCCCAGCTCGCGGCCCGCAGGGTTCCGCGTTCGCGTACCAGCGGCGCGGTCAGCCGGCTCGTCCCGTCGAGCAGAGCGGCGGCGGACTGCCCCTTCCCGCACAGCGCGCCCCGGTTGACCGGGAACTCGGGCCGCTCGACGACCGTCGTCCCGACACCGCCGGCCGTCGCGAGGCGCATGCCGCACTGCAGCGAGCAGTACGGACAGTGGGTGTCGGTCGTGGTCGTCATGCCGACGACAGTGGCCACGGCGCGTTACACCTGCTGGTCGTCCGTGTTCCGCCCGCGGTACACGTCGCTCACGCCGCAGGCGGGACGGGGTGCGGCGCAGGACATGTGCCGTAACACCGCGAAGCATTTGCCTAACCGGGGCGTGACGGCCGGGCAACCTGACGGAAACCGCGTGCCCGGAGTCTGCGTCCATGGGCACCAACGACCACTGCACCCCGGCCGCGCCGACCGGTCCGCTGACCGGGTTCACCGTCGGTGTGACCGCCGCCCGCCGTCGCGACGAGCTCGTCGCGCTGCTGACCCGGCGCGGCGCACGCGTGGTGGAGGCCCCGGCCCTGCGCATCCTTCCGCTGGAGGACGACATCGCGCTGCGCCGGGCCACCGAGTTGTGCCTCACCGCGCCGCTGGACTACGTCGTGGCGACCACCGGCGTCGGCTGGCGCGGCTGGATGAGCGCGGCCGACGGCTGGGGGCGCGGCGCCGAACTGTCCGCCGTCTGCGACAACGCCGTCGTCCTGACCCGTGGCCCGAAGGCGACCGGCGCGGTCCGCGCCAGCGGGCTGGACGAGGCCTACTCCCCCGCGAGCGAGGCAACGGACGAACTGCTGACCTGGCTGCTCGCCCAGCCGCTGGCCGGCCGGCGGATCGCGGTGCAGGAACACGGCCTGCCGCTGACCACCTTCAGCGCGGCCCTGCGGGAGCGGGGCGCCGAGGTCGTCACGGTCCCCGTCTACCGCTGGGCGCCGCCGGAGGACCCGGCGCCGGTCCGGCGTCTGGTCGAGTCGACCGTCCGCCGCGAGGTCCACGCCCTGGCCTTCACCAGCGCACCCGCGATCACCGCCTTCCTGCAGACCGCGACGGCCGACGGCCTGCACGAACGCGTCCTGGAAGCCATGTCGAACGATGTACTGCCGGTCTGCGTCGGCCCGGTCTGCGCCCGGCCGCTCCTGGACGCCGGGCTGCCGGTGATCTGGCCGGAACGCGGCCGGCTCGGCGCACTCGTGCGCACACTCACCGAGACGCTGCCCACCCGCGGCCGCCAGGAACTGCACATCGCCGGACGCACGTTGGTACTCCAGGGCAGCGCACTGCTGATCGACGAGGAGAGCTACTGGCTCTCCCCCAAAGGCGCGACGCTGCTGCGCGCCCTCGCGGAGCGGCCGGGCTGGGTGCTGAGCCGCGCCGAACTCCTGCGCCGCGCCTGGGCGGACTCCGACGCCGACGAACACGCCGTGGAGGCCGCCGTCGCACGGCTACGCGCCTCACTCGGCCCGCACAGCGACCTGGTCAGGACCGTGCCCAAGCGCGGCTACCGCCTGGCCGCGGGGTGACCATGGCTGCCCCCACGACGGACCCCGACCGCCCGTCCCGGCCCACTCTTCTCGCCGTGGCCCACGGCACCCGCAACCCCGAGGGCGTCGCGGTCACCGAGGCGCTGGTCGACCGCGTCCGCGCACTACGGCCTGACCTGCGCGTGAAACGATGCTTCCTCGACCTGGTCGCCCCCTCCCTGCCACAAGCACTCGCCCGACTCAGCGGCGAGGTCATCCTCGTGCCACTCCTGCTCGGCGCCGGCTACCACGTCCGCGTCGACATCCCCGAAGCCCTCGCCGCGGCCCCGCACCTGCGCGCCCGGGTGGCCGCCGCACTCGGCCCCGACCCCCTGCTGGCCGACGCCCTCACCGACCGTCTCACCGACGCCGGATGGCGCGCCGCAGACGGGCCCGTCGTCCTCGCGGCAGCCGGATCCACCGATCCCGACGCCAACGCCGACGCCGCGGCCATGGCCTCGCTGCTGCGCGAGCGCCTTGCGGGCCGCGACGACGTCGTCCCCGCCTACCTCTGCGCCGCCGGCCCCACCCCCGCCCAAGCCGTCGCCGCCCTGCGCGCCCAGGGCCACTCCCGCGTCGCCGTCGCCCCGTACCTGATGAGCCCCGGCTTCTTCGCACACCGCGCCGCCCGTTCCGGCGGCTGCGTCACCTCCACCCCGCTCGGCACACACGACGCACTCGCCCGCCTCGTCGCCCTGCGCTACGACGAAGCTCGCGAACGTATGCCGTCGGCGCCCGCGTCACGGGCCGGGTGACTCGCGAAGCGCACGCCACGGATCGCCTACGACTGCCGTCTGCCAACTACCGTCCGCCAACTGCCGTCTGCCGTCTGCCGTCTGCCGTCCGCCGCCCGCCGTCTGCCGTCCGCCGCCCGCCGCCCGCCGCCCGCCGCCCGCCGCCCGCCGTCCGCCGTCCGCCGCCCGCCGTCCGCCGTCTGCCGTCTGCCGTCTGCCGTCTGCCGTCTGCCGTCTGCCGTCTGCCGTCTGCCGGGACCATGTCGGTGCTGCCGGGGCGGTTGAGCGTGCGTCGTGCACGCCGTCCGCGCCGCTTCCCCTGCCTTCACGCTCCGCTCGGCCTCGGCGAGGCCGCGTGGGAGCCGACCGGGGGTGCAACCGTGGCCGCGGCCGGCCGGAGGACCAGGCCGAGGGCCCCCTCCTGGTCCTCCACGCCGCCCTGACCGCCGCCTGTCCTGCTTTCCTGCTACGTCGCCTGCTGCCCGTCGAGTTCCCGCCTGGCGGCCAGAGCCTTCGACAGCACCTTGTCCCGGTAGGGATTCGCGGCGCCAAGGGCCGTCGCCACCGCCACCGCCTCGTCCAACAGCGCCAGCCGCTGCCCGGGCAGCTCCCGCACCAGCGCCGAGGCGCTGGCCTCCACCAGGACGTACGCCAGCTTCGACCCGTACACCTCCGGCTCGACCTGTGTCAGCAGCCGGTAGATCCACAGCCCTTCGGTGCCACGCACCACCCGCCGGTTGGCGCCCAGCAGCTTGACCCTCGCCCGCAACACCATCTCCTGATCCACCGATCCCCCTTCGTTCCCTCACCCCCGGCCCGACCCGTCGCACGACGAGACAGCACAGCGAACGCGCCGGCAGCCGAGAACGGATGCCGACACGGATGCCGGAGAGTGGATGACGACGAGTCTGCGGGCGGACCAGCACCCGCGACAAGTCCGAACGGACGTGCGCTCCGTCCTACCGCAAACCGCCTCCGAGCAGGCATGATGGACCTGACACTCACCAAGGCGCCGCAGAACCGATGGAACTGCACGCGCTAGGTCACCGCCGCCTCCCAGGGCAACAGCGCCACGCCCCGGCTCTCCGCCTCAGGAAGCTGCTCCCCCGCGAAATACAACGCCGGCTGACCGGGGCCGGGCCTCACCGACGAGCCGCCCACAGCGCGGACATGCCGGCCACGATCCAGCAGACAACCTTCCGATTTGTGCAGGTGCCCAGGCCTGTTGGAGCGGGCAGGATGCAACGAGGCGGTTTCCGGGAGCTGTTGGGCAGGGGGAGCTGGTGCAGGTGTTCAGGTACGGGTCGCCGGCAAGCGGCAGGCGAGAGAACTGCGCGCACCGCAGGCGGGGTTACGGAGAGAGCCCGCAACGCGTGCGACAGCACTCCCCCTGGGCGCGGCGCCTCCCCCGGGTTCCACGGGGCACCTGATCGACGCGCTGGAACCGGTGACGGACAACGGCTGGAGCGCGCCAGGCGTTCGCGCTGTCGACAGCCTCGGCGAAGGCCCGCTTCCCGAGGGCGTGTTCGGCAGCGTCGACGTTCCGCGCATCCATGCCTGCCGTCAGGCAGCGCGAACTCCGTTGCGTTCCGGCCGCGTTCCCGCTGAGTGAGCCCGCCTCCCGACAGGATCGCGATCTGCGGCGTCCCCTAGCGTTCACCTCCAGCACATTGCAACGAACACGATGAAGTCTGTTGCATTAGACGACAGACCGTTGCAACGATTTAACGAACTCCACCTGCAATAATGCCGATTGGACGCAACAGGCGTGTTGCCAGAGTCGTGAATGCAACGTAGCTTTTCCATCAACGGAAACGGCGGGCCGAAGGGGCCCGCGGTGCAGCAGAAGGAGAGAACGATGCAGAAGTTCGACACCCCCGCCCCGGTCTCCGTCGTCCTGGACATCCCGGCCGGGAGTATCCGGTTCATCGCCGCCGACCGGGCCGACACCACGGTCGAGGTGCTGCCCGCGGACGCGTCCAAGAGCCGTGACGTGAAGGCGGCCGAGCAGATCACGGTCGTACACGGCGACGGTGTGCTGCGGATCGAGGCCGCGCCGGCCAAGAACCGGGTCCTGGGCTCCTCCGGCGAGGTCGAGGTGACCGTCCAGCTCCCGGCCGGTTCCGGTGTGCAGGCCAAGGCCGCCAGCGCCGAACTGCGCGGTGTGGGACGGCTCGGCGAGGTCGTCTTCGAGGGCGCGCAGGGCTCGGTCAAGCTCGACGAGGCCGCCGCCGCCCGGCTGAGCCTGATGGCCGGTGACGTCACCGTCGGCCGCCTCGGCGGCCCCGCCGAGATCAGCACCCAGAAGGGCGACATCAGCATCACCGAGGCGGTGCGCGGCACGCTCACCCTGAGCACCCAGTCCGGGGACGTGTCGGTCGGCGCCGCGCCGGGCGTCTCCGCCTCGCTGGACGCCGGCACCACCTACGGCCGCATCCACAACGCGCTCAAGAACACCGACGGCGCCGGCCTGACCATCCACGCCAGCACCGCCCACGGCGACATCACCGCCCGCAGCCTCTGACGAAGACGAGAAGGAGCAATCCCCCATGAGTGACCTGGCGATCGCGGCGAACGGGCTGCGCAAGTCCTACGGCGACAAGATTGTCCTGGCCGGCATCGACCTGGCCGTCCCGGCCGGTTCGGTGTTCGCGCTGCTGGGCCCCAACGGCGCCGGCAAGACCACCGCCGTGAAGATCCTCTCCACGCTCATCACCGCCGACGGCGGCCAGGCCCAGGTCGCGGGCCGCGACCTGGCCGCCGACCCGCAGGCGGTACGCGCCGCGATCGGTGTCACCGGCCAGTTCTCCGCCGTCGACGGCCTGATCACCGGCGAGGAGAACATGCTCCTCATGGCCGACCTGCACCACCTCCCCAAACAGGAAGGACGGCGGATCACGGCCGAACTCCTGGAGCGTTTCGACCTGGTCGAGGCGGCGAAGAAGCCCGCCTCCACCTACTCCGGCGGCATGAAACGCCGCCTGGACATCGCGATGACCCTGGTCGGCAGCCCCCGCGTCATCTTCCTCGACGAACCCACCACCGGCCTCGACCCCCGCTCCCGCCACACCATGTGGCAGATCATCCGCGAACTCGTCACCGGCGGCGTCACCGTCTTCCTCACCACCCAGTACCTCGAAGAAGCCGACGAACTCGCCGACCGCATCGCCGTCCTCAACAACGGCCGCATCGCCGCCCACGGCAGCGCCGACGAACTCAAACGCCTCATCCCCGGCGGACACGTCCGCCTGCGCTTCACCGACCCCACCGCCTACCAGACCGCCGCCAACGCCCTGCCCGACGCCGCCCGCGACGACGAGGCACTCGCCCTGCAGATCCTCAGCGACGGCAGCCAGCACGCACTGCGCACCCTCCTCGACCGCCTCGACACCCACGGCATCGAAGCCGACGAGCTCACCGTCCACACCCCCGACCTCGACGACG
This sequence comes from Streptomyces sp. NPDC059582, assembly GCF_042735715.1. Taxonomy (NCBI): domain Bacteria; kingdom Bacillati; phylum Actinomycetota; class Actinomycetes; order Kitasatosporales; family Streptomycetaceae; genus Streptomyces; species Streptomyces sp. NPDC059582. Next base: position 26,912 of record NZ_JBHWCC010000081.1, read on the forward strand.
TCTTCTTCGCCCTCACCGACACCACCGTCCCCGCCCAGCCGAACCCCTCCAAGGAGAGCGTCCGATGAGTTCCCTCGCCCTCGCCGTGCGCGACTCCTCCACCATGCTGCGCCGCAACCTCCTGCACGCCCGCCGCTACCCCTCCCTCACCCTCAACCTGCTGCTCACGCCGGTCATGCTGCTGCTGCTGTTCGTCTACATCTTCGGCAACGTGATGGGCGCCGGCCTCAGCGGTGGCGGCGGCCGCTCCGCCTACATCGCCTACATCGTCCCCGGCATCCTGCTCATGACCATCGGCTCCACCGTCATCGGCGCCGCCGTCTCCGTCGCCACCGACATGAACGAGGGCATCATCGCCCGCTTCCGCACCATGGCCATCCACCGCGGATCCGTCCTCATCGGACACGTCATCGGCAGCGTCATCCAGTCCATCGCCAGCGTCGTCCTCGTCGGCGCCGTCGCCGTCGCCATCGGCTTCCGCTCCACCGACGCCGGCGTCCTGGAATGGCTCGCCGCCCTCGGCCTGCTCGCCCTGTTCGCCCTCGCCCTCACCTGGATCGCCGTCGGCATGGGCATGGCCAGCCCCAACGCCGAAGCCGCCAGCAACAGCGCCATGCCCCTGATCCTGCTGCCCCTCATCTCCAGCGCCTTCACCCCCATCGACGCCATGCCCGGCTGGTTCCAGCCCATCGCCGAATACCAGCCCTTCACCCCCGCCATCGAAACCCTGCGCGGACTCCTGCTCGGCACCGAGATCGGCAACAACGGATGGATCGCCGTCGCCTGGTGCCTCGGCCTCGCGGCGCTCGGCTACCGCTGGTCGACGGCATCGTTCAGGCGCGACCCCAAGTAGGGCCACCGTGACCGCGCGGACCACCACCCGGCACCCGCCCCGCACACAGCGCCCACCCGAAGGCGGCGTACTCCGGCACCGCGCCGGAGTACGCCGCCTCGCTCATGGGGCGGCACGTCGCGGCACGTCAGTGCAGCGCGCCCGGCCTGGGGCCCGGAACCCTCACGCTCGCCACGTCCGCCACGCCCGCGGTCCCGGTGGGCGGCGTGGCGTCGCGGCGGACGTGGGTGTGCACCCAGTCGGTGATGTCCCGGGTCGGTGTGCCCGGAGTGAACAGGGCCGCCACCCCAAGTGCGAGCAGCGGGCCGATGTCGGACGCGGGGATGATGCCTCCGCCGAACACCGTGATGTCCGTGGCGTCCTGTTCCCTGAGCATCTCCATGACCTGGGCGAAGAGGGTCATGTGGGCGCCGGAGAGGATGGACAGCCCTATGCCGTCCGCGTCTTCCTGGAGGGCGGTGTTGACGATCTGGCACGGAGTCTGGTGCAGCCCGGTGTAGATGACCTCGACGCCCGCGTCGCGCAGGGCCCGGGCGATGACCTTGGCTCCGCGGTCGTGCCCGTCCAGGCCCGGCTTGGCCACGACGACCCGGATGGGGGCGCTGACGCCCCTGTGGGCAGGGTGCATGGCGGATCCTTTCTCAGTAGGCGTCTGTCGGGACGTACGTGCCCCACACCTCGCGCAGCGCGTTGCAGACCTCGCCGACGGTGGCGCGGGCATACAGGGCGTCTTTCATCGGGTAGAGGACGTTGTCGTCGCCCTCGGCGGCCTTCTTCAGGGCGGTGAGCGTGGCATCGACGTCCACCTGGTCGCGCCAGGCGCGCAGTTTGGCCAGGCGTTCGGCCTGCCGGGCCTCGATGGCCGGGTCGACGCGGAGCGGCTCGTAGGGCTCTTCCTCGTCGAGCTGGAAGCGGTTGACGCCGACGACGACGCGCTCGCCGGAGTCGGTCTCCCGGGTGATCTGGTAGGCGGACAGCTCGATCTCGGACTTCTGGAAGCCGTGCTCGATGGCGCGCACGGATCCTCCGAGTTGTTCCGTCCTGTCGATGAGCGCCACGATCTCCGCTTCGAGGTCGTCGGTCATCTTCTCGATGGCGTAGGACCCGGCGAACGGGTCGACGGTGGCCGTCACATCGGTCTCGTGGGCGAGGACCTGCTGCGTGCGCAGGGCGAGGCGGGCGGCCTTGTCGGTGGGCAGCGCGATGGCCTCGTCGAAGGAGTTGGTGTGCAGGGACTGGGTGCCGCCCAGGACTGCCGCGAGTCCCTGGACGGCGACGCGGACCAGGTTCACCTCGGGCTGCTGGGCGGTCAGCTGTACGCCGGCCGTCTGTGTGTGGAAGCGCAGCATCAGCGACTTGGGGTTCCTCGCGCCGAACTCGTCCCGCATGATCCGCGCCCAGATCCGGCGTGCGGCACGGAACTTGGCGACTTCCTCGAGGATGGTCGTGCGGGCCACGAAGAAGAACGACAGGCGGGGTGCGAAGTCGTCGACGTCCATGCCGGCGGCCACGGCGGTGCGTACGTACTCGATCCCGTTCGCCAGGGTGAAGGCGATCTCCTGCGCGGGCGAGGCGCCCGCTTCGGCCATGTGGTAGCCGGAGATCGAGATGGTGTTCCATCTCGGGATCTCGGCCCGGCAGTACTGGAAGATGTCCGCGATCAGCCGCAGGGAGGGCTTGGGCGGGAAGATGTACGTGCCGCGCGCGATGTACTCCTTCAGCACGTCGTTCTGGATCGTGCCGGTCAGCCGGTGGGCCGCCACCCCCTGTTCCTCGGCGACCAGTTGGTAGAGCAGGAGCAGCACCGCGGCGGGGGCGTTGATGGTCATCGACGTGGAGACCTGGTCCAGCGGGATCCCGGCGAACAGCACGCGCATGTCGTCGATCGAGTCGATCGCCACGCCCACCTTGCCGACCTCACCGCTGGCGATCGGCGCGTCGGAGTCGTGGCCCATCTGGGTCGGCAGGTCGAACGCCACGGACAGGCCCATCGTGCCGTTCGCGATCAGCTGCTTGTAGCGGGCGTTGGACTCGGTCGCCGTGCCGAAGCCCGCGTACTGGCGCATCGTCCACGGGCGGCCGGTGTACATGGACGGGTAGACCCCGCGCGTGAACGGATACCCGCCCGGCTCGCCCAGCTGCTGGTCCGGGTCCCAGCCCGCCAGAGCCGACGGGCCGTACACCGGCTCGATGGGCAGCCCCGACTCGCCTGTTCTGGTGTGATCCACTGTTTCCCGTTTCCCGAGGCGCTCGCTGCTCTCGCGTGCGCGGATGGACCTCTGCGTCACGTGCGTCAAGGCGCTGCGCCGCCGTGGCCGCGACAGCGGCCCGGCAGGGCAGGTGCGGCCCGCCGTGCGGCGGGGGCCGGCGTCAGCCGACGACGGTCCAGGTGTCGCCCCCGGCCAGCAGGGCGGCCAGGTCACCCTTGCCGTGCTGTTCGACGGCGGCGTCGAGCTGGTCGGCCATCTGCGTGTCGTAGACCGGCCGTCGCACCGCGCGCAGCACGCCGATCGGGGTGTGGTGGAGGGTGTCGGGGTCGGCGAGCCGGGAGAGGGCGAAGGCGGTGGTCGGTGACGCCGCGTGGGCGTCGTGGACCAGGATCCGGTCGCGGTTGGCGTCCGTCACCGGGACCACGGTCAGGTCGCCGGTGGCGGGATCCCGTACGACGCCCTTGGCGTGCTCGGCGCCGAAGGTGACCGGCTGTCCGTGCTCGAGGCGGATGACGGCTTCCGCGGCCTGCTGCTTGTCCTTGAGGACGTCGAAGGCGCCGTCGTTGAAGATGTTGCAGTTCTGGTAGATCTCCACCAGTGCCGTGCCGGGGTGCGCGGCGGCCTGCCGCAGGACCTCAGTGAGGTGCTTGCGGTCGGAGTCGATCGTGCGGGCCACGAAGGAGGCTTCGGCGCCGAGGGCCAGGGAGACGGGGTTGAAGGGGGCGTCCAGGGAGCCCATCGGCGTCGACTTGGTGATCTTGCCGATTTCGGAGGTGGGGCTGTACTGGCCCTTGGTCAGGCCGTAGATCCGGTTGTTGAAGAGCAGGATCTTCAGGTTGACGTTGCGGCGCAGGGCGTGGATCAGGTGGTTGCC
>NZ_JBHWCC010000082.1:0-30201 GCF_042735715.1 Streptomyces sp. NPDC059582
GGCGGGCACCGAACGGGCCCGCCCGCTCCCCTGTTCGGGCATCGACGCCGCCCGCTCTCCCGTCCTCCCGCGCAGCCTCGCAGGTCCGCGGCGGGCACCGGCCCGGCGAAACGGGCCCAGGCGGGCCGTATCGGACCTGCAACAGGCCTGGTCAGCGCCGCGCACCCGCTGTACAACTTCCCCCATGGGCCGCACCGGGCCCGAACGGGCAGGGAAGTCGTAGAGGGGAGAGCGGGTGGCGGCCATGAGCGTGAAGACGGCGGAAGAACGCCAGCGGGAGATCGTGCGGGTCGCCCGCACCACCGGCTCGGTCGACGTCACCGCCCTCGCGGCCGAACTGGGCGTGGCCAAGGAGACCGTACGACGGGATCTGCGCGCCCTGGAGGACCACGGTCTGGTGCGCCGCACCCACGGCGGCGCCTATCCCGTGGAGAGCGCCGGATTCGAGACGACGCTCGCCTTCCGCGCCACCAGTCACGTACCCGAGAAGCGCCGGATCGCGGCCGCCGCGGCCGAACTGCTCGGGGACGCCGAGACGGTCTTCGTCGACGAGGGGTTCACCCCGCAGCTCATCGCCGAGGCACTGCCCAGGGACCGGCCGCTGACCGTGGTTACCGCGTCCCTGCCGGTGGCCGGCGCCCTCGCCGGGACCGGGAACGTCTCGGTCCTGCTGCTCGGCGGCCGGGTCCGCTCCGGCACGCTGGCGACCGTCGACCACTGGACGACGAAGATGCTGGCCGGCTTCGTCATCGACCTCGCCTACCTCGGCGCCAACGGCATCTCCCGCGAGCACGGTCTGACCACCCCCGACCCCGCGGTCGGTGAGGTCAAGGCCCAGGCCGTCCGCGCCGCACGGCGCACGGTCTTCGCGGGCGTGCACACCAAGTTCGGAGCGGTCAGCTTCTGCCGGTTCGCCGAGATCGGCGCGCTGGAGACGATCGTGACGAGCACGCTGCTGCCGACGGCGGAAGCCCATCGGTACTCACTGCTCGGGCCGCAGGTCATCCGGGTCTGACGGCCCGGCCCACTCCGTCCGCAGACCCGACTCACCACCCGTAGGGCGCCACCGCATCCCCACCGCGCCCCTCAGGTGCCCTTTATCCACCTATACGTCCAGGAGCGATCCATGCGAACCCAGAGCCGACGGAGGCCGCGAGCCACACTCGCCGCGGTCGCCGCAGGGACGCTGCTCGCCCCGCTGCTCTCCGGCTGCTGGGTCGGGGCGGGCGGGGCGGGATCGGGCGGCGACTCGATCAACGTCCTGATGGTCAACAACCCGCAGATGACCGAGTTGCAGAAGCTCACCGCCGCGCACTTCACCAAGGAGACCGGCATCAAGGTGAACTTCACCGTCCTGCCGGAGAACGACGTCCGCGACAAGATCAGTCAGGACTTCGCCAACCAGGCGGGCCAGTACGACGTCGCCACCCTCTCCAACTACGAGATACCGATCTACGCCAAGAACGGCTGGCTGGAGCCGATGGACGCGTACGTCGCCAAGGACCCGGCGTACGACGAGCAGGACGTCCTGACGCCGATGCGCCAGTCCCTCACCGCCGACGACGGCGAGCTCTACGGTCAACCCTTCTACGGCGAGTCGTCCTTCCTGATGTACCGCAAGGACGTGTTCGCCGCGAAGGGCCTGACGATGCCCGCGCATCCGACCTGGGCCCAGGTGGCGGACCTCGCCGCGCGGACGGACGGCGCCGAGCCGGGCATGAAGGGCATCTGCCTGCGCGGACTGCCGGGCTGGGGCGAGGTGATGGCCCCGCTCACCACCGTCGTGAACACCTTCGGCGGCACCTGGTTCGACAAGGACTGGAAGGCACGGCTGGACTCCCCCGAGTTCAAGAAGGCGACGAAGTTCTACGTCGACCTCGTCCGCGAGCACGGCGAGTCGGGAGCGGCCCAGTCCGGCTTCGCCGAGTGCCTCAACAACATGACCCAGGGCAAGGTCGCCATGTGGTACGACGCCACCTCCGCGGCCGGTTCCCTGGAGGCGACGGACTCCCCGGTCAAGGGCAAGCTCGGCTACGCCCCCGCGCCCGTCGAGAAGACCGACTCCGCGGGCTGGCTCTACACCTGGGCCTGGGGCATCCAGAAGGCGTCCCGCAACCCCGACAAGGCCTGGCAGTTCGTCTCCTGGGCCTCCGGCAAGGGGTACGAGCAGCTGGTCGGCGACGAGATCGGCTGGGCCGACGTGCCGGCCGGCAAGCGGGCGTCGACGTACGAGAACCCGGCCTACCGCGCGGAGGCCGCCGCCTTCCAGGAGATGACGAAGGAGGCCATCGAGGGCGCTCGTCCCGACGACCCCGGGGTGCAGCCGCGTCCCGCGCCCGGCATCCAGTTCGTCGGCATCCCCGAGTTCACCGACCTCGGCACCAAGGTCTCCCAGGAGATCAGCGCGGCCATCGCCGGACGCCAGTCCGTCGACTCGGCCCTGAGCAAGTCCCAGCAGCTCGCCGAGAAGATCTCCGAGGAGTACGAGGGACGATGACAGCGACGACGACGGCCCCTGTGACCACCACTCCGGTACGCACCACCCGTCAGCCCTCGGCCCGGCTGCGCGCCTGGGCGACCCGGGCCCCGCTCCTCCCCGCGCTCATCTTCATGGTCGCCGTGACCCAGCTCCCGTTCGTGGCCACGCTGGTGATCTCCTTCTTCGACTGGAACGCCCTCTACCCCAAGGCCCGTCACTTCACCGGCGTGGACAACTACCGGCAGGTCCTCTCCGACGCGGACCTGCGCCACTCGGTGTGGACGACGGTGCTGCTGACCGCGGCGGTGGTCCTGGCCAGCCTGGTCCTGGGCCTGGTGCTGGCACTGCTGCTGGACCGCAGGTTCCCGGGCCGGGGCGTGGTCCGCACCCTGCTGATCGCACCGTTCCTGGTGGTACCGGTCGCGGCGGCGCTGCTGTGGAAGCACGTGCTCTACAACCCCGAGTACGGCCTGTTCAACGGCCTGTTGCACTACGTCGGCGGCCCCCAGCCGGACTGGATCTCCAACACCCCGCTGCTGGCGGTCGAGGCGTCACTGGTGTGGCAGTGGACCCCCTTCATGATGCTGATCCTGCTGGCGGGTCTGCAGAGCCGGGACCCGGAGCAGTTGGAGGCCGCCCGGGTGGACGGCGCGAGCGACTGGCAGGTCTTCCGCCATCTCACCCTGCCGCACCTGCGCCGCTACCTGGAACTGGGCGCCCTGCTGGGCTCGATCTACATCGTCCAGAACTTCGACGCGGTCTTCACGATCACGTCCGGCGGCCTGGGCACGGCGAACCTTCCCTACACCGTCTACCAGAGCTTCTACCAGGCCCACGAGAACGGCCTCGCCTCGGCCGCGGGTGTCCTGGTGGTCATCGGCTCGATCGTCATCGCGACCTTCGCCCTGCGCGTGGTGTCGTCCCTGTTCCGCGAGGAGGTGTCGCGCGCATGAGCGCCACAGCCGTACGAGTACGCGGCCGCCGCAAGGGCGCCGGGCTGGGCCTGCTGGCCTGGCTGGCCGGAGTCCTGTTCTTCCTGCCCATCGCCTGGATGGCGCTGACGTCCTTCCACTCCGAACAGGACGCGGCGACGAACCCGCCGTCCTTCGGGGCCGCGCTGACGCTGGACGGCTACCGGGAGTTCTTCGGCACCGGCGGCGGGGCGAGCCCCTGGCCGGCGCTGATCAACTCGACGGTGGCGTCGGTGGTGTCGACGGCGCTGGTCCTGGCGCTCGCGCTGCCCGCTGCGTACGCGCTGTCGATCCGCCGGGTGCGCAAGTGGACGGACGTCCTGTTCTTCTTCCTGTCGACGAAGATGCTGCCGGCGGTGGCGGGCCTGCTGCCGATCTACCTGTTCGCCAAGAACGCCGGAATGCTGGACAACATCTGGCTCCTGGTCATCCTCTACACGTCCATGAATCTGCCGATCGCGGTGTGGATGATGCAGTCGTTTTTGGCCGAGGTGCCGGTGGCGGTGATCGAGGCGGCGCGGGTGGACGGCGCGCGACTGCCGACGGTCCTGACCCGTGTGGTCGCCCCGATCGCGCTGCCCGGCATCGCGGCGACCGCCCTGATCTGCTTCATCTTCAGCTGGAACGAGCTGCTGTTCGCCCGGGTGCTGACCGGCGTGGCCGCCGAGACGGCCCCCGTCTTCCTGACCGGCTTCATCACCAGCCAGGGCCTGTTCCTGGCGAAGGTGTGCGCCGCGTCGCTCGTCGTCTCCCTGCCGGTGCTCGCCGCGGGGTTCGCCGCCCAGGACAAGCTGGTCCAGGGCCTGTCGTTGGGAGCCGTGAAATGAAGGCCGCCGTCATCGAGTCCGTGGGCCGGGCCGTCGTCACCGAGGTCCCTGACCCGACGCCGGGCCCGCGGGAGGTCGTCGTGGAGGTCGCGGCCTGCGGCCTGTGCGGCACCGATCTGCACATCCTCCAGGGCGAGTTCGCGCCCAAGCTCCCGATCGTGCCGGGGCACGAGTTCGCGGGGCAGGTGGTCGGGGTGGGCACCCAGGTCACCGAGGTCGCGGTCGGCGACCGGGTGGCGGTCGACCCGTCCCTGTACTGCCACGAGTGCCGGTACTGCCGTACAGGCCACAACAACCTCTGTGAGCGGTGGGCGGCGATCGGCGTGACGACGGCCGGCGGCGCGGCGCAGTACGCGCTCGCTCCGGTGGCGAACTGCGTACGGCTGCCCGAGCACGTCCGTACCCAGGACGCGGCGCTGATCGAACCGCTGTCCTGCGCCGTGCGCGGCTACGACGTGCTGGCCTCCCGCCTCGGCGCCCACGTCCTGGTCTACGGCTCCGGGACGATGGGGCTGATGATGCTGGAGCTGGCGAAGCGGACCGGGGCGGCGAGCGTGGACGTGGTGGACGTGAACCCGGCCCGCCTGGAGACGGCGCGCGGCCTCGGCGTCTCGGGGTCCGCGGCGAACGCGGACGAGCTGGACCGTCCCCAGGGCTGGGACGTGGTCGTCGACGCGACGGGCAACGCCGCCGCGATCCAGGACGGGCTGGACCGGGTGGCGAAGGCCGGAACCTTCCTCCAGTTCGGGGTCGCCGACTACGCGACCCGGGTCACCGTCGACCCGTACCGCATCTACAACCAGGAGATCACGATCACCGGTTCGATGGCGGTCCTGCACAGCTTCGAGCGGGCGGCGGAACTCTTCGCGAACGGGGTGCTGGACCCCGACGTCTTCATCAGCGACCGCATCCCCCTGGACCGCTACCCGCAGGCGCTGGAGCAGTTCGCGGCGGGGGTGGGCAGGAAGATCGTGGTCGTGCCGTAGGAGGGACTCCCCCGTAACGGGACCTGGCGGGACGGGGCGGGCTCCCCCGTAACGGGACGGAGCAGGCCGGGGCGGCGGGGGCGAGAAGGACACCCCCGCCGCCGCGCTACCCGATTGGCCGCCAGGTAAGGGAACGGTAAAGCGGCCCCGCTCGTTCACCCGGCATGACAGCTATGACACCCGGCTCGAACATCCCTCTGTCGGCCGCCCGCGTGACGGTGGACGTCGCCGCCCCGGTGCGGCTCGACGTATCGGGCCTGCTGCTCACCGCCGACGGCAAGGTGCGCTCCGACGACGACTTCATCTTCTACAACCAGCCGAGCGGACCGGGCGTGACCTACCGCTCGGGCGGCGGCGCGGCCCCCGACGCGATCACCGTCGACACCTCCGCCGTCCCGCCGGGCATCGAGAAGATCGTCATCACCGCGAGCCCGGACGGCGCGGGCCAGACCTTCCAGGGCGTCGAGCCCACGGCCACGATCCGCAACGCGGACGACAACAGCGTCCTGGCCACGTTCACGCCCCCGCAGCTCGGCACCGAGACGGCCCTGGTGGTCGTGGAGGTGTATCTCCGCAACGGCGCCTGGAAGGCCCGCGCGGTCGGCCAGGGATACGCCGACGGTCTGGCCGGCATCGCCACCGACTTCGGTGTGTCGGTCGAGGAACCGGCCGCCGCCCCGGCCGCCCCCGCCCAGCCGGCCGCCCAGCCGGTCGCCCCGGCGCCGCCCGCCGTGCAGCCGCAGGCCGTCCCGCCCGTTCCCCCGGTGCCGCCCGCGCCGCCCGTCGCCGCGCCCGGCACCGGGAAGATCAACCTCGACAAGGGCCGGGTCAGCCTCCAGAAGAACCAGACCGTCTCCCTGGTCAAGGGCGGCCGCCCGCTGCTCTCCCAGGTCAAGATGGGCCTCGGCTGGGAGCCCGCGTACCGCGGGAGCGACATCGACCTGGACGCGTCGGTCATCGCCTTCGGCCCGCAGCGCAACCACATCGACAGCTGCTACTTCGGCAAGCTCTCCATCGTGAACGGCGCCATCAAGCACTCCGGTGACAACCTCACCGGTGAGGGCGGCGGCGACGACGAGGTGATCGTCGTGGACCTCGGACGGCTGCCGCAGGAGGTCACCGGCCTGGTCTTCACGGTCAACTCCTTCTCGGGCCAGAAGTTCACCGACGTCGCCAAGGCCTACTGCCGCCTTCTGGACGCCGCGAGCGGCGAGGAACTCGTCCGCTTCGACCTCACCAACGCCGAAGCGCAGACGGGCGTGCTGATGGCGAAGCTGATCCGGCAGTTCTCCGGCGAGTGGGAGATGACCGCGATGGGCGACTTCGTCAAGGCGCGCACCGTACGGAACATGGTGAAGCCGGCGGCCCAGTCGCTCTAGGACGCGTTTCGCGAGTAGCGTCGTCCGCCCGGAGGGCGGGGCCCGCCGCGTCCGGCGGGGTGCATCGCAAGGCGGAGGGTCGTCCGCTTACCGGGCGGGCGTACGCGGACGACTCCGACAACGCGGCGCCGTGCCAGGCTTCGCGGGCCGGACGGAACTTTCGAAACAGGCCCTAGCCCTCACTGCCCCGCACGGGGCACACAGTGGCCGGGGGCTCGGCCGGGTGTCGTACGAGCCCCTTCCACCGCCCGCGTGCGGGGTCCCCGGACCACCTACGCCCGCAGTCCCTCCGTCAGCAGCGAGACATAGCGGCGGATGGCGTTCCCCTGCCCGTCGGCCAGCTCAGACGCCGTCGCCACGCCGTGGGCCAGTCGCAGGACCTCGACCGGCTCGATGTCCCGCCGCAGGGTGCCCTCCTCCTGCGCCGCCTCGACCAGCCGCGTCGCCGCACCCCGCACCGAGGTGGCGCACGCCGTCACCGTGGCCGAGCTGCCGTCCGTGACCGCCGACCCCAGGAGGGTCTTCAGGCCGCGCACCTGGATCGCGCCGACGCACAGCTCGTTCAGCCACTCCACCAGCGCCTCGCCCGGGGGCAGTCGCCGCGCGAGCTCGTCGGCGCGTGCCGCCAGCGCCTCGATGCGGTCCACGTACGCGGCCTCCAGCAGCGCCTGCCGGGTCGGGAAGTGACGGTAGAGCGTGCCGGATCCGACCCCCGCCCGCTTGGCGATGTCGTCCAAAGACGCGCCCTCCCCATGCTCGGCGAAAGCCTCCGCCGCCGCCTTCAGCAACCGCTCATAGTTGCGCCGAGCGTCCGCGCGCATGGGCTTGACCTGCGTCATCCAGTTACTCCTTGCAGACCGGGGACACTCTCCGCGTCTTGTCGAGGGCTGGACGGAGACAGTCCCCCGCTTGATTCCGCGGGCAGCCCTTGCTGCCCGCATGGTCCATCACATCACCCGGGGACACCAGACAGGGAGCACTCCATGTCCACCCGGTCCACGTGGTCGCTGATCGCCCCGGCCGCACTCCTGGTGGCGGCGCGCGTCATCGAGGGCAGGGCGGCGGACCGCCCGAAACGGCCGGCGCGGCGTGCCGTACACGTCGAGCACAGGCTGTCCGCCCGTGCGGGCGTTCGGCACCGGCACCGGCACCGACACCGACACCGAGGCTGACTCGTGGCACAGGCACCGACTCCGGCACTGGCACTGGCACTGGCACTGGCACCGGTACCGGTACCGGCCCCGGCACGGACAAGGCCGTGGCCCGCACCGGAGCGCGGGCCACGGCCGGTTCAGCGGGTCCAGGGCCAGTCGGCGTCCCTGGCCGCCTCGAGCAGAGGCACCATCCGGAAAGCCGCGTCCGAGAGGCCGCCGAAGGTGTGCCGGTTGCCCGTCCCCGAGGGGCCGTGGCCGGCCCGGTATCCGGCCAGGTTCCAGGTGTAGACCGGCACGTCCGCCGGGACCTGCTCGGTCGGGTCCCCGTCGCGGCTGTACGCGTACTGCTCGTCCGTGACGATCAGCACCCGGTCGTGCCGCTTGTAGTGGCGGCGCACCGCCGCGGTGGTGTCGGTGCCGCCCAGGTCGCCGAAACGCTCCAGGACCTTCAGCACCGACTCCCCGGTGCGGAACCTCACCCGGCTGCTGCTCGTGCCGAACTCGACGAGATCCGCGTCCGCCGCCCGCAGCGCGAGCGCCGTACCGAAGATCGCCGCCGCGTCGGCCCGGTTGAGCTCCGAGCGGTCGGACAGCCGCGAGTAGAACATCGAGCCCGAGCGGTCCACGAGCACCAGGGTGCGGCCCGGCAGCGCGGGCACGTTGGCCAGCGAGTGGCCGAGCGCCTGCTCCAGCGGGTACGACCAGCGCAGCGACGGCGCGTGCTGGTACGCGGCGAGGTACCGGAAGGGGAACTGCCGCGAACGTGCGACCTCCGCCGGGTCGCTGATCCGCGCGGCGACCTCGGCCGCCACCTCGTCGCCGACGCCCGCCTGGTCGAAGTTGCGCAGGTTGCGCGTCAGCGCCATCGCCCCCATGGACGGAATCACCGCCTCCCAGGCCTCCTTGTCCATCGGCCCCTGGAGCCAGCCCGCCAGCGCCTCCCACGTCATCCCGGCCTCCGCGAGCCGCTCGGCGCCGCCCTCGGAGGTGACCACCGCGCGCCGCTGCGCCACCGGCAGCGCCATCAGTTCGCGGTGCGCGGTCAGGACGCGGTTCGAGGCGGGCGGCACGGCGGTGTCCGGGTGATGCCGGCGGTCGAGGGCGTACTGGAACAGCTCGCCCTGCCACGGCTTGTCCGGGTCAGGGGCCGCGTGCACGAGGTTGAGGATGTCGCCGAAGCGGTAGCCCTTGGACGCGGTGTCGTACTTCAGCAGCGACCTGCCGCTGTAGAGACGTCGTACGGCGTCGGCGATGCCGCGCTTGACGGGCTTCGGGACGTTGCGGCCGTACGCGGAGGTCCAGTACGCGAGCAGCTCGCCGGGCTCGTCAGGGCGCTGGAGTACGGAGGCCACGACCTGCCGGTTCGACGGGCCGTCGGTCGCGCCGGCGTCCAGCCGCGCCTTCACGTACTCGGCGGCGCCCACGACCGAGGCGCTACGGAGGTTTCCCTCACCGCGCAGCCAGCCGAGCAGTCCGGCGGTCCAGGCCGGGTCGCTGACGGCGAGCTCGCGCACCAGGCGCGCGAAGCGGTCGTCACGGCCGGCGCCGGACTCGTAGAAGGTCTGCTGGGAGACGAAGTGGGAGACGGCGAGCAGGAAGAGCTCGGAGCGCGCGTCGCGCTCCTGGCCCCGGCCTCCCTGGTGGGTGCGCAGCACCCGTCCCGTCGACGTCACCCGCGAGGCGGGCTGCGCCTTCGCGGTGCGGACATTGAATCGCGCCATGGTGAATTCCCCCGAATTCCGCTACGACTTTTCAGTCGTGTTCCGGAGGGAGGCGCAGCAGAAGGAGAGTGCCCGAGATCAGGGGTCGACGACGGACTTTATTCAGATGCTCTGCCGATTGAGCTACACCGACCCGAGGTCGATGACGGGACTCGAACCCGCAACCTTCCGATCCCTGAAGTAACCGTTGCCTGCGCACCGGGCACCCACCATGAGCTGCGCCTCCCGAGATCAAGTCGGCGGCGGCATCGGATTCTTTGGAAGAGAAGTAGCCGCCGCCGTCGCACCGGGAGGTGCGTGACGTTGTGATCTCACTGTAGGAGGCGCAGCTCGGGGCGAGCGAGCGAATTAAATGCCGCTCCCGGTCTTTATCGCTTGTGCCGCTTCCAGGGCCCCGTGATGGCCAGCATGATGCCGGGGGTCTGGATGTTGGCGAACAGCGTCCTTCCGTCGGGCGAGAAGGTGACGCCGGTGAACTCGCTGTACTCGGGCTTCTCCGCGGTGCCGATGTTCAGCTCGTTACGGGCGATGGGGTACGTCCGGCCGCTGTCGGTGGCGCCGAACAGGTGCTGGACGCCCTCGCCGTCCTCGGCGATGACGAGACCGCCGTACGGGGAGACGGTGATGTTGTCGGGGCCGTCGAAGGCGCCGTCTACGGACGGGTCCGGGTTGACGCCGATCAGGACCTTCAGGGTGAGGGTGCGGCGCTTGGGGTCGTAGAACCACACCGCGCCGTCGTGCTGGACGGGGCTCTCGGTGCGCGCGTACGAGGAGACGATGTACGTGCCGCCGTCGCCCCACCACATGCCTTCGAGCTTGCGGGCGCGGGTGACCTCGCCGGTGCCGAACTGCTTGCGCACCGAGACCGTCTTCGCGTCGCGGTCGGGGACGTCGACCCAGTCCACCCCGTACACCGTGCCGATCCTGGTGGCGCGGGAGAGGTCGTCGACGAACTTGCCGCCGGAGTCGAAGCACTTGAAGGCCTGGAGCACGCCCGCGTTCTCGGCGAGGTGGCGCAGCTTGCCGTGGCCGTGGCAGAAGTCCTCGGGCGGGGTCCAGCGGTACAGCAGGCCGTTCGGGTTGGACGCGTCCTCGGTGAGGTAGAGGTGGCCGCGCTTGGGGTCGACGACGACGGCCTCGTGGGCGTAACGGCCGAGTGCCTTGATGGGCTTGGGGTTGCGGTTGGCGCGGCGGTCGGCGGGGTCGACCTCGAAGACGTAGCCGTGGTCCTTGGTGAACCCGTTGGTGCCGGTCTTGTCCTCGGTCTCCTCGCAGGTGAGCCAGGTGCCCCAAGGGGTGTTGCCGCCCGCGCAGTTGGTGGCGGTGCCCGCGATGCCGACCCATTCGGCGACATGGCCGCCGGGGCGGATCTCGACGACCGTGCAGCCGCCGGCCGCGGCCGGGTCGTAGACCAGGCCCTCGGTGAGCGGCACCGGGTGGGGCCACTGGGCGCGCGGGCCGGCCAGCTCGTGGTTGTTGACGAGGAGGGTGGTACCGCGAGGACCGTCGAAGGTGGACGTGCCGTCGTGGTTGGAGGGGGTGAACTCGCCCGATTCCAGCTTGGTCCGGCCGCTGTAGGTGATGACGCGGTACTTGAAGCCGGCGGGCAGCGCGAGCAGGCCCTCGGGGTCGGGGACCAGCGGTCCGTAGCCGACCCCGCCGTGCGCGTCCGCCGACGCCTCTCCGACGCTCTCGGTGTCCGTGGAGGCGAGGGCGTTCGGCGCGGTGGCGAGGGCGCCGACGCTGCCCGCCAGCGCGACCCCGGCACTCGTGATCGCGGATTTCCTGGCGAAGTCCCTGCGGCTGAGCGACATGGTGTCTCCTGTGACGGTGGGTGTGCCGTGGAGGGTGGCGGTCGCGGTTCCGCGACACCGTCCCGCCCTCGCCTGAACGGGAGTTGAACACCGGGCGACCGAAGCGCACCGCGTTCCATGAATCCGTATGCTCCCGCCCCACGGGAAGCAAAACGCGCTCAGCCGTCGGCGCTCAGCCCTGTTGCTGCGAGCGCGCCTTGAACGCCGCCTTCCGGGCCTCCTTGGCCACCTTCTTGTCGGGGTGGAGGCGGCCCATCGCCTCCAGCACGTCCGCGGTGGCCGGGTGGTCCACCCGCCAGGCGGCGGCGAAGAAGCCGCCGTGCTGCTCGGCGAGTCCCTCCACGAGGGCCTGGAGTTCCTCGGAGTTGCCCTCGGCGGCCAGTTGCGCGGCCACCGTGTCGATGGTGAGCCAGAAGACCATGGCCTGCGACGGCACGGGCACGTCGGAGGCGCCGTGCTCGCTCAGCCACACCCGGGCGAGACCGCCCAGCTCGGCGTCGTCGAGGACCTCCCGCAGCGCCGGTCCGGCCTCGGTGCCGACCAGGGACAGCGCCTGCTGGCAGCGCAGTCGCCGCAGCGGCGCGCCGGCGTCGGTACCGCGGGCCGCCGCGAGCAACTCCCGTGCCGCGGCGAGGGGTTCGCGGTGCGCGAGCCACTGCTCGGTCTCGGCGTGCGCCGCCGCGGGCGGGAACCCGGCCGTCCCGTCGAGCAGTGCGTCCGCGCCCTTGTCCGAAAGTTCACCCACGGCGGGGGCCTCGAAGCCGGCCTCCAGCAGCCGCGTGCGCACTCCGTACCGACCGAGGGGGGTGAGGCGGACCATGCCGTACCGGGCGACGTCGGCCTCGTCGAGCTGCGCGGGGGATTCCGCGACGACGTCGTCGGTGTCCGCCATGAGCGCCTCGTCGACCGGCTGGTACTCCACCAGCCCGACGGGCTCCAGCAGCCGGAACTGGTCGTCCAGCCGCATCATCGCGTCGGACACCTGCTCCAGCATGTCGTTGGTGGGCTCGCCCATGTCGTCGGGCACGAGCATCGACGCGGCGAGCGCGGGCAGCGGCACCGGGCCGTCGCCGGGGCCGCCCTCGCTCACCGTCAGCAGGTACAGGTTGCCGAGGACGCCGTCGAGGAACTCGGCCTCGGCCTCCGGGTCCCAGTCCAGCCCGGCGAGATCGACCTCACCGCCCTCGTCCATCGCCGCGACCAGGTCGTCGAGGTCGGGCACGCTCGCGTCGGCCAGCACGGTCTCCAGCGCGGCCAGCCACACCCCGAGCACGTCGTGCGGGGAGCCGCCGGCGAGCAGGGCGAGGTCCTCGCCCGCCGTCACGGTGCCCTCCTCCTCGTCGACCACGTCGACGAGCCCGGCGTCCACGGCGATCCGCCAGGACTCGCTCGCCAGGGCGGCCGCGCCGTCGCCGGTCAGGCCGAGGGTCTCGGCCGCGGCGGGGAGCTGTTCCTCGACGAGCGCGCCCCCGGCGTCGACCCGGGTGTCGGGTCCGGCCCAGCGGGCGAGCCGGGCGGCCCGCGAGAGCAACGGCGTGGACAGGGCGTCCCGCGCCAGCTCCGCTTCGGGGTGCAGCCGCACCGGCGGCAGGGAGGAGCTGGAGCTTTCTGACATCGGCTGGTTCTCCTAGGGCGCCTTGACGGCCGTACGCATCACGGTTCGACCACTCAGCCTAGACGGATTTCCACCCATGCCGCCCGGTTCATCTGCTCGCCGGTGGCCGCGCCTGGCCGAAACCTTGACAACTGGCGTGAGCAGGCAGGAGATTGACGCGCGTAGATGTCCAGCGGACACTTGTTCACCGGAATTTCTACGCGCGTCGCCGCCCCTGAGGGTCGCGGCCCCACGACGTTCCACGTTCGACCGACGTTCGACCCACGTGCCACCCGTGTTCCACCCACGTGCACGTTCGACCCACGTGCCACGTGCCACCCACGCCCCGGCGCTCACGTATGTCCCCGGAGGGATCCCGTTGCCGAGCAAGTCCTCCGCGCGCTTCGCCGCGCTCACCGTCGCCGCCCTGTGCTCCGCGGCCTCGACCGTCGTCCTCAGCTCGCCCGCGCACGCGGACGCGGTACGCGTCCATGACATCCAGGGCACCACCCGCACCTCCCCGTACGCCGGTCTCCAGGTCACGGACGTGCCCGGAATCGTCACCGCCGTCCGTACCTACGGCTCGTCCAAGGGGTTCTGGATACAGGATCCGAACCCGGACGCCGACCCGGCCACCAGCGAAGGCGTGTTCGTCTTCACCGGTTCCGCCCCGAAGGTCGCGGTCGGTGACGCCGTCACGGTCACCGGCACCGTCTCGGAGTACGTCCCCGGCGGCGCCTCGACCGGCAACCAGACGCTGACCGAGATCACCAAGCCGACCGTCACCGTCGTCTCCGGCGGCAACGCCGTCCCGGCCGCCACGGTCGTCGGCGCGCGGTCCGTGCCGGACGCGTACACCCCCCCGGGCGACAGCGCCGCGGGCGGCTCGATCAACGGGCTGGCCCTGAAGCCGCGGAAGTACGCCCTGGACTTCTACGAGTCCCTGGAGGGCATGACCGCCCGGGTCTCCGACACCCGCGTGGTCACGGCCACCGACCCGTACAGCGAGCTGTGGGTCACGGTGAAGCCGCACGAGCACGTCAACCGCCGCGGCGGCACCGTCTACGGCTCCTACGACGCGCAGAACACCGGCCGCCTCCAGATCCAGTCCCTCGGCGCGACCGCCGACTTCCCGGTGGCGGACGTCGGTGACACGCTCACCGGCGCCACCAGCGGCCCGCTGGACTACAACCAGTTCGGCGGCTACACCCTCGTCGCGAACGAGATCGGCACCCTGAAGAGCGCCGGACTGAAGCGCGAGACGACTCGGAAGCAGTCGCGCGGCGAGCTGGCGGTGGCGACGTACAACGTCGAGAACCTCGACCCGGGGGACGCCACCTTCGAGGAGCACGCCGCCGCGATCGTGAACAACCTCAGCTCGCCCGACATCGTGTCCCTGGAGGAGATCCAGGACGACAACGGCGCGACGGACGACGGCACGGTCACCGCCGACCGGACGGTGACCAAGCTGACCGACGCGATCGTCGCGGCGGGCGGCCCGGCCTACCGGTGGCGCTCCATCGACCCGGCGAACGACACCGACGGCGGCGAGCCCGGCGGCAACATCCGCCAGGTCTTCCTGTTCAACCCCGAGCGGGTCTCCTTCACCGACCGTGCGGGCGGCGACGCGACCACCGCCGTCGGCGTCACGGAGGTGCGCGGCAAGGCACGGCTGACGGCGTCGCCCGGCCGGATCGACCCGACGAACCCGGCCTGGGCGAGCAGCCGCAAGCCGCTGGCCGGCGAGTTCGTCTTCCGGGGCAGGACGGTCTTCGTGATCGCCAACCACCTCAACTCCAAGGGCGGCGACCAGGGGCTGACCTCGCAGTACCAGCCGGTCGCGCGGAGCTCGGAGACCCAGCGCCACCAGCAGGCGACGCTCGTCAACGCCTTCGTCAAGGACATCCTCGACACCCAGAAGAACGCGGACGTCATCGCCCTCGGCGACATCAACGACTTCGAGTTCTCCGGCACGGCGAAGATCCTCGAAGGCGACGGCGAGCTGTGGTCGGCGATCAAGTCGCTGCCCCGGAGCGAGCGTTACACCTACGACTACCAGGGCAACCAGCAGGTCCTGGACCAGATCCTGGTCAGCCCGTCGATCCGGCGGGGCTGCCACTTCGAGTACGACAGCGTGCACATCAACTCGGAGTTCCACGACCAGATCAGCGACCACGACCCGCAGGTGCTGCGCTTCGAGCCGTAGCCCGCACCGCCCGGGTGCCGCCGGCTCAGGACCGGTCGAACACCCCGTCCAGCCAGTTCTGCCAGGAGGTCTCGTCCGCCTTGGCGTCGGCGCCCGGCGCGAAGTCGTGCACGGAGATGCCGACCGGCGCGCCCCAGTGGTTGCGTCCGAAGAAGCGGATGAGGGCGTCGTCGGTACGCAGTCCGAGGAAGTACGGGTTTCGGTAGTCGACCACGGCGTCGAACTCCCGCCCGGCCGGCCCGCGGGCCGCCACCCGCGCGCCCTGGGCCGTGTCCTCGGCGAGACCGAGGGCACGGCCCACGGCGGCGAACGCGTCGGCGGCCGTGGACGCCCCAGGGCCGTTGAGCGTCGCGAAGGCGACCAGGCGGCCCGCGAAGTGCGTCAGGTACTCACGCAGGGTGTGCAGGTAGAAGTCGGTGTGCTTGCTCGCCCCGTCGTACTGGTTGTCCCAGTCGTCGGTGAAGATCCCGCTGTGCACGTACCGCACCCAGGCCCGCCGGCCGCCGTCGCGCGGCTCGATGGTGTTGTCGAGCTGGTTGAGGCTCTGCGTCGGGAAGCCCACGTCCTCGCTGCGTGAGGTGAGGCGGTGCGGCGGGTCCCAGTTCGTGAGCGTGGACCCGAAGGGGCCGGTGCCGCTCTCGCCGTCGAACTCCATCGGCCACAGCCAGCCGCCGGTGCCATGGGTGAGACCCTCCCACACCTCCTCGGGCGTGGCGTCGACCTCAAACTCGCGGACGATCTCGAATTCCTTGGACATCACTGACTCCTGGCTACTTCTGGTCGATTTCCGGGGTGGCGGCGGGGGGCTGCGGTCGGACCGTGGGATGGAGGGCCACGACGATCCGGTGGTCACGGCCGTCCTCGGCCTCCGGGGCGTCGTACTTACGGATCAGGGCGCTGACGCCCGCTGTCAGCTCCTCGACGAACGCTGCCCGGTCGGCGGCCGAAGCGAAGCGCACCTCGCCGTCCAGCGCGTAGGTCGCCAGCCGTTTGCGGGCCTTCGTCGCGCCGGTGATCAGCGAGCCGACGTCCCGGACCAGCCGGGCGCCGAGGGCGAGCATCCAGCGCGCGGAAAGCTGATCACGGAAGCGGTCCGGGTCCGGCTGCACGGCGGCCAGCGCGAGGGGCGAGATGACGTACGACGCCGCCGTCGCCCGCATCAGCCTCTCGGTGACATTGCCCTTGCGGCGCTCGCCGGCCAGCTCCACCAGGCCGTGCCGCTCCAGGGCCTTGAGGTGGTAGTTCACCTTCTGCCTGGCCAGCCCGACCTGACCGGCCAGCATGGCGGCCGAGGCGGGCCCCGCGGCCAGCTCGGCGAGCAGCCTGGCCCTGATGGGGTCCAGGGACACGGCTGCGGCCTCGGGGTCCTCGATCACGGTGACATCCAGCATGCGCCCACCGTCTCACCGAAAACTTTTTTTGTCCAGGCGGTTGGATTGTTCGGTGGGGGTGGATCGGCGAGGGGTTCGGCTGGGCGGGGTGGCGCGCGCGAGCAGGGCGCGGCCGAGCGGGTACGGTCGCGCCCTGCCCGGCGTGGCGGCGTGACGTCAGGCGGCTGCCAGGTGGTCGTCCGCGCGGGGGCCGAGCCTGCCGCAGCCGTGCCTGTGACAGCCGTGCCAGCCGTGCCAGCCGCGCCAGCCACGGTCGTCTGCGCGACGGCCGTCCGCGCCGCACCGTCGACCGTGCCGCGATCGTCTCTGCCGCAGTCGGCCGTGCGGCAGCGGTCCGTGCCACGGTCGACGGTGCGGCGGCCGTCCGTGCCACGGTCGACGGTGCGGCAGCCGGCCGTGCCGCAGTCGACCCGCGCGGCAGCCGTCCGTGCCGCGATCGTCCACGCGGCAGCCGTCCGCGCCCATGCGACGGTCGCCCTGCCGCAGCCGGCCCTGCCGCGATCGGCGCACGGCGTGGCTCGGCCCGGACCGGTTCCCCCGGTCCGGGCCGAGCCACGGTGCCGCTCCGTACCGCTACCGCGCGTCGCGCCGCCGCCTCACCACCGCGGCCGCGACGACCGCCGCCCCCGCCGCACCGACGATCAGCACCGGCCGCGGATGCCGCCGCCCGGCCTGGACGGCGGTGCGGATCGGGCCCGGAAGCACGTGATCCGCCGAGCGTCCCGCCCGGGCCGCGGTGTCCTGGAGGCTGTGTCCCGCCCGTACGGCCGTGTCCTGCGCGCCGTGTCCCGCGCGTACCACCGTGTCCTGCACACCGTGCCCGGCCTGCGCGGCGCTGCTGCGCAGTTGGACGGTCATCGCGCCGGCCCGGTCCCTGAGGTCGGCGGCACGCGCCCTCGCCCGGCCCTTGACGTCCACCTTCGCCGCCAACTCCTGTACGGTCTCGCCGAGTTGGCTCCTGGTCCGTTCGATCCGGCGGCGCAGCTCGTCGGGCCCCTCGGCCCCGGCCGCGCCTCGCGCCGTCCTGTCCGTCGTCATAGGTGGGTCCTTTCCCTGGTCTGCTCGGCATCGGCCTCGGCCCTGACATCGCCGAGGCTCTCCTCGGGCGTAGGGCGCTCTCGGCAGCTTCGGCGCGAGAGGGGCCTCGGCGTGGGGAGCGCGGCCCGGCAGGGCCCGGCACGGCCGGTCGCGGCACGGCCGGTCGCGGCCGGCAGGCCGGTCGGCGCGCGCGGCACCGGTACGTGCCACATCGGCGGAGGCGCGGCGGTGGCCGGTCCGACCGGGGCGAGCGGGCCCGCACGGGCGGCGGCGCCCCTCGGCCCGCCACCTCGCCCCGCGCACCACGCCGTCTCGACCAACTCCGCATCAGCCGGGCGCACTTCCGGCCGCGCGGGCCGGGAAGGCCGTACGGCGGTCCGCCCGACGGGTGCGACCATGGAGCGCCGCTTCCCGTCGCGCTCGTCGCGCCCGTCCCGCCCGTCGCGCAGGGGCCGGGCGTTCATGGTCCCGGTCACGATGTCCCGCCTCCTCCCGGCCGCAGAACCTTCGGGTACCCGGGCGGGGCGCGCCTACCCCGGGGTACGCCGACGGGCGCGCGGGGCACGCACGCGGACCCGGTGGGGCGGCCGGGCATCACCGCGGCAAAGTGCCAGGACGGCCCGGCACCGGGGCAGGCCTCCTACCGCGGCGGCTCCCCGCCGGACCCGCGTTCGCCCAGTCGGGACAGTTGGGTCTGGAACCAGTCGAGTCGGGCCTGCAACAGGGCTGCCTCGGCGGCGAGTTCGGGAACGCCGAGGTCGTCGGGGATGCCAGGGGCGCCGGAGCTGCCGAGGGCGCCCAGGTCGCCCAGGTCGCCCACCGGGCCGGTGCCGCCCGCGACGACGCGCAGGCCCTCACCGGCCAGCCGGGCGAACACCGCGAGCGAGAGGGACGTACGGCCGCGTACGCAGCCCGCGCAGGCCGCGGCCAGGGCGTACCAGCCGGGCCTGCCCCAGCCGGCGTCGGCGAGCGCGACCGCGACCGTGCCGCAGGCACACGGTCCGACCGTCGCCGTACGCACCCGTTGACGGGCATAGCGGAAGCCGCGTTCGAAGCGGATGTAGGCACCCAGGACGCTGACGTCGAGCAGCGCGGCCGCCCGGTGCTCGGCGGTGCACAACAGCGCCTCGGCCGTCGACCGGTCGTGCACGCAGTGGAAGCCGCAGTCGCAGCGGCGGTGCGGTGCCCGGTGCCGCAGTCCGTAGACGCAGGACGCGTCGGCCACGACTCCATACGGCAGCGCGCCGCCGAGCGACACACCGGTGAACCCGGCCCGGGTGCCGTCCTGGGACAGCACCGGGTGGGCGATCTTGAATCCGGTCGGCGGCTCCGTAGGTCGTTCCTCCGGAAGCCGCAGCCTCATCGGGCGACCGGCACCTCGTCGCCGGCGGACGTGGATGTGGACGGTGCCGCGGCCGTGGACGCGGACGCGTCGACGTCACGCATCTCCGCGGGCCGCACCGCTCCGGGGAACTCGATCTCCTCCTGCCGGACCTGCGGCCGCTCCTGCGCGACGCCGGTGGCGAGCGCCTTGCCGAGCTTCATGACGCCTCCCATGACCAGGGGTGCACGAACTGTCCCTGCCATGGTGACCCATGTGCGACCGGATTGGACACAGGGCCTCCCCAGGCGCACCGGCTCCGCGTACCGTCCCGGTATGGCTGACGAGGGCTTCCGGCATCCGCGGCTCGCGGCGATCTACGATCCGCTCGACCCCGACCGCGGCGATCTCGACACCTACGTCGGCATGGCGGAGGAGTTCGGGGCGCGGCGCGTGCTGGACATCGGCTGCGGGACGGGGGTCTTCGCGCTGCTGCTGGCCGACCGGGGAGTCGAGGTCGTCGGGGTCGATCCCGCCCTGGCCTCCCTGGATGTGGCCCGGGCCAAGCCGGGCGGCGGACGGGTGCGCTGGATCCACGGTGACGCGACGGCGCTGCCGCCGCTGCGGGTCGACCTCGCGACGATGACGGCGAACGTCGCCCAGGCCATCTCCGGCCCACAGGAGTGGCGGAGTTCCCTGTGCGGCGCGCACGCGGCGCTGCGGCCGGGTGGACGTCTGGTCTTCGAGACGCGGGATCCGGCACGGCGGGCCTGGGAGGAGTGGAACCGCGAGAGCTCGTACGGGGTGACGGACATCCCGGGCGTCGGCGCGGTGGAGAGCTGGGTGGACCTGACCGAGGTGAGCGGGCCGCTGGTGACGTTCCGCTGGACGTATGTGTTCGCGGCGGACGGGCAGGTGCTGACGTCGGACTCGACGCTGCGCTTCCGGGGGCGGGAGGAGGTCGAGGCGGATCTGAGCTCCCTCGGCTACCTGGTGGAGGACGTGCGGGACGCGCCGGACCGCCCCGGCCGGGAGCTGGTCTTCGTCGCCCGGCGACCCGGCCCCTGACCGCCACCTCTCAGCGATGCTTACCTCTACCTCGTAGAAGAATTAAGTGGAGCTTCACGATCAGCGGGTCGAGACTACTCGTATGACGAACGCCGGTTCCTCGACCCCGCCCTTCGGCCGCGCCCTGTGCGCCATGGTCACGCCGTTCACCGAGGCGGGCGCGCTCGACCTCGACGGCGCCCAGCGGCTCGCCGGGCGGCTGGTGGCAGAGGGGTGCGACGGACTGGTGCTGTCCGGGACGACGGGTGAGTCGCCGACCACGACGGACGCCGAGAAGTCGGCGCTGATCAGGGCCGTGCGCGAGGCGGTGGGCGAGCGCGTCGCGCTGCTCGCCGGGGTGGGCACCTTCGACACCCGGCACACCGTCGAGCTCGCCCGGGAGGCGGAGACGGCCGGCGCGGACGCGGTGCTGGTGGTCACCCCGTACTACAGCAGGCCCCCGCAGGACGCGGTCGAGGCGCACTTCCGGGAGGTCGCCGACGCCTCGGGGCTGCCCGTGGTGCTCTACGACATCCCCGGCCGCACCGGGACCCGGATCGAACCCGACACGATGATCCGTCTCGCCGAACACCCGCGGATCGTCGCGGTCAAGGACTGCTCCTACGACTTCCTCGGCACCCAGAAGGTGCTGTCCCGGACGGACTTGGCGTACTACGCGGGCTGCGACGAGCACAACCTCGCCCTCTACGCGGTCGGCGCCGCCGGATACGTCAGCACGGTCGCGAACGTGATCCCCGGCCAACTCCGTTCGGTACTGGACGCGTTCGACGCGGGGGAACCGGCACTGGCGGCCCGGCTCCAGCAACGGGCCACACCTCTCATCGAGTTGATGATGGCGTCGGACCTGCCCGGTGCCGTCACCGCCAAGGCACTCCTGGGCGCCCTCGGTCTCCCGGCCGGCCCGGTCCGCGCCCCGCTGCGGCCTGCCGGCCGCGAGGCGGTCGACGGACTGCTGACGGAGTACGAGCGGCTCCTGACAGCCGACTGACCAGCACGGACCGGTCGGCGTAGGGCGAGGGAGAGCTCCTCGCGCGCCTGCCCGCCCCGGCAGACAATTCTCCATGTGCCTGACCCGCGCGGTGCCGTACGGTGACCGGGTGAGCCGCCCCCTGCTCTTCCTCGACGTCGACGGCCCCCTGAACCCGTACGCCGCGCAGCCGGAGCGCCGGCCCGCCGGCTATACGACGATCCGGGTGGCCCTGCATCCGGGCAGGCCGCTGCGGGTCTGGCTGCACCCGGAGCACGGCGCGGCCCTGCTCGGGCTGCCGTTCGAGCTGTGCTGGGCCACGACGTGGATGGACGCGGCGAACCGCTGGATCGCACCGGTCGTCGGACTGCCCGAGCTGCCGTACGTCGACTTCGGCACGCACCTGTTCGCGGAGCGGCCCGACGGGGTGC
The DNA here is from genome assembly GCF_042735715.1 of Streptomyces sp. NPDC059582. NCBI lineage: Bacteria > Bacillati > Actinomycetota > Actinomycetes > Kitasatosporales > Streptomycetaceae > Streptomyces > Streptomyces sp. NPDC059582. Next base: position 21,348 of record NZ_JBHWCC010000082.1, read on the forward strand.
ACTGGAAGACCGAGGCGATCGTGGCGTACGCCGAGGGCCGGCCCTTCGCCTGGGTGGACGACGAGCAGGGCCCGGCCGACGACGCGTTCGTGGCCGCCCACCATCCCGGCCCCGCACTGCTGCACCATGTGAGCCCCAGGATCGGCCTGCGGGAGGCCGACTTCGCGACGTTGGCGGCGTTCGCGGCGGCACTGCCCCGCTGACGGAGAACGCCCTTCCGCCCCGGGGCGGAAGGGCGCTCACACGCGCGTGCCGTGGTCAGTTGTGGGGGTGCAGGTTGGATGCCGGGTGTACGCGAGTACCTTGGCAAACCCCAAGGCTGACAGGAGGGCGAGACCTGTGCAGATAGCCGGAGTCGACTTGTACGTCAACAACCCGGTCATGGCTTTGGGGTCCCCGGACTGGATTCGCGATGACCTGGAGTTGGAGGGCGCTCCCGCTGCATCCTCCGACACTCACGTCATTGTCCGTGTACAAGCACAGACGGTTCTGATCAAGGTGCGGTTGTTCCGAGACCACGGTCAGGCTGTCGCCGCCGATCCGTCATTTACCACGGTCTTCGACGGGTCGCTCTACTTGGCAGACCGGCGCTTCGTGATCGGTGACGTGCTGGGAGAGAGCCGCTTCGTCAAGTACATCGGGGGACCGCAACGGTGGTCGGTGCGGGTGGCAGTCGATGATCCGAAGGGGCACGCGCGTGCTGCCGACGTGGTTCTTGGAGTCGAGGAGTAGAGCGACTCCCCCGTCAATACTGCGTGCGAAGGCTGACACCAGCGGCTGACACCAACAGGCGCGAACAGCAGCGATCGGCGCCGGACCTCAGTGGACGATCGGCCGAGGCGTAGGACCGGTTGACCGAGAGTAATTGTCAAGAGTTGTGGCTCGCGTGATCTGATCTGGTAGTTGGAGGCATCAGCCGCGACGCCCCAGCGAAGAAGACCAGAGCCACCGTTGCTCCTGCTGCCGTCCCCAGCGCATCCACTGCAATTCGGTCCCAGTGCGGTCGTGCCAGGTCCGTCAGAACGAACACGACGGCCGAGCCCGCGAAGGTCGCGGCAGCGCCCGCGGCCCAGTGCCGGTGCCGGTCCCAGAACCAACGCACCAGGAGCATCACGACGGGCGCGGCGATGGGCAGCGTCGGCTCGTCGAGGACGTTGAGGATGGAGTAAGCCACTCCGCAGACCGCCCAGCAGAGTGCCATGACCCGTGCTGTCTCGCGCCAGGGAACTCCTCGTATTTCACTCATCGAGCCTCCTCCGGCGCTGTGTGTTTCCAGGTGAGTGGAGCACGTGGGTTCGAGTTGTTGTCAAGGTCTGGTTGATCAATCAGGCGACGCGGATCTCGGGGCGTTCGACGAGGTGGCCGTTCTCGAACCTGGCGCCGGAGCGGACCAGGGGCACCAGGTGGGCGCCGGTGATCGCCCGCCAGCGGGCCTGAGCCGACTCGACGAGCTTGAACACCATCGCCAGGGCGGCGGCCGGGCTGCCGGCCCCACGGGTGACCTTGGTGCGGAGCTTGACCGTGGAGAAGGTCGACTCGATCGGATTCGTGGTCCGCAGGTGAATCCAGTGCTCGGCCGGGAAGTCGTAGAACGCCAGCAGCTCCTCCCGGTCCTCGGTGATCTTTGCGACGGCCTTAGGCCACTTCGCGCCGTAGGTCTTCGCGAACGCCTCGATCGCCTTCTCGGCGTGCGCGCGGTCCTCGGCGTTGTAGATCTCCTGCATCGCCTTCGTCGCGCCCGGCTGTGCGGACTTCGGCAGGGCGTTCGAGACATTCCGGGCCTTGTGGACCCAGCACCGCTGGTGGCGGGCAACCGGGAACACCTCGGCCAGCGCCTTCCACAGCCCCATTGCGCCGTCACCGACCACCAGCTCCGCGTCGCGCATGCCGCGTCGGCGGCAGTCGCGCAGCAGGTCTGCCCACGACTCGGTCGACTCCCGCAGCCCCTCGGCCAGCGCGAGGCGCTGGGCCGTCTGTGGGCCGTCCGAGGGCAGCCGTCGGCGACGGATGACGACAGGCGACGACAGTCCTTCCCCTGCTCAGCGATGGTGGCCTCGGCGCCCGCGCAGGCACCCATCGGCGAAGCACAGTTGAGGAACATCAGCAGTCCCCGTGCCACATTCGTGCCAGATCCAGCGGGGAGCCACGGGGAACGGCGGTGGCTGACGGGTGGCTGACCCTTGGTTTGCCCATGTGGACAGTTCGCAGGTCAGAGCGGCACTCCCCTCACCTCGCTCCTAAAGCGGGTGTCGCAGGTTCGATGCCGGGGGCACCTCAACGGCGGCGGTGCCGTGGCGGGCGTCGTCCGCCCATTGAGCCGTCGACCTAATAGCCGGCCTGCGGGGGACACCACAGGCCCGGAGCTCTACGATTCCGCCGTGAGCTACGACATCTACTTCCTCAACCGGCGCCCAGACCAGTCCTGGGACGAAGCTCTCGAAGAGCTGGAGGAGGACCAGGACGTAGAGGTCGAGGGACTGGTACCGCCTGAGCTCATCGAAGCGTGGGACCGCATCGTTCCACGGGCCCGTGACTTGCTGGGCGAGATCGAACTCTTTGAGAACGGCGAGACGTGCGAGCTGACGCACCACGCCACCGGCATCCAGGCTTCAATCTTCATCGACGAAGTAACGATCACGGTTCCGTACTGGCACACGGGCGACGAGGCGGAACGCATTCTGGGCTTGGTGTACGCACCGGCGGCGATGATCGAACACGAGACCGGCATGGAAGGCTACGACCCACAGGTGGAGCGCCCGATCTCTGAGCTGGCTCCCCAACAGGGCGTTACCGTCATGTCTGCGGCTTCAGGCGATCTCCGCAAGCGCTTCGGCAACGACTCCTGAATCCCAGGCTGTCGTTGGACCGTCCGAGGACAACGGATGACAGGGATACGACCTCTTGGACTCCCCAGGCTGAGTTCCGTTCCGGCTGTACAGCAGCGGAATACAGCAACCACAGCAACCGACGGTGCCCAGCGGTGCCCATCAGCACCCTTCCGGCAGCCTGTATGACCGCCGATGACCGATCCCTGTAGAGCTACGGATCAGAAGTGATGGCATCGCCGCGTATCGCGCCGAGCCCATCACATCTCCGGACCCCAGCGCTCCGGCCCGACGCCGCGCCAGTCGATCCACGGCGCCTCCGCGACCTCCGCCGGGTCGATCTCCAGCCCGGCGCGGCGAAGGAACTCAGCGACGTCGACCACGTTGTGGGCCAGGCCGAGGATCTCGCCATCCACGCGTACGCGCCGGCTACCCGTGGGGGACGGCGGATGCACGATCACACGTATCGGGCCGGACCTCTCTCCAGAATCATCCGGGATGTACGACCCCGCACTCCGGCCCGTCATTCAGATGCCGAATTAGCTCGGTACGGCCAGGGCGCTCGGCGAGCTGCCGGTGGGTAGCGCTCCATTCCTACTGCGCCTGGGCCAGGTCGGCGGGAAACGATCGCATGGCTAAATTCAAGCATGCGTTCGATTTACTCGTCCATCGGTGCTGCCCGGCAGCTGGTCACCCAGGTACCGTGCCGATCATGATCGGACACGCCCCCAGCGGCGCCTCCGGTGTCGTGCCAGAGGCGTGCCAGATCGTAGGGGGAACCACGGGGAACACCGGGGCCGCCGGAAGCGGGCGAGCGCGTCTGACGCGCATACCTCACAAACCCCCAGCAGACCTCAGGACACACCCCGAGTTAGGCTCACGGCCGTGGCATGGATCTGCCATCCATCTTGGGGGTTGTTGGAATGTTTGTTCTTGTTTCCGTACCGCGCAGAGTGATGAGCGTGACGTTCGCGGCCGTACTGCTCGCGGGGGGATCGGTTGCCTGCGGAGGCGGTTCCAAGAGCGATTCCGCGGTTGTAGACCCACCCAAGGTGATTCCTGCGGCAGCCGTGGCGAAGGCGGCGAAGAACTCCGCGGACATCACGTCACTCCACTATCGGATCAGCGGGACCGTGCCGGCGAAAGGCCGTCTGGAGGCCGAGGCTTCCATGAACACACAACCGCTGGCGATGAGTATGAAGATGACTGCTGCGGCTGACCAGGGCGGGCACGGCCAGCTGGAGATCCGGTTCGTCGACGAGGTGATGTATGTCGGCGGGAGTGGGATGCGTTCCGAGAAGCTGAACGGCAAGAAGTGGCTGAGCGCTGCGCCAGCCATATGGGGACGCAGCGCGGTAGACAACCAGTCCTACGGCGTGCTGCCCAGTCAGCTGCAGGGAAGCACAACTACGCAGTCCACGCTTCTGACCGGGTCCAAGGACCTGCGACTGATCGGCACTGAGACGGTCGACGGCGCCAGGACCACGCACTACAAGGGGACGGTCAACGGCGACGGCCTGATTGGAGAGCGCCTGGATCAGTTCATACAACTGGAAGTCTCCGACCCGCTCACCATGGACCTGTGGATAGACGGCGACGACCGCACCAAACAGTTCCGTATGCGGGCCAAGCACAACGACATGCTTGCCGGCACCGGAGACGGGCCGCTCGACCTGACCATCACCTTCCTCGACATCAATCAGCCTGTGACCATCAAGGCCCCGCCGACCAAGGACACCGCCCCACTCGCGGACAACGCGCAAGAAGGCTGAGCATCGCCTGGGCGGCGGAGAACGCCTGACACGCTAGCCCCGTCTCAGTTTCAGTCTCATTCAGCGCCGTTCATGGTGGTTCAGACGAGACCCGAAGCCGTCCCAGCGCCGACCCCCAGCCGCCCATGAACCCAGGTGAACGCCCCCGCACACAGTCCACCGCCCCACCACCACAGTTGGAAAGCGTGTTGGCGCTGCAGAGCTTCAGCAGGCGTCTGGCCGTGGTGGGCCCGGTTGGGTCTGCCGCACGCCGGTGCACGCCACCAGCGTGCTGCTGTCCTCGTCGAGGAACAGCATGAAGATCCAAGATCCGTCGGCAGTCCGGATCTGGCCCAGGCGCACCGGGCGGCCGTATAGGTCGAGGCGTTGTACGGCCCGGGCCAAGCCGGAGGTCTCGATGCCCCTCCGAAGGGTGTGACGGAGTCGGCGTCCGTAGACCGTCGCGAGCGACTTGGGTGACGTCGTTCCGTCCCAGACGACGTAAGAAGCGCCGGCGCGGACTGCAGCCAGAGCGGCCGATGACGTGTCGTCGCCACCGCCCAGCAGCTGTTCGAGCTGTTCCCGTTCCATGACCACACCCCCGGTCGGGATCCTGCTCTACAGCAACGAAGTACAGCAACCCCAGCAACCCCAGCAACCACCACCGGCCGCCAAGCCGTTGCCCGCAGCCTGTGTGACCTCCAATGACCGTTCTCTGGCAGAGCTACGGATCAGAAAGTGATGGCATCGCCGCGTATCGCGCCGAGCCCATCACATCTCCGGACCCCAGCGCTCCGGCCCGACGCCACGCCAGTCGATCCACGGCGCCTCCGCGACCTCCGCCGGGTCGATCTCCAGCCCGGCGCGGCGAAGGAACTCAGCGAGGTCGACCACGTTGTGGGCCAGGCCGAGGATCTCGCCATCTACGCGTACGCGCCGGCTACCCGTGGGGGACGGCGGATGCACGATCACACGTATCGGGCCGGACATGCCTTCAGAATCATCCGGGATGTACGGCCCCGCACTCCGGCCCGTCATTCAGATGCCGACGGAGCTCGGTACGGCCAGGGCGCTCGGCGAGCTGCCGGTGGATAGCGCTCCACTCCTACTGCGCCTGGGCCAGGTCGGCGGGAAACGATCGCATGGCTAAATTCAAGCATGTGTTCGATTTACTCGTCCATCGGTGCTGCCCGGCAGCTGGTCACCCAGGTACCGGGCCGATCATGATTGGACACGCCCCCCAGCAGCGCCCCCAGTAGAGGTCGTGCCAGAGGCGTGCCAGATCGTAGGGGGAACCACGGGGAACACCGGGGAATCAACGACCCCACCCGCCAGGCGTCGACGCTCTTGAGTCGCAGGTCAGCCCCGCAGTGAGCCCCAGAACACCTCAGCTTCCCAAGCTGATGTCACATGTCAGCCTCGGCCAGTAGCCTGCGACGATCAGTCGTGGCACGTCTGGAGGCTTCGTGGAAGCTATCGCTCTCGTCAGTCCCGATAGGTTGTGGTCGGCACAGGAGGTCTTGGTGCGTCCGAGCCCTGTCCCAGCGGCGGCAGGGGTCTATGGGTGGCACTTCGAGCAGTCGCCCCACCCGGACCTGGACGCCGGGCGCCTGCTCTACGTCGGCATAGCCCCGCGGTACATGGCGAGTCGACCCAGCACACAGAACCTGTGCAAGCGGGTGCGCAACCATTACCGGGGCAATGCGGCCGGCTCGACTCTGCGACTCACCCTCGGATGCCTGCTCGGACTTGAGCTACGCCGCGTGGCCAGCGGTAAGAAGATGACCTTTGGCAAGGTCGGCGAAGCCACGCTGAGTGTGTGGATGGCGGACAACGCGCGAGTCTGCTGGATCGAGCACGACGAACCGTGGGTCTCGGAATCACAGCTCATCTCCCAACTCGACCTCCCCTTGAACCTCGACCAGAACCGCCGCAATGCCTTCCACGCCAGGTTGAAGGAGCTGCGGGCGCAAGCGCGTCAGCGAGCCCGTGAGTTGCCCATCAGTTCGTAACCCATCGAGTGGGCCGCAGAGCCGTTGTCTGGGCCGTCCCTGGGCCGTCCGAGGTTGCTCAACAGCGGCCAAGGACGACCAACGTCGACCACCAGGAGCCCGAGCCCACCGCCCCTGACCAGCAAAAACCCAGCTCCCCAAGATCTCCGGCAAGACCCAGGGCAAGAAGAAGTAAGTCGACGTCCTCGACATGGCAGACGAAGGGCCGTTCCTCCGGAAGGTGGTGCCGGAGGAACGGCCCTTCGCTGTGTCGATGTGTGGCCTGCTTGACGGCTGGAGTCGATCAACCGGCTATTTGTCGCTCGCTACTTCTTTGAGCACTGCAGGGTCTGTGATCCTGTAAAGGCGATTCGTGCGACCGGGCCCCGACGAGGCCTTCGCTAGTGCCCCCTCCCTCCGCAGATCGGCCAGCGCGTTTTCCACCGAAGACAGACTGATCCCCAGAGCATCGGCGATGTCAACCTGCGTGGGCCCCTCCACGTAGTCGTGTACACCAGAGTCGATCGGACGCCACTTTCCGCCGGACTGATACCTCCTCCAATCCTCGGTGAGATGAAGTAGAAGAGCGGCCACACGAGTTGCTGGGCGGACCTGCCTGCGCGTGCCGTACACGGTCTCAGCCGCGTGGAGGCGCCTGGCGCTCATGTTCCCGAGTGCGAGAAAGAGCCCTGGGTGCTGCCCAGCGATCTCATGCAGGTCCAACCTGCTGATGGACAACATCAGGCCAGCGGTCGTCAGAACCATGCTCCTGCTCCCCGCGGGCACCCTGCTTTCGCCGGTCCAGTCACCGAACATCGCCATGTCCCGCCACAGCCGCACCGAGCCGTCCGGGAGTTCCTCCCGGACACAGCCGTAATACAGGAAGTGGACGATGGCCCTTCTCTTTTTGGTGAAGCACCAGTCCAGCCGGTTGAGGGGGCGCAGCCTTGCTCGTCGTCCGATGTCAGCGAGGGTGGTGTCTGGCAGTCCGAACGGAGCAAACATCATCTCTGCTGCATCCATGACCGGACGCCGGACAGTGCGACCGCGCAGAACCGGTTGTGTGGGGACCGACTCACCCACCATTTCCGTCACAGGACGGACGGATTCGACGCGTCCGTCGATGGCAGCGCCGCGGGCTGATGTGGAGCCGTTTCAGAGGCACTGGGAGGCACCGGCGGCGCAACTGTCTCAACCGACGACTGCTCGGACTGGTTCAAAAGAGCGCCGATCGGCTGGAGGGCGCCGACCAGCGCGGCCAGAGCGATGAGCACAGCGGCGATGCGTGCCGGAGCGTTGGTCAGGCGGTGGACCGCGTACCCGGCCACAGCCAGAACGGCAAGAGTAACGATCAAGAACGTTCGGTGCGCATCCATGGCGCCCCCTTTTCTGAGCACAACTTGTTACGGAAGGGCTTCGGATTGGTAGATTCCGAAGCCGTTCCGTATTGGCTTTGGGCCGACCTATCGGCTAATGGGATCAGAATAAGGCATGCACAGGATGGTGCAGTAATTTCAGAAAAGAGGAACCATGGATTCCGGACCGGCGACTATGGCGAGTCGGATTGTCTGCAGCTCGTGCCGCACCGGTGATTGGCGGTCTAGCTGCAACAGGGCCCCCGCCGGGAGGCAGGGGCCCCAGAAGCGCCGGGTTCCGGGCTACCACCCCCGGAAGAGTCCAGCGTGACTGATACGACCCAAAGCCAATAAGCCCGTCTCAGCCCCAACAGGATATCTACCCTGGCACCAAAAATAGTCTGGAACCCCTTCTTGTAGGGGTTCCAGGGCACTAAAAAAACGGAAAACCGTTATTCGGTGGCGCAGAACCCCCATTGGAAGGGGTTTCTTGGCGGCCCCCGGTCTTCAGCCATCCCCCGGCGCCACGCACGAGACACCAGACCCGGCACGGAGTGGTCGATCCGGTACTCGACCTAGTGCAAACGGGGCAGCGGAGGCGCGTAGTTCACACTCGCCAGCCCTGAAATACCTCGGCAGTTCCCAGCCCAGAGTGCGGGGACGGGAAGAGCAAGCGCCGCAAGCATTGAGGCCGAGGCAGGGCTGAGTGTCTAACTGCGTGACAACGCCGACGAACAGCGGCGAACGTCTGCGGACCATCAGCGCAGGTGAGAGGCGCACCAGTTCAAGGCAGCGCCCCCAGCCGAGTTGCTTCGGAACGAAGCAGTCCCCTCGCTAAGACACCGTTTCTGATGGCGTGATCGTTCGTTGATCCGTGCATGACGGATCTGGTTGAGCGGCTGGTGCCCGATGAGTTGTGGGTGCTGTTCCGG